>JBAVXA010000202.1:0-30489 GCA_049698095.1 Burkholderiales bacterium
CGAATCCGATTTATATAAAATCAAATCTTCTCCACATAAGCATACCCCAGATCGCGCGCGACCGCTTCATAGGTCACTTTGCCGCGATGGATATTCAAACCGTTGCGCAAATGGCGGTTTTCGTCCAATGCCTTGCGGTAGCCCTTGTCCGCCAGTTGCAGCACGAACGGCAATGTCGCATTGGTGAGCGCGAGGGTGGACGTGCGTGCGACGCCGCCCGGCATATTGGCAACGCAATAATGCACGACGTTGTCGACGACGTAAGTGGGCTTCTCGTGCGTGGTGGCTTTGCTGGTTTCGGTGCAACCTCCCTGATCGATCGCCACGTCGACAATGACCGAACCCGGCTTCATCAGTTTAAGCATGGCGCGGGTAATCAGCTTCGGCGCTGCGGCGCCTGGAATCAGCACCGCGCCGATGACCAGATCGGCCTCGGCCAACGCTGCGCTAATTGCGACTTGAGAAGAATATTGTGTCATCAGGCGCGGGCCGTACATTGCATCGAGTTCTTTCAGGCGATTCAGCGACACATCGAAAATCGTTACCTGCGCGCCGATACCCATGGCAACCCGCGCTGCATTGATGCCGACCACGCCGCCGCCGAGCACCATCACGTTAGCCGGCGGAACGCCCGGCACGCCCGGCAATAATACGCCGGCGCCGCCCTGCGCTTTTTCCAGCGAATGCGCGCCTGCCTGGACCGCCATGCGTCCCGCGACTTCGCTCATCGGCGCGAGGAGCGGCAAACCCCCGCGATCGTCGGTCACGGTTTCATAGGCAATCGCCACCGCATCCGACGCGATCAGTAATTTGGTTTGCTCCGGATCCGGCGCCAGATGCAAGTACGTAAATAACACCTGCCCCGGCCGCAGTTTTTTGCATTCAACTGCTTGCGGTTCCTTGACCTTCACCACCATTTCGGCTTCAGCGAATACCGCGTCGGCATTTGGCGCAATGCGCGCGCCAGCCGAAACGTATTGCGCGTCGTCAAAACCGACGCCCGAACCCGCCATGGTTTCTACCAGCACGGCGTGTCCGTGGGCGACGAGCTCTTTTGCCCCGGCTGGCGTCAAGCCAACACGATATTCATGATTCTTGATTTCTTTTGTGACACCGACCAACATAAACGGCTCCATTCAGTTATCAATATTTGCTTTTCGACAAGGCCAAATTAAAATCCACCTAAATCCGACTTGCAACTATCTTATTGATTAAATTGATTATATATCGATGTGCTGACACATTTGCTGCGCTGCAGCTAAAAAGTCAATTAAATCTTGCACTTACATGTAACACAATAGATTTACTTTGGTATGCTGGAAAGAACCACTTTAGCCAAATCTATGGAGCCATTGTGAAATTACCGGTTTCTGAATTGCTGCTTACCGAAATCTCGCGAACTGATTTTCACGCCAAGTTACCCCAGCACCGACGTCTTTACGAAGCCATTCGCGGCGCAATTTTGAGCCACCAGTTGCCGTTCGGCAGCCAGTTGCCTTCCACGCGGGATTTGGCACGGGAATTAAAGCTGTCGCGCAACACGGTTTTGTCGGCATTCGAACAATTGCTGGCTGAGGGATATGTCAACGCGCAGACCGGCAGCGGGACATTTATCGCCGACACCCTGCCCGACCAACTCGCACAGTCGTCGGCAGAAAACATTCCCCAGCAAGCCGCCGACCCAAGCGCGTCGAACAAGTTATCGCGCCAACTCTCTTCACGCGGCGAATCGATGAGCGCTGTGGCGGGCGGCCCTCTGTTCGAAGTGCAACCGTTTGCGCCCGGGGATGCCGATTATTCGGCATTTCCGTTCAAGCTGTGGCAACGATTGCAGAATAAATATTGGCGCGCCGGCCGGCCCGAGTTGCTCGATTACGGGCAAACCGGCGGGCACCTGCCGTTGCGCCAGGCCCTCGCCGACTACCTGCGCGTGTCGCGCTCGGTCCGCGTTACCGTCGATCAGGTCCTGATCACGGCTGGAACGCAGCAATCGCTGGATCTCTGTTCCCATCTGCTGGCCGATCATCAGGATATTGCCTGGGTGGAGGACCCGTGCTACTGGGGCGCGCGGCGTGCGCTGGAGGCAAACGGATTGCGATTGCACCCGGTACCGGTCGATAACGAAGGGATGAATCCCGGCCGGGAGGATCTCGACAAAGCGCCGCGCTTGATTTATCTCACGCCATCGCACCAGTATCCGAAAAGCGTAGTCATGAGCCTGGCACGGCGACGGCTGTTGCTCGAGCTTGCCGCGCGTAACAACGCTTGGATTCTCGAAGACGATTACGACAGCGAATTCCGCTACGCCGGCCGGCCGCTGGCGTCGTTGCAAGGAATGGACCATCACGACCGCGTACTCTACCTCGGCACGTTCGCCAAAGTGCTCTATCCCGGGTTGAAAATCGGCTACATTGTCGTGCCGCCTGATCTGGTCGAAGCGTTCAAAACCGCGCTGTACGATTTCCAGCGCCCCGGACAACTGATGTTGCAGGCGGCGCTGGCGGATTTTATCGAGCTCGGCTATTTTGCTACACACTTGCGCAAAATGCGCTTGATTTACGGGCGGCGCAGATTGCTGCTGCAAAAAACCTTATACGGCGCGCTGGGCAACAATATCAAACTGTCGCCCGCAGAGGCCGGGCTGCACCTGGTGATTCAACTACCGCCAGGCACCGACGACGTTGCAATGGCCGAGACTGCTGCGGAGCACGACATCAGCGTACGCGCCCTCTCCACCTATTATTTATCCGACAAACGCGAAAAAGGCCTGGTCGTTGGCTACGCTTATGTGCCGCCGGAAAAAATTGTTTTTTACGGAAGGTTGTTGGCGAACGTTGTGAAAGCCGGACTAGGATGAATACAGAACGAGCGCAATTTCCAGCGTGTTGCCTCGCACGGTCTCGGGAACGCTTTTCTATTCTTGGTTATACCGCGCCCAACGAAATCAAAAAACGAAAATTGGCAGCGTCACCAGATGCGTGCGGCCAAATACGTCACGCCAAAAAACAGGCTCAGATCCGTTGCGTTCGACGTCAGCCCCTTTGTCATGCCTGCATCGAACACGGTGCGCTTGTTCGGAGCATAGCTCGCCACCGCAAGAAATTGCGAAGTGGATGGCGCGCCGTGCTGCCGCGTTCCCGAAAATTCTCCCACGACGCTCCAGTTCTCATCCAGTGACCGCGACATTGCAGCCGCCCAGCCGGTTTGCCAGCGACTTTGCCCCACATCAACCAGACCAAGCCTGGTTGGCGACAGGTTCACATCAAGATGATATTTCCCCTCGTCTGCGCTGTAGATGAAATTAAATAACGTATCCGATTTTCCGCTACCTAATTCATCGCGTGCAGTGGGGCTTTTGAAACCCGCTTCAATACCGTAGGCGCTTGCTTCGTCTATGGACAGGCGATATTTTGCAATCACGCTGGTATCACCGAACCCTGAAACAGTGCTTCCATCGGCGGCGCGTGCGCGAATGCTCGCTTCGCCACCGACGCGCAGGCCCCAATCCGGACTGAATGCTAACTTCAATGCGAAAGGCAGGCTATCGCGCCGCGTCTCGCCCTCTTTCAATCGCTGACCGCCCATTTCGACTTCCAGCCAGCCGGGCGCCGATAGCGCAGCCGGGGCAGATACACTGGGTCGATAAGGCGTGGCGGCGAGTTCTTCAGCGCAGCATACGCATGCATAAGATCCGGCTAGTGAAAAGACGATCAAAAAACGAAGTTCCGATGTGGGCTCCATACGATTCCTTGCAAAGTTGCAATATGGACGCAGCATAACGGGTTCCACGACATTACCCCAGATTACATTGTCGGGCAGAGCCAGCTTGTTGAAAAGTCAGGATGGAGGCAAACCATCAGGCTTTTGATGAAAGCGGGTGATGGTTTGTAACGGCGTGGCCCTTTTATATCGCTTCAAACGCATCGCCGATGCTGAGGAAGGTGCCGCCGGCGATGTAGTGAATCGTCCGCAACATCGGATCGTCGCCGAAATGCCAGCGCCCGTTGGAGAATACACGCGAATCGGCGCGGGCGGCGATGACTTCGCCGATGAAGAGATCGTAGGTTTTTTCGTTATGCGGCTCGCGCAGAACTTTGCACTCCAGCCAGGCGACGCAGCCTTCCACCAACGGCGCGGCGATTTTCTCGGCGGCAAAAGTTTTCACACCGAGCGCCACGAATTTATTCTGATCAACCACATCGCGCGCACTTACCGACCCCACCGCCAGCGTCGCCTGCGCAATCGCACGTCACGGCACATTCAACGCAAATTCGCCCGACGCCTCGACCAGCTCACGCGTAAACGTATTTTTGTCGATCACCACGGTAACTTTAGGCGGATCAAAATCTAAAGCCATAGACCACGCCGCCGCCATGACATTGCTGCGGCCGGCGTGCGCGCTGGTGACAATGACCGTGGGGCCGTGGTTTAGCAGGCGGTAGGATTTGGCGAGTTCGACGGGTTGGCGCATGAGGGAATTTTCTTTTGAAATGTAGCCTAGATGAAGCGTAGCGTAATCCGGGTCTCGCTGTTGTGACGGAGATTTCTCCAAATTACGCTACGCTTCATCTAGGCTACGCTTGCGACGCCAGAAATAAAGCGAAATGCTCACAACAAAACACGGTAGCCAAACCCAAATTAGCTCAGACAGGATGACTGACATTCCTCTTAAACTAAAAAAACGACGCACGCTTAACGGGGAAACCTCAATAACTTGAGTCGGAAAAAATAATCTTGCTTCGTGAAATGGCCAAAACAAAGATACGCCAAGGCCGCCGTTGGTAAACATATCAAGCAGCCCGTGCGATGCAGTTGCTACCAAGATAAAAACGAAAGCAGCTAATGGAGAAGCACGCAGTTGACGGCAAAAAATAATGGCAAGTATAGCCAAGCCAAGCGCAAAAACTAATGAATGCGAAGCGCCTCGATGTCCGAACTCATGCGCATAATCGATTCCCATCCTGAATGTCACCACATCAAAATCAGGAAGAATTGACGCTAACGCACCGGCCCATAGCAGTCGGGTTGATATGAAGTTCTTGCCTAGCCCTAAGCCAAGAGCAATCGGTACTATCGCATGAGAAATTATCGTTGGCATGCTTGGATTCGTAATTGATTATTAAAAATTATTTTTAAACCAAATCTCTCAACCGATAATAAGCCATCGCCATCACCAGCATCGGTGTGCGCAACAATTTTCCGCCGGGGAAATTGTGGTGGGGGATTTTGTTGAACCAGTCGAATCGTTCGGCTTGGCCGGCGATGGCTTCGGCGGCAAGTTTGCCGGCCATGCCGGTCAGAGCGAGGCCGTGGCCGCTGAAGCCTTGTAGATAATAAATGTTGTTGCCGATGCGGCCGAAGTCGGGTGCGCGGTTCATGGTGATATCGACAAAGCCGCCCCAGGCGAATTCGATGTCGGCGTCGGTGAGTTGCGGAAAAACCGCGAGAATTCGCTGCTTCATGCGTTGCGCCATGTTGACCGGCGTCATGGTCGAGTAACTCACTCTGCCGCCGAACAATAAACGATGATCGGCGGCGACGCGGAAATAATCGAGGATGAAATTGGTGTCGCACACGGCGACACGATTTTTAATCAAATTATCGGTGCGTTCCTTGCCAAGCGGCTGCGTCGCCACAATGTAAGTGCCGACCGGCATGATGCGCGCAGAGACTTGCGGCATGGTATCGGCCAGATAGACGTTTCCGGCGAGCACGACAAAATTGCAGGTCACTGCGCCTTTCTCTGTCACTACCCTTGGGCGTGCGCCCTGCTCGATGGGCGTCACACGGGATTGCTCATGTATTGTTACGCCCTTTGCCAGCGCGGCTTTTTCGATGCCGTATACGTATTTCAGCGGGTGCAAATGTCCGGAGTTGGTGTCCAGCACGCCGGAATGAAAACGCTGGCTGTCGATCCACTCCTTGATCTGGTGCGGTTCAATCCATTTGGCGTGTTTGTAGGCATAGCGGGTTTGAATATCGTCATGCCACTGCCGCAACTCGTTCGCTTTGCGTTGATTGACCGCCAGCGATAGGTAGCCGTCAACGTAATCGCAGGCGATGTCGTATTGCTTGATTCGCGATCGAACCAGGTCCAGCGCTTCGAGGGAAATATCCCAAACGTGTTTGGCAATATCGAAGCCCGCCGCTTTTTCGATGACGCTGTTGTCGCACGCCACGCCCGCAAGCGATTGTCCGCCGTTGCGCCCCGATGCGCCCCAGCCGATTTTCTCGCCTTCGAGCACAATGACTTGATAACCGCGATCGGCAAGCTCCAGCGCCGCCGATAACCCGGCGAGCCCGCCGCCGACTACGCACACATCGGCATGCTGTTCGCCCGCAAGTGGCGCGTGTTCGCGTTCGCGCGGTACGCCGAGGTGGTAATAGTTTTTACGTGTCAGTTCGAGTTCGGATGCTATCATGATAATTTATAAGTATTTGATTTAATTTATGTTTTTTGTTCCCGCGCAATCTGCCCGCATAGATACGTCCACACGATGACGCTTGCTGCATTGCTGGTCAGCTCGGCATGGTCGTATTGCGGCGATACCTCGGTGCAGTCCATGCCGACAAACGGAATCGTGTGCAAACCTTCCATCAGGGTTAAGGCTTGCGCCGTCGAAAGCCCGCCTGGTTCCGGCGTGCCGGTTCCCGGCGCGAACGCGGGGTCGAGGCAATCAATGTCAAAGGTTAAATACGCGGGCGGATTGCCTGCAGCGGCAATGCGTTGCCGGATATCGGCGATTACACCGGACAATTGTTGCGGGCTTTCCAGTCCGCGCAAATCGCGCGCGGTATAAATTTTTCCGCCGACGGTGTTCACATATTCGCGCGCCTCCTTTGTTCCTGCTGAGCGGATGCCGATTTGTATCGTGGCTTTTGGGTCGATGAGTTCTTCCTGTATCGCTTCGTACACCCAGGTGCCGTGTCCTGAGGGTTCGCCGAAATGATCTTTCCAGGTATCGCAATGCGCGTCGAAATCCACGATCGCCAGCGGCTTGCCGTAATGTTTGCGGTAAGCACGCAACAGTGGCAAGGTGATCGAATGATCCCCGCCGAGCCAGCACATATGTTGTTTTGCGATTAAGGCAGGCGCGAGTTTTTCCAATTCTGCGCGCATACCATCGATGCTGGTATTGGGCAAGCGCAAATCGCCGAAATCGGCCAGCGCATCAAGTGGGCTGGTATCGAAATGCGGATGAATCGAATCGCACAACATTTTGCTCGCCTGGCGAATCGCGTCCGGACCGAAACGCGCTCCGGGACGGTTGGTGACGGCGCCGTCGTACGCGACACCGGCTACGCCAAAGGGTTTGTTCTCACGCGCCGGCACATTGAGATAGGTCCCGGCGCTGAGAAAGGCGAATTCATGGTTACTCATAGATAGCCTTACATATCGTTGTGGTTAGCAGTAAAAAAAGTTTAACATGGCGCGATGTTGGAAGCCTATCTATCGTTTTGCGTTTAACGAGGTATGTCTATGACAAAGCTACCGATTACCGGCGGCTGCGCTTGCGGAAAACTACGCTTTGAGGCGAGCGCGCCACCTATCGACGTGGGTTATTGCCATTGCACCATTTGTCGACGCGCATCTGGCGCGCCGGTGCAGGTGTTTGCCTGTTTTCATATCAGTGATTTTCGTTATACGTCCGGCACACCGGCGATTTATTTTTCCAGCGAGGTGGGCGAGCGGCGTTTTTGTTCCAGTTGCGGTACGCAAATCGAATATCGCGATCGCGTGAATCCGCAATTCGCCGAAGTAAGCGTGGGGGCGTTGGATCACCCGGAAAATTTCCCGCCGCAGTCTCATGATTTCGATTCTAGTAGAATTGCGTGGCTGCATATTGATGATAATTTGCCGCGTTATACTGCCACTGAACCGGATTCCACATAATATTATAACCATTTGATTATAATGAATAATTTAACAAAATCTATCGCCATTATTCAATTCAAAGCAGACGACGCGCCGGCATTTTTTACGGACTACTTGTCCGCACAAAATGTTTCGTATGAAGTGTTTTGTATGCACAAAGACGACGCGGTACCAAAAAGTATCGACACGTTCAGCGGCTTGTGCGTTCTAGGTGGCTCGATGAGTGCCAATGATCCATTGCCTTATATGCCGCAGGTATACGCCTTAATTGCCGACGCACTTCGACACGACATACCCATCATCGGTCATTGTCTTGGCGGACAAATGCTGGCCAAAGCTTTAGGCGCCGAAGTAAAAAATTTACCGCAGCCGGTTATCGGTTGGTCGGAAATTATGCCGCTACGTAATGCTGAAGCCTTGCGTTGGTTTGGTCACGATCCGTCATTACGTTTTTTTCATTGGCATTACGAAAGCTTCAGTTTGCCTGCCGGAGCAACACACCTCGCCAGCACACCGCTCTGCCCTAACCAAACCTTCAGCATGGGCAAACATATAGGCATGCAATTTCATTGCGAAGTGACGCATGAAAAAATCGACGGCTGGTTGAATCCCGTAGCAGAAATCGAAGTGCGCGCGTTGAGCACATTACCTACCGTGCAACAGTTCGACATGATGCGCCAGGAAACCGAAAAATGGATGTCGCACAGCCAAAAGGTCGCCGGCCACATTTATACCGAATGGCTGCGTGGCGTAGGCACCCCATGAGAAACCCATGAATAAAATCAGCCGTCAGAAAATCAAGCAACTCTTCTCGCAGGAATGCGCCACGTTCGACGCCGCACATCCGCAATCGAAAAAACTTTCACAGCGCGCAACAGAACATCTGATGTTCGGCGTGCCGATGCATTGGATGAACGACTGGTCCACGCCGTTTAATCTGTATGTGCAAAGCGCGAGCGGCGCGACACTCACCGATGTCGATGGCCATACGCTGACGGATTTTTGTCTCGGCGACACCGGCGCGATGTTCGGCCACTCGCCCGCGCCGGTCGCAAGCGCGTTGCGTGAACAAGCCAGCAATGGTTACACCACCATGCTGCCAACCGAGAACGCCGTGTGGGTGGCGGAAGAACTCGCACGTCGCTTTGGCCTGCCGTTTTGGCAGTTCGCCATGACGGCAACCGATGCCAATCGTTTTGTTTTGCGCTGGGTGCGCGCGGCCACGCAGCGTAAAAAGATTCTGGTATTCAATGGCTGCTACCACGGCACCGTCGACGATGTTTTTGTCGATCTCGTCGACGGCCAGCCGCAACAACGCGACAGCCTTTTGGGCCAGGTGTACGACCTGACACAACATACGGTAGTGATTGAATTCAACGACCTCGCCGCGCTGGAAACAGCCTTAGCAAAAGATGACATTGCCTGCGTGATTGCCGAGCCGGTAATGACCAACATCGGCATGGTGCTGCCGCAAGCCGGGTTCTGGGAAGCGGCACAGCAAATCATTCGCCGCCACAACACCATGTTGGTGATGGACGAAACCCACACCATCAGCAGCGGTCCCGGCGGCTATGCCCGCGCCAATCGAATCGATGCCGATGCAATCGTCATCGGCAAACCTATCGGCGGCGGCGTGCCTTGCGCAGTCTACGGCTTCAACGCTTCGCTGGCGGAGCGCGCGCAAACGGCGAAACAACGCGCAGCGCCAGGTCACTCCGGCATCGGCACCACCCTCAGCGCCAACATGCTGGCGGTAAGCGCCATGCGCGCCACGCTCGAACATGTGATGACCGACGCGGCGTATGCGCAGATGTTTGTTCTTGCAGAAAAGCTGGCAGGCGGCTTGCGTGATGTCATCGCGAAATATTCTCTGCCCTGGTGCGTCACGCAAGTTGGAGCGCGCGTGGAATTTCAATTTTCAAGCAAACCGCCGACCAACGGGACGGAAGCGGCAAACATGTTCGATCATCCGCTCGAACGAATGCTGCATCTTTATCTGTTGAATCGTGGAATTCTGATTACGCCGTTTCACAACATGATGCTTGTATGCGCTGAGACCACCTCTGCAAATATAAGTGAATTGCTCGAGGCATTTGACCTATGCCTGGCAGAAATCACGAATTAGCGTTCGATTAATAATTCAATAAAATCAAATAGTTACGTATTGGGAGAAATTCGAATAAAAACACCCCACACGGTGGAATTTTTATTTGTGGCGGAGAGGGCGGGATTGTGACTGCCTCGCCGTTAGGCGACCCAGCCATCTTTCGCCGCCTGCGGCGCAAGACCATTCGCCCGCGCAGGCGGGCGAATGTCCAAGCGAGCTTGCTCGCTTAGTCGAACCCGGTGCGGTTTCGTCCACACACCGACTGCACCACAAATAAAAACACCCCACACGGGGGCATTTTTATTTATGGCGGAGAGGGCGGGATTCGAACCCGCGGTAGGCTATGAACCTACACACGCTTTCCAGGCGTGCGACTTAAACCGCTCATCCACCTCTCCGAATCTGTTATTGAATACGCCCGGCGGCGCATTGTGCGAGTAACAAAGCACTCTTGAAGGCCGCACATCATAAACCAGCGGGCAGTCGCTGGCAATTAAATCGCTAGGCGCTTTTAAGCGCGTGCCGGCGAAATATTTGCATCAGCGATTCGCGGCTGCGCCAGGCAAACAGGCCCATGACAACGACCAACATCGCAGCATGAACCGGCCAGATACCGATTGCCGCCGGAATTTTCTCCTGCATGGTCCATGCCTGAAAAATGTTGATGAAGTTGTAATAAATAAAAAATACCAGCAGTGCGATGATAAGGTTCCACGATTTTCCGCTGCGCGGGTTGGTGTAGCTGAGCGGGATGGCCGCAACGGCGAGTAACAGTACGCTCACCGGCAGGCTCATGCGCCAATGCAATTCGCTCGCATTTTCCGGCGTCATGTTCTGCGTCAACGATTCGAACGGCAATGCCTTGGCCGGCGGGATATAAGGAGCTAGGATGCGCGGCTCGATACGCATGCTGTAGCTGCCGAAATCAATTACTTTGTAATCCGCCCGGCCGGGCGTGCCTTCGTAGCGGCGACCATTGCTCAGCACAAGGAAGCGCTGACCCTCTTTATCGCTGCTTTGAATGCCCTTTTGCGCCACGACAATACCGAGTTTCTGGTTTTGCAGGCTTTGCGAAAAGACATTGTTGATAGACGAGGAATCTTCGGAAAGCTTGTCGACGAATATCACCCGATCGGCATAACGCGATTCATAAAAAATACCCGGCGTGATCGCCGACACATCGTCACGCGTGTCGATTTTTCGCTGGTAGTCGGCGCTCATGCGCTGTGCCCATGGGGCAAGATAAAAACTCAGCCCTCCAACCAGCAGCGCCACCGGCAATGCGAAATATAAAACCGGCTTCAACCATGCATTCAACCCCAGGCCGGAACTGGCCCACACCGCCATCTCGCTGTCTTTATAGCTGCGTATCAGCGTCATCAGCACGGCAAAATAGACCGTCATCGATAATACCAGCGGCAGATAATTAAGCACGGAAAAGCCGAGAAAAGCGATCACGGTGTCGGGTGTCAGAATGCCCGACGCCGCCTGCGCCAGAAGGCGAATCAACACAGCCGTCGTCGCGATCGTCAGCAGCACGACGGCGACCCCGAAGGCCAGGGTAGTGAATTCGCGAACCAGTGAGCGGGAAAAAATCATTTCAGGGAAAAATCAATTAATATTCCGGACTTTTTGACTTTTGCCGCGCAAAGTGGCGATAATCATGCCATTGTGAAAAGTCATCGTTGCCTCGAAAGGATTCATTAATGGAATTTAGCATAAAAAGCGGCCATCCAGAGAAACAACATGGTGCATGCGTCGTAGTCGGTGTATTCATGCCGCGCACGCTTTCGGAATCGGCGGAGGCACTGGATAAGGCGTCCAAAGGTTATATTTCCGACATCATCCGTCGCGGTGACATGGAAGGCAAGCTTGGCAGCACGCTGATTCTGCATAGAGTGCCTAACCTGCAATGCGACCGCGTCATGCTGGTCGGCCTCGGCCGCAAACGCGATTTTCACGACCAGCAATATCGTACGGCCATTTCTGCCGCCGTTAAAACTCTCAACGAAACCGGGTCACTTGAAGCGTCGCTTTACCTGAGCGAATTGCCCGTACCCAAGCGCGACGCGGCGTGGAAAGTCGAACAGGTTGTGACCATGGCGATGGAAGCGGTATACCGTTTCGACCGTATGAAAAGCAAAAGCGAAGAGGTGCGCCGTCCGTTGCATAAATTGACGATTGAAGTCGCCAGCCGCACCGAATTGCGCGCCGGCGAACAGGCGATTGCGCAAGGCCTCGCGATTGCACGCGGGATGAATCTGGCAAAAGACCTCGGCAACCTGCCGCCAAATATTTGCACGCCGGCTTACCTCGCCGATCAGGCGAAAAGCATCGCCAAGGAGCATGGGCTGAAAGCGAAAATACTCGATCGCGATGAAATGGAAAAGCTCGGCATGGGTTCGTTTCTTTCGGTCACCAACGGCAGCCGACAGCCGCCGAAACTGATCTGTCTCGAATATAGCGGCGGCGGCAAGAAAGATAAGCCTTACGTGCTGGTCGGCAAAGGCATTACCTTCGATACTGGCGGCATTTCGCTCAAGCCCGGCGCGGAAATGGACGAAATGAAATACGACATGTGCGGCGCGGCGAGCGTGCTCGGCACTGTTCAGGCGGTCGCTGAATTGAAACTACCGATCAACCTCGTCGGCATCATCCCGGCCTGCGAGAATATGCCCGACGGATTGGCGACGCGGCCTGGCGATGTCGTCACCAGCATGTCGGGACAAACCATCGAAATTCTGAACACCGACGCCGAAGGCCGGCTGATCTTGTGCGACGCGTTGACTTACGCCGAACGCTACGAGCCGGCCGCGGTGGTCGATATCGCGACCCTTACCGGCGCCTGCGTCATTGCACTCGGCCATGTGGCAAGCGGTCTGTATGCAAATCAGGACAGTCTGGCGCGAGAGCTGCTCTCCGCCGGCGAATATTCGCAGGACCGCGCCTGGCACATGCCGCTATGGGATGAGTATCAGGACTCACTGCGCAGTAATTTTGCCGACATGGCGAACATCGGCGGTCGCGCTGGCGGCAGCATTACCGCTGCATGTTTCCTTTCGCGTTACACCAAAAAATATCATTGGGCACACTTGGATATCGCCGGCACTGCATGGAAATCCGGCGCGCAGAAAGGCGGAACCGGTCGGCCGGTTCCGTTGCTGACTCGTTATCTGATCAATCAGTCGGAAAAGCAGGCGTGACCGAAATACTTTTTTATACCCACGTGGAAAATAAATTCCACACGGCGTGCGAAATCAGCAGCAAGGTGCTGCGCAGCAAGCGGAAAATGCTGGTGTTCGCCCAGGACGAATCGGCGGCGGCAAAAATAGACCGGCTGTTGTGGACCATCCCCGCGGTCGGCTTCATGCCGCATTGCGACGCAGAACATCCGCTCGCCACGGAAACGCCGATCGTCATTTCGTGCGACCCGGACAAACTTGCTTTCGACGACGTATTGCTCAACCTGCATGATGAAGTGCAACCTTTTTTCAGCCGCTACCAGCGCGTGATCGAAATTGTCAGCACAGATCCTGCCGATAGCGCCGCAGCACGCGCCCGATATAAATTTTACAAAGACCGCGGTTATTCGATTACATCGCATGACTTGTCCAAAAAAATGGCCTGATTGTAAATGAGCGAAGACGATTCCCTGATCGATAAACTCGAGGCATTGATGAATAAAAATCGCGGAACGCCGGCTTCCAGTGAAAATCAATACGACGATATTCCGGTTCTCACCGATATTCTCGATGACGGCGGACTAAAGCCGGTTTACACAACAGCGGCGCTACCTGACGCCGACGAACCGTTTCCGACCGAATTGCATTTTTCCGCGCTCAGTGACGAGCGCATACGCGCCATCGCGCGCGAGGTGCAGGAGCATGTCATGCGAAACATTGAGCCGCAATTAAGTGGCCCGATTCAGGAAAAATTGCTGAATAAGATAGACGTCTATGTCAATGAGTCCATCGTCACTGCGCTGGCCGAACTGAAACAGGAAATTTCCGACAGTATCACCATTGCCGTCACCGACGCGCTGAGCGCGGAAGCGGCCGCATCGGTGACTCGGGCGACAAAACAGACACAATAATCCTACCTGCCTAATCCGCTATAATCGTTTATTCGTTTTTACCCTCCGGATCGAAGCAGCCGGCATCAGAAGAACACAAAATGGAACTGGCAAAAAGTTACGAGCCTCAGGCGATTGAGGCCCACTGGTATCCGTTATGGGAAGCACGCGGTTATTTCAAGGCTGGCGAAATACCGGGTAAACCAGCTTACTGCATCATGCTGCCGCCGCCGAACGTCACCGGCACGTTGCATATGGGCCACGCCTTCCAACACACGCTGATGGACGCCCTCACCCGCTACCACCGCATGAGCGGCGATAATACTTTATGGCAGCCGGGCACCGATCATGCGGGCATCGCGACCCAAATCGTGGTCGAGCGCCAACTCGATGCGCAAAAAATTTCCCGCCATGATTTAGGCCGCGAAAAATTCCTCGAAAAGGTTTGGGAGTGGAAAGCTGAATCCGGCGCAACCATTACGCGCCAGATGCGCCGCCTCGGCACCTCGCCCGATTGGTCGCGCGAAAGATTTACGATGGATGAAGGCTTGTCCAGAACCGTCACCGATGTATTCGTGAAGCTACATGAGCAGGGACTGATTTATCGCGGCAAGCGACTGGTGAATTGGGACCCGGTATTGGGCACGGCGGTTTCCGACCTCGAAGTGACGCAGGACGAGGAAGACGGTTTTCTCTGGCACATCCGTTATCCACTGATAGAGAAGGACACCAAGAGCGGATTGACCCACCTGACTGTCGCCACCACGCGCCCGGAAACCATGCTCGGCGACGTCGCCGTCATGGTGCATCCTGACGACGAGCGCTACCAGCATTTGATCGGCAAAAAAGTTAATCTGCCGCTCTGTGAGCGCGAGATTCCGATCATCGCCGATGACTACGTCGATAGAGAATTCGGCACGGGTTGCGTGAAGGTGACACCTGCGCATGACTTTAATGACTATGCGGTCGGACAGCGGCACAAGCTTCCACAGATCAGCATCCTTACGCTGCGCGCCGAAATAAACGAGCAGGCGCCGGCGAAATATCGCGGCCTTGACCGTTTCGATGCACGCAAGCAGATTGTCGATGACCTCGATGCGCACGGCTTGCTGGAAAAAACGGAAAAGCACAAACTCAAAGTGCCGCGCGGCGATCGCTCCGGCGCGGTGATCGAACCCATGCTCACGGACCAATGGTTTGTGAAAATGGATGGAATGGCAAAAAGCGGACTGGCGGCTGTCGCCAACGGCAACATCAAATTCGTGCCGGAAAACTGGGCCACCACCTATAACCAATGGTTGAATAATATTCAGGATTGGTGCATTTCGCGCCAGCTGTGGTGGGGACATCGAATTCCGGCGTGGTATGACCAGCATGGAAGAATTTTCGTTGCGCACGATGAACAGGAAGCCTTGAGCAAGGCGCGCGAACAAATCCAGCGCGAGATCGACTCGCTGGCCAACCCGGCTGCAGGACTATTTGCCCACCCCGTCCTCGCGACGGACACCGAATGGCTCAAGGTCAGGGTCGAAGACCGCAAGCAGTATTTCGAACCGCATTTGCAGAATATCAGACTGACGCAGGACGAGGACGTACTCGACACCTGGTTTTCGTCGGCATTATGGCCATTTTCCACACTTGACTGGCCTGAGGAAAACTTTCATTTAAACAATTACTTACCTACTTCCGTCTTGATGACGGGGTTCGACATTATTTTCTTCTGGGTCGCACGCATGGTGATGATGACATTGCACTTCACCGGAAAAGTGCCATTCAAAGAAGTATATGTCACCGGCCTGATCCGCGATGCGGAAGGACAGAAGATGAGCAAGTCGAAGGGAAACGTGCTCGACCCGATTGACCTCATCGACGGCATCGATCTTGATGCTCTGGTGCTGAAGCGCACGCAGGGCCTGATGAACCCGAAGCAGGCCGAAAGCATTGCAAAAAAAACCCGTGCGCAATTTCCTTCCGGCATCCCCGCCTTTGGTACCGACGCGTTGCGTTTTACTTTTGCCAGCCTCGCATCGCACGGACGCGACATCAAATTCGATTTGCAGCGTTGCGAAGGCTATCGTAACTTCTGCAACAAACTGTGGAATGCCACGCGCTTTGTGTTGATGAACACCGAAGGCAAAGATTGCGGACAAGATGATAAGTTGCCTCGCTCGCCCTCTTATGCCGATCGTTGGATAGTCAGCAAACTGCAACGCGCGGAACAAGACATTGCGAAAAATTTCAACGAATACCGTTTCGACATGGCGGCGCGTACGCTGTACGAATTGGTGTGGGATGAATATTGCGATTGGTATCTTGAGCTGGCCAAAGTGCAAATGGCGACGGGCAGCGAAGCGGAGCAACGCGCGACGCGTTACACCTTGGTCCGTGTACTGGAAACCATCTTGCGCCTGGCCCATCCGGTGATTCCCTACATCACCGAAGAGCTATGGCAAAAAGTCGCGCCGCTGGCAGGTAAAAAAGGCGACAGCATCATGCTGCAACCCTACCCGATTGCGCGGCCGGAAAAAATCGACACCATCGCCGAAGAGCGTATTGAGCAACTAAAAGAACTGGTCAACGCCTGTCGTAATCTGCGCGGGGAAATGAATATATCGCCTTCGACCAAAGTCCCGCTGTTCGCCTCCGGCGATGCAGTGACCTTGAATAATTTCTTGCCCTACATCGAATCGCTGGCCAAGCTAAGCGGCAGCCAAATCGTGAACGAATTGCCTGACGACGATGCCCCGGTTGCTATCGCCGGCAATTTCAAGCTCATGCTGAAAGTGGAAATCGACAAAGCCGCCGAACGCGAACGTCTGCAAAAAGAAATTGCGCGCCTTGATATTCAAATTACCCAAGCGCAAACCAAACTAGGCAATGCAGGCTTTGTCGATCGTGCGCCGCCTGCCGTGGTTGCGCAGGAGAAAGAGCGGTTAGAGAATTTTATCTCCACCGTAGAAAAGCTACGCATTCAAATCGGTAAATTACTTTAACTACTAAAGGGATAGTATGAATATTGATAATTATCGCGTGCGGCCCGGTAGCAAAGTCAAATTGTCCCAAATCAACCCAGGCGATAAAAGCGCCCGCAGTGGCAGCAAGAAAAAAGATGCGGAGTTGCTGGAGAATTTGGGCCATGAGCTCGACTCACTACAAGACCTGCTCAGCGCCGAACAAAAACGTAAAATTATTTTAGTGCTGCAGGGCATGGATGCCTCGGGCAAAGACGGCACCATCCGCAAGGTATTCGAGTATGTCGATCCGCAAGGCGTGTATGTCGCCAATTTCAAAGCGCCTACGCCGGATGAATTGGCGCATGATTATCTTTGGCGCGTACACAATGTCGTCCCTGGCAAAGGTGAAATTGCCATATTCAATCGCAGCCATTATGAAGATGTGCTCATTGTCCGCGTACACAATTGGATTGCGCCCGATGAATGCAAACGCCGCTATGAACAAATCAACGCTTTCGAAAAAATGCTGGCTGAAACCGGCACCATTATGATCAAATGTTTTTTATATATTTCCAAAGACGAGCAGAAGAAACGCCTGGAAGAACGCCTCGCCGACCCGACTAAGCAATGGAAATTTCGTTTAGGCGATTTGGAAGAACGCAAATTATGGCCGGAATACATGCGCGCCTATGAAGCGGCGCTATCAGCCACCAGCACCGATTACGCACCCTGGTATGTCATACCCGCCGACTCCAACACCAACCGGAATATTGTTATTGCATCTATCCTGGTGCAAACCCTGCAGGCCCAGAAAATGCGCTATCCCAAGTCCAAAGAAAATCTTGAAGGTGTCATTGTCGAGTAAACTTGCAATAGAAAAAGATTAATATAATCATGAACTTACTATTGATCAATGACGAGATTACTTTACGCGAATTGTACGAGAAAGATGCCGAGTCACTATTCCAATTGACGGATGCTAACCGCAACTACTTGCGTGCTTGGTTACCGTGGTTGGATCAAAATACCAAATTAGAAAATACGCGCTGGTTTATTCAAAACACCTCGGAGCAGGCTCAAAAAAATGATGCGCCTACATTCGGCATTTGGCTGCGCGGCGAACTAGTGGGAATCATCGGTTATCATTTTATGGATAAAACCAATCGAAGTACTTCTATCGGCTATTGGCTGGCAGAAAAATTTCAAGGCCACGGAATTATGACCAAGGCTTGCGCTAAATTAGTCGACGATGCACTGGTGACGCGAAAGTTAAACCGCGTGGAAATTCATTGCGCCGTGGAAAACAAAAAAAGCCGCGCGATTCCTGAGCGACTTGGTTTTACTATGGAAGGCGTGTTACGACAAAAGGAGTTTGTTTACGACCACCATAATGACTTAGCGGTGTACGGTTTGTTATCGACCGATATTGATAAAAATCTAAATGAACTCTGATTTATTTTTGGACCGTGCTTGCAAAGAACTGGTTTCCGCCCACGCCGTGCACACGATACTGCTTTATGGCTCCCGCGCCAATGGAAGCGCGCGACCTGACAGCGACTATGACATCGCCGCGTTTGCGCCTGTTGAAAAAACGATCCGCGATGCACGGGTGGTAGAAGGCATGTTCCTGGATACCTTTATCTACCCGGAATCGGAACTGCTTAATCCGATAGAAGAACATCTAAAACTAAGGGGCAGCAAAATAGTGCTGCAGCGTGAAACTGACGCGGAAAACTTTCTGCATCAATTGGAACATCTGTTTCGCATTGGGCCAAAGGCCCTACCGGCGGACGAAATTGAAGCGCGCAAGGTGTGGGCGCTGAAAATGGCCGAGAGAATGAAATACGGTGACGTTGAAGCAAACTATCGAAGAGTATGGCTGCTTACGGCCTTACTGGAAGACTACTTTCATATCCGCGGCCTTTGGTGTCAGGGCCCAAAGAAATCGCTGATATGGCTAAAGAAATTCGATGCTGCGGTCCATGATGCTTATTGCGCTGCATTGGAACCTGGCGCCCGTCATGAAACCATTCATGCGTTGGTTAAGTTGGTTATTCCTAAACAAACCACTTAACTGTTTGCGCTTGATGGTCTTGCACAGATTACTGAATAAATTAAATCTCCGCACCCGGCCATCGACTGAGAAACTCCTTCCAGTGAAGTTCGGCAGATTTCGCCAGCGTCAGCTTTACCAATTCCATCTCCCGCTGATATTGCTCCTCTGAAAACACGCCGCGCATTTTCTGGAAGCTTAGAAACACCAGATAAGTATTTACTACATCGGTTTCACAATAATTTCTGATGGCCGCAATCTCGCCTGCCTGAAACGCTTCCCACACTTTGCTGCCGTCCATACCCAGTTTGCCGGGCAGCCCCATGAGTTGTGCGAGATCGTCGAGCGGCGCATTGGCGCGCGGCTGGTACATCGCCAGCAAGTCCATCAAGTCGAGGTGGCGTGAGTGGTAGCGGCTGATGTAGTTATTCCATTTGAACTCTCGGTCGTCCTCGCCCATGTCCCAATAGCGCGGCGCGTTGACACCGTTGATGAGGCCGCGATAATGCAGTACCGGCAAATCGAAACCGCCGCCGTTCCACGACACCAGCTGCGGGGTATATTTTTCAATGCCGTCAAAAAAGCGTTGAATCAGCGTCGCTTCGTCGTCCTGCGCCGAACCCAAGCTCCATACTTTGAATTCGCTGCCGGCACGCAGTGCACACGATATCGCAACGACGCGATGCAAATGCAGCTGCAGGAAATCTCCGCCGGTTTGCTGGCGCCGGCGCTGAAACGCAAACTCCGCGACGTCGTGGTCGCTCAATGCGGACCCGAGTTGGTGTAACTTACGCAAGCCCGCGACGTCGGGAATGGTTTCGATGTCAAAAACCAGGGTCGGCGTCACGGGCGTTTCTTATTATCATATTGAAAATTATTTCATTAAAATCAATTACTTATATGACAAAAGGTTGATCACTTTTTCGTCCACTCCCCCGACGCATTCTGGTAATACCAACCGCTCTGCGCTTTCGATATCCAGCGCGATGCGAATGTACTGCGCACTTCAGCTTCCCATTCGGGATGCTTGTTGGCGCTGGCAATCTCCTTGTACAGCGCAGCGCGATCTTTATTTTCGTCCGCAATCGCCGACGCGGCAGCGGTACGCTGCGCCAAAGGAACCCCAGACGCTTCGCGCATGGCGACCAAGCCATCTTTGGTCAGGCCGACCGCGCCGCTCGTGTACAGAGGCGCGAGGGCGTTATGGCGCGCCTGCATCGCGGCTTTAAGTGCAGCAATTGCCGGAGTATTGACTTCAATGTCGGCTTGCTGCGCGTAGGCCGGTAACGCCAGCAAAAATAAAAATATCAGTTTAAAAAAAGAATTCATTTAGAGCTCCTGGAAATGCTAAAAGGTTATTTGGGTTGCGCAGCGGGGACTTCAGGCTTTTTCTCGCCCTGCTTCAATTGCCAAACTTCGTCGATGATTTTATCCGCAGCTTTTTCTGCCGCCGCCGCGGGAAAATAAATATTGATGGTCACGCAGGCGCCGAGAACCAGCAGCAATGCTGCGCCGGGCGCGAGTCGAAAAAGTTTTTTTTGCATAACTGCTCCTGATAATGAACCTGCATTGAAAACCGGCTATTTGATCACCGGCGCGGCATTCTCTTTGGTGATACGCGCCAGGCGATCCAGTAACTCCTGCCAACCGACTGTGCGATTGTAGCCCAACACGGTGATAGCCGGAATCCCACCCCCTTTAACGATTACGTAGCCTTGCGGTGTACTCTCAATGCCGCCCATGTCGCATATATTGTCATACAGCTTGCAGGTGAGCCCCAGTTTTTCGTAGCCGAACTGTTCAAAAAATCCGAGAAAGCTGCGCTGGATGGCAGCCGCCGCGCCGGCGCCACCCAGGGCGGAGATATTCTGTACTGCCTGCTGGCTGATTTTTTTCGCGTAATTGCCGGGGCTGCTCATGATACTCGCATCCATGCGCACCGGCTTCCAGTTGACCAGTTCCATGCCGACTATGCGCAAATCAACCCTGCCCTGCATTTTGCCGAATGAAAATGCGTCGGTCATCAACGCGAGATCCAGATTGCGCGCATCGACGTCAGCGGTAAACTGCGGAGCATCGCTCAGCGCACGGTATAACGCGACGTCCTTGATGATGGCGAAGCCGTCGAGTAACTGCATGACCAGCGCACCATTCATTTTTATATCGTGTTTAGCGTATTCGATGACAGGGATCTCACCGGAAATATTTCCTCGCAACTCCGGCAACTTCATCGATTTGGTCAGGTCTGCCAGCGACGTCGGGGAAAGGCCACCGGCAAATTTCCACATCCATTCACCGTTGACTTGCGATGCCTTGAAATCCTTTATTTCCAGCTTGCCGTCGAGTATCGGCAAAATAAGGCGAGGCAGGCTGAAGTCATAGCCATGCATATCAACCGACGTGTCGACGGTTCCGAGCGGCACGTTGAGTACTTTGGCTGATGCAAAGCGAATTCGCGCTTGACGCTTTTCGTCAGACTTCCATGGTATTTCAAGCTGAAGCGCGCTGACGGCAAAACGGTTGTTCGCATCGTCAAATTGCGCGTTGCGCAGACTTAAATCGAATACGCGCGTTTCCCCGTTTGCCTGAAGCCAGGCGATGTCCCCGGCGCCCTTTACGTTGAGCACATTAAATGGCGTTTTTTCCAAAAATGGCTTGAGCAGGACCCTGTATAACGAATCGAGTTGAATGCCCTTGCCGTCAATGCGAAAGTCTGCCAGTTTTTCGGTGGTCCGATCCCAGCCGAGGCTGATGCTGGCGGCACCTATGTCAGTCATTTGCAAAGTTGCGCTATCGACGCGGAACGCCTTGTCGTCAAGGCTGCCCGACGCGCTTATTTTATGCCCGCCTTTTTCAAAATACAGTGGCGTCCACAAGGCTTCCCCGCTACGGTAATCCACATCGGCACTCCAGCGCCAGCCGTTGGCCGTTCTGGTGGCCGCGCCTTTGACGGCTGTGTTGATTTTTTCGCCCGCGCGCAAGCCGTCTTTGTCGGAAAAAAACAGGTTGCTAAAGACAAGATCAGGCTCGATGCGCAAGGTCGATTCACTTGCGCCGATGACGAGCGTGCCGCCAACGCTGCCGTTAGTTAATTGCGGCGCAGTCGCAGGCAGAAAAGGCGCCAGACGCTTAATGTCGACCGCGGAGATTTCCACGCTTGAATTCCACTCCGCCCCATTGAAATTGACTCTGCCGATAACGCGTTCGGTGGTATTTGGAGCAAGACGGAAATCAACCTGCTGGTTAGCCACATCCGCGCGGAACGTTCCCGCCGCCGATTCACTCCCTGCCACCAGGTTTGCCGACGGACAGTCGATGATATTTCGCGCGACTTGAATTTTTGTGCAATCAAACGCAAACGTCTTGAATATGCGCTCGCCGATTTGCACCTGCTGTGCACGAATACTCATTGCGCCATCGGCCGAAGGGCGAATATTCATTCTTAACTGTTTGAGAGAAAAGCCTGCGCCTTGCAGGTTATCGGCGCTCAACGCAATATCGGAAATCGCATTGGCGTGGGGCAGCGATATGACGCCGACGGCCGCCACGATGGCCAGCCTGATGACAAAAAATCTAATTAAATCAATATTTTGCATAAAGCCAGCAGGCCGCCTTTGGCAGCCTGAAAAATACTGTAATGGCTTTATTCTACGCTTGCAGCAGGCAGCGACAGTAATCTGGTGCTGAGAGGAAACGAATTAATGAGTTTTTCGAAGTCTGCGTGTGGCAGGGGTTTGCTGTAATGATAGCCCTGCACGCGATCGCATAATTGGTCGCTAAGGAATCCGGCTTGCTCCGCCGTCTCGACGCCTTCGCCGACTACGTGGATTTCCAGCCCGTGCGCCATCTGAATAATTGCGCGGATAATCGCGGCATTGTCGCTGTCCACGGGAAGTTCGGTTATAAAGCTCCGGTCGATTTTCAGGCTGTCGATCGGGAAACGTTTCAGGTAGGCCAATGACGAATAGCCGGTTCCGAAATCATCAATCGACAAAGCGATCCCCATATCATGCAATTCATTTAGCAGCCGCACCGCCTGATCGGCATTTTGCATTACCATTCCTTCGGTGATTTCAAGCTCCAATAGTTGCGCGGGCAACCCGGTTTCCGCCAAAACCTGCCCTACCAACCCGACCAGGTTGGGCGTAAATTGCCGCGGCGAAAGATTCACCGATACGCGCAAGGGGCCGTATCCCTGCAACTGCCACTTGCGATTTTGTTCGCACGCGGCGCGCAATACCCATTCGCCGATCGGGACGATCAGCCCAGTCTCCTCGGCGAGAGGAATGAAGTCGTTTGGCGGTACAAGCCCGCGCTGCGGGTGCTGCCAGCGCACCAGCGCCTCCATGCCGACCAGGTAGCCCGTTGCCAGATTGACCACCGGTTGATAGTGGAGGCGGAACTCATCACGGGTGATCGCGCGACGTAGCCCTGATTCCATGCGCAGTCGATCGACCGAATTGACATCCATTTGTGCGGCATAAAACTGGAACGTATTCTTGCCCATTTCTTTGGCGCGATACATTGCCACATCGGCGTGACGCAGCAATTCCTGCGGTTCATTGCCGTGCTGGGGATACGTGCTGATACCGATGCTGGTCGTCAAATCGTATTCCTGTCCTTCAAGTACATACGGCTTCGATACTGCGTGCAATAGTTTCTGCGCAACCGAAACCAGATCCTCGTTCGACAGCCATCCGTCGATAAGTACGACAAACTCATCACCACCCTGGCGCGCGACAATATCGCTGTCGCGCAAGGTCGTACGCAGGCGCAGCGATACCTCCTGCAGCAATTGGTCGCCAAAATCATGGCCGAGACTGTCATTGATATTTTTAAACCGGTCGAGGTCGATGAACATGACTGCCAATTTGCCGCGCTTGCGTTTGCACTGGCGAATCGCGTGTTCAAGCGCATGATTGAAGCTGACGCGGTTGGGCAAACCGGTCAATTCGTCATGATGGGCAAGATGTTCAACGCGCATCTCCGCAAGCTTGCGCTCATGAATGTCCATATTGGTGCCGGTGATTCGCTCGACCTGACCTTTTTCGCTGCGACTGACGGCTTTGCCATGGCTGAGGATCCAGCGCCATTCGCCAGTGGCATTACGCACGCGGTGCTCAACCTTGAAGGACGGGATGCGCCCGGCAAGGACATCGCGAAATACCTTGGTTACTTCGCTCCGTTCATCCGGATGCACTAATTCGATCATGCCGGCAAAATTCGTATGGGTCGGCGAACCGTCTCCGCCGAGCATCGCAGACCAGCGCTCGTTTAAATAGATTTCATTGTTAATCAGATCAGCGTCGTAGAGCGCAAGATCCGACGCTTCCAGCGCGAGCGACAGTTGCTCGCTGGTCCTTTCGGCCTTTGCCAAGGCCTTGGTGACCTGGTGCAACAATGCTTCCCAGTCGGCTTGGTTGACGGGAACTCGCGCCTCTCCGCGCCCCGCAAGGCGCAGCTGATCGACCAAAGTTGAGTGCAACACCATATCGGGAGAATTCATGCCTGCCCCTGTTTTAGATTCTTCAAACGTTTTTACCGGCGACGGCGCGGAAAGACCTGTCGTTTTCCCCAAACAGAGGTTTCGGCAGGCAAAATGCCACTTGTGTCGGGCAAATTATGCGTACAGCGGCGGATTGGCGCTGTGAACTTGTGCACAACCGGCAAACAATAGTTGGATTTAGTCGGTAGGCAGGCTTGCTGCCGCGCGAGTTATGCGGGGAAAACGCCGGTGGAAAGGTAGCGGTCGCCGCGGTCGCAGACGATGTGCACAATGACGGCGTTCGTTACCTGGCTGGATATTTGCAGCGCAGCCCACAAACCGCCGCCTGATGATACTCCGGCAAAAATGCCTTCTTCTTTCGCCAGACGGCGCATGTGTTCTTCCGCATCGGCCTGGGTTACCTCGAGAATCTGGTCGACGCGTTTGCGGTCATATATTTTCGGCAAGTAGGCTTCCGGCCATTTACGGATACCCGGCACTTGCGCCCCTTCGACCGGTTGCACGCCGATAATCTGTATTGCCGGATTCTTTTCTTTAAGGAATTTTCCCACTCCCATGATGGTTCCCGTGGTACCCATGGTCGCGATGAAGTGCGTCACTTTGCCTTCGGTATCACGCCAGATTTCCGGTCCGGTGCCTTCGTAATGGGCGCGCGGATTATCCGGGTTGGCGAACTGGTCGAGGATTATGCCCTTTCCCTCATCGCGCATTTTCTCCGCGATATCACGGGCAGTTTCCATTCCGCCTTCTTTCGGCGTAAGAATAATCTGCGCCCCAAAGGCGGCCATACTCTGCCGGCGCTCGATGGATAAATGTTCCGGCATCACCAGCACCATTTTGTAACCGCGCATTGCGGCAGCCATCGCCAACGCGATCCCGGTATTGCCGCTGGTTGCTTCTATCAGCGTATCGCCAGGGTTGATGTCGCCGCGCTGCTCTGCGCGCGCGATCATCGATAAGGCCGGCCGGTCTTTGACCGAGCCCGCCGGGTTATTACCCTCGAGCTTGGCAAGAATAATGTTCGAAGTTTCACCCGGCATGCGCTTCAGTCGCACTAGCGGCGTATTGCCGACAAAGTCTTCAAGCGTACGAGTTTTCAAAAAAATCCCAATCTGCGGTTAACGTTTGCCGTTATTATCCCACACGCAGCGAAACTGGTGAGGCACGCTGGGGCCCCTACCATGCAAGAAAAAGCCCCGCTCGAGGGCGGGGCTTCAGGTGAAACGCTATATCGAATTTCAGTTCTTTTTGACTTCTTCTTTTTTATCCGCTTTTGCCGGAGCATCTTCTTTCTTGGCTGGTGCTTTCTTGTCGGCCTTGGCTTGCTTCTCGGCATCAGCTTTAGCTTTTTTCTCAGCCTTTGCCGCATCGGCTTTAGCTTTTTTCTCGGCCTTATCGGCATCTGCCTTGGCTTTTTTCTCGGCTTTGTCGTCTTTCACGTCAGCTTTCTTTTCAGCTTTATCAGCTTTCTTGTCTGCTTTGTCGTCAGCCTTCATTTCTTTCTTGTCGCCTTTCTTGGCTTCAGCGGCCATTGCAGGAGCGGGCTTTTTGTCGGCTGCGGGAACGGCAGGGGATGCCGGTACGGCTGGCGTCGCGGCCGCTTTGGTGGCCGGCGTAGCTGGCGTCGCGGGGGTTGCCGGGGTCGCAGCTTTTGCAGCGGCAGCTGTCGCAGCAGCGGGAGCTGCAGCTTTTTCAGCCTTCATTTCTTTTTTCGCATCTTTTGCATCAGCTTTGGCGTCTGCTTTTACGTCGGCTTTCTTGTCAGTCGCTTTAGGCATGGTGGTAGGACCGGACAGGCTTACATCGCCACGCAATTTATCAATCGTTGCCTTGCCAACACCTTCAACTTTGTCGAGGTCATCAACCGATTTGAATGGGCCGTTTTTGGTACGGTAGTCGATAATGGCCTGTGCTTTGACCGGGCCGATGCCATCCAGCGCTTCGAGCTCGGCTTTGCTGGCATTGTTAACGTTTACTGCCGCGAACGCCATGCCGGTAAAGGCAAAAAACGCTACCAGCGAGATTAGAAACTTTTTCATGGTTACTCCTGCAATGTTAAAAAAATGTTAATTATTTTAGGCGGGTGGCGCGCCAGCCCACATTCTGGGGAGCCTGGTCGCCTATTTACCCCACCAAGCGCCTGTTTATCCAGATAGAGGCTACTAAACGACTATCCGGGAATCTGGTTGACTGCGCTTTATATACTCAGGCCAGTCCGGCGTCAAGTAATTCCCTGACGTAGCGTGAAACACCCTGCTCTACAGACAAGAACGGGGCGTCGTAACCCGCCGCTCTCATGGCCGTCATGTCCGCCTGGGTAAAACTCTGGTATTTGCCTTTCAACGCAATGGGAAAAGGCAGGTACTCGATCATGCCTTTGGCCTTTGCTTCTGCCAAACTGATGGATGCATCTCCCTTCGCTTCACGGCAGGCATTAATGGTCGCCAGCGCCATTTCGTTGTATGTCTGACCGCGTCCGGTGCCGAGATTGAATATTCCCGAAACCCGCGGATGGCCAAGAAAATGTAAATTCACTTTTACGACATCCTCAACGGAAATGAAGTCACGTGTTTGTTCGCCATCGGCGTATCCGCCGCTTCCCTCAAATAGCTTCACTTTGCCGTCGGAACGAAACTGGTTGAAAAAATGCCATGCCACTGACGCCATGCGACCTTTATGATATTCGCGCGGACCGTAAACATTGAAATAACGAAAACCTGTCACCTGCGACTCCGCCTGCGGCAGGACGCGCCGAACATATTGGTCGAACAAAAATTTCGAGTAGCCGTAGATATTCAGCGGCGCTTCGTTGGCGCGCGATTCGGAAAATACTTTCCCTTTGCCGTAAACGGAAGCCGACGAGGCGTAGATAAATGGTATTTTTTGCTGCAAACACGCTTCCAACAGGGAGATGGAATAACGGTAATTATTTTCCATCATGTAACGACCGTCAGTTTCCATCGTGTCGGAGCAGGCGCCCTGATGCAGCACGGCACCAATATTTTTTGGCAGACCATGACGATTCACCCGCTCGATAAATTCGCGCTTGTCGAAATAATCGGCAATTTCACAGTCGACGAGATTGGAGAACTTGTCGGCGCGGGCAAAATTATCCACGGCGATAATATTTTTTTCTCCTGCCGCATTGAGCGCCCTGACAAGATTCGCACCAATGAAACCCGCACCGCCTGTTATCAAAATATTCATATTAATCAATAAGTTAAAATCTATCGTCGGGATGACTGGAGTTCGCTGTAGCTGACTGTTGCCGTGCCCAGTTTGCCCACCACAATGCTTGCCGCGCGATTGGCAGCGTGCACGGCGTCGTGCAGATCAAGCCCTGCGGCGAGCATCAAGCCCAATGTGGCAATCACCGTATCACCTGCGCCGGAAACATCAAACACTTCGCGCGCGCGCGCCGGTTCGTGCATAACATCGTTTTCCTGAAACAGGGACATACCCTCTTCGCTGCGCGTGACCAGCAATGCCTTTAATCCCAGCTCCCGCCGCAACGCTTGCGCCTTTTGTATAAATTGCGCTTCGTCAGTCCAGCGCCCTGCCACCTCGCGGAATTCGCTGCGATTGGGGGTGAGCAGGGTCGCCCCGCGATAGCGCGCATAATCGTCGCCTTTCGGATCCACCAAGACGGGCTTGCCGGCCTGATTGCAAAGGGCGATCATCTGGGTAATATGGGTCAGGCCGCCCTTGCCATAGTCGGACAGGATTACCACATCGCATTGAGCCAACATGCGTTCGAAATCACGCAATTTCCCGGCAAGCACTTCGCTCGACGGTGGCGTCTCAAAATCCACACGCAGTAATTGTTGTTGACGGCCGATAACCCGTAGCTTGACGGTGGTCGAGAGTCCCGCATCCGGATGCAGCACGGCATCCACACTACCCGCCTTGAGCAGCTTGCCCAAAGACTGCGCCGCCTCATCGTGTCCGACAACGGAAAGCAGACTCGCGTGTCCGCCAAGCGCCGCCACATTGCGCGCCACGTTTGCCGCGCCGCCAGGGCGCTCTTCCGTTCGCGTCACATGCACGACCGGCACCGGCGCTTCGGGCGAAATACGGCTCACTTCGCCGAACCAATATCGATCCAGCATGACGTCGCCGACCACCAGCACCCGCGCATTTGCGAGCACATTTGTATCAGGCAGTTTAAGGGCTTGGAGCTGGTTCACGGTTGCGGGCGTCCGATGCCGTAATATTCGATCCCCTGCTGCCGCATTTCCTGCGGAACATATAGATTTCTGCCGTCGAAAATCAGCGGATTTTTCAGGCCGGATTTGATCCCGGGGAAGTCCGGTGTGCGAAATTCCTTCCACTCGGTAACGATCGCCAAAGCGTCGGCCCCGGTCAGCGCGTCGCGCATCGAGGACGCGAAACGAATGCGCTTGTCGTCCTTGAATATACGTTTAGCCTCGTGAATAGCAACCGGATCGTAGGCGGCCACAGTAGCGCCATGCTTCCACAACCCTTCTATCAACACGCGGCTCGGTGCTTCGCGCATATCGTCGGTCTTAGGCTTGAACGCCAAACCCCACAGGGCAAAATGTTTACCGGCAAGATCGTTATTGAAACGCTTGAGAATTTTCTGCAGCAACACCGTCTTCTGCCTCTCGTTGGCGCTTTCTACCGCTTCGAGTATCTTCAAGTCGAAATTATTCTGTCGCGCAGTGCGCTGCAATGCCTGCACATCTTTGGGAAAACACGAGCCACCGTAGCCAACTCCGGGATATAAAAAATCGTATCCGATTCGCGGGTCCGAGCCGATGCCGAGACGCACCTGCTCAATATCTGCGCCGAGCATTTCCGCCAGCAGCGCCATTTCATTCATAAAGGAAATGCGCGTTGCCAACATGGCGTTCGCTGCATACTTGGTCATTTCGGCTGACTTTATGTCCATCATCAGAATGCGTTCGTGGTTGCGTTGAAACGGGGAATACAGCGTGCGCATGACCCGTCCGCCCCGCTCGTCTTCAACGCCGACCACTACCCGGGCAGGCCGCATAAAATCGTCAATCGCCGCACCTTCCTTGAGAAATTCGGGGTTGGAGACGATTGAGAAATCGATATTTGCGTGGCGCTGGTTCAGTTCCTCCTTCACCGCGGCGCGTACTTTGTCCGCCGTCCCGACCGGCACAGTGGATTTGTCGACAATTACTTTTGGCCCCTGCATATATTTGCCGATGTTGCGCGCTGCGGCGGTGACGTATTTCAAATCGGCCGAGCCGTCTTCATCCGGGGGCGTCCCTACGGCGATGAACTGCACCTCCCCGAACGCTACGCTCTCGGCGACATCGGTCGTGAAATTCAAACGGCCGGCTGCGATATTGTGTTTGAGCATCACCTCAAGGCCCGGCTCGTAAATGGGCACCCCGCCCGACTTGAGTAATTCGATTTTTGCCGCATCAACATCCAGGCAAAGCACGTCATTGCCGAGTTCCGCAAAGCACACGCCACTCACCAGGCCCACATAGCCGGTACCGATAATGGTTATTTTCATTGCAGTTCTTTAATAGTATTGATGTCGTCGTTAATTCTCTTAAGTATTGCCACGGGATCATCTGCCTGCGTGACCGGCCTGCCGATAACCAGATAATCCGCGCCCGCCATCAGCGCTGCCTGCGGCGTAAGTACGCGGGTTTGGTCATTTTTTTGCGCGCCCGCAAAGCGAATTCCCGGTGTCACCAGCGCAAACGGCGAATCGATCTGCTTACGCAACAATTGTGCTTCCTGCGATGAGCAGACCACTCCGTCGAGGCCGCACTTTTTTGCCACCTTTGCGAGGCGCAGAACGTTTTCGCCAACCGTGCCTTGCAGCCCGACCGCCATGATTTCGCTATCACCCAGGCTCGTGAGAATGGTTACGCCGATCAATAATGGTTTGTTGGCACAACTATCAATCGCTTCGC
>JBAVXA010000203.1:0-13693 GCA_049698095.1 Burkholderiales bacterium
GGCTGAAAGCGAACAGCAGCGGCAAATCCTCGCCGGCATACGCGGCGAAGTTCTGGCGGGCAACACGTTGTCCGCATCCATGGGCCAGTACCCGCACGTGTTTCCCGAGCTTTATCGCACGCTGGTACGCGCGGGCGAACAATCCGGACAGTTATCCGAGGTTCTGTCGCGTCTGGCTGATTACACTGAGGAGAGTCAGGCATTGCGGCAAAAAGTCACCCTGGCATTTGTCTATCCCGGCATTATTTCGCTCGTCGCCGTCGCCGTCATCACCGGCCTGCTGACATACGTTGTTCCGCAGGTCGTGGAAGTCTTCCGCAACACCAATCAAACCCTGCCCTTGCTCACGCGCCTGCTCATTGGATTGTCCGATTTTCTGCGCACCACGGGAATCTTCTGGCTGATTGCCCTTGCTATAGGCGTGTGGCTGTTTTCACGTGCAATGCGCGCGGAGCCGTTTCGCCTGAGAGTGCACAGATTTTTGTTGCGCGTTCCAGTCGTCGGCCGGTTGATTCGCGGCATCAACACGGCGCGGCTTGCCAGCACACTGGCCATCCTTACCGGCAGCCGAGTGCCGCTGCTTAATGCGCTGCAGGCCGGGGTCGGCGTCATGAACAATCTGCCGATGAAAAACGCGCTGGAAGAAGCCCAGCGAATGGTGCGCGAAGGCGCGCCGCTCAGCCGCTCGCTCGGCGTCAGCAAAATGTTTCCGCCGGTAATGGTTCACCTCATCGCCAGCGGCGAAGCCAGTGGTAAACTCGACACCATGCTGGAACGCGTTGCCACTCAGCAGACCCGAGAAATCGAAAATCGCGTCAGTACTCTCACCGCGTTGCTCGAACCGATACTCATCCTCACCATGGGTGTGATGGTGCTGATTATTGTGCTCGCCATACTATTGCCAATATTTGAATTAAATCAATTAGTTAAATAACTTCCTGAGTTTATCGCTGCAACCATTTTGCTTGCGCCACGTTATGTTTCACATTAATGTTGTCCCGAGCACGAATAACCATAAATCAGGAATCAACCATGCCGTTGCGCTTCATACCCGCCCACCTGTTTCCCACCTGCTGTTTGGCCCTTGCCGTTATTGCAACTAATCTTTCACTGACCGGATGCGCGGCGCAGCCAATGAATCCGGACGCAATGCAGATTATTGTCAAATTCCAGCCTGAAGTTACCAACGCCGACAGCCGTGACCTGCTGAACGACCTGTCCGCCACTGCCAAAGCCCCCGTGCTGTATAAGCGTGCGATGTCCGGCGGCGTCCATTTGCTGATTATCGATGCCAAACCGGCAGAAGCGCGGGAGGCGCTGACAGCACTGGCCAAACGCAAAGACATCATCTCGGCCGAACCTGACCGCAAAATGAAAGCGGAATAAGTTCTTTCACGCGGCAACCGGCATCCATAACCCACCCCATACCTGAAAAAGTTCAACATGAAAAAGTACCCCGCCATTTTCGGTTTCGCCTCGATCGGTTTCGCGATCGGCTCTCTGTTCGGCCCGATTGGCGCGCACGCCGCCCCAGGTGGATTCATGCTGAAAAATTTCCGTGCCTTGTCCGTTACGGCGCCGAAGACCGATCGCATTGTCGTTAAACTGCACAGCATGCAGCCGGCGTTCATGGTGCGCGAAATCAAGGCGGACAAGATCCATAATCTGAGCGCGGCGGCGGGTGTTGAGCTCGCCATGCAGCGTCCCATCAGCGGCGGTGCACATGTACTTAAACTGCCGAAAAAAATGGCCGAAGCCGAAGTACAGACCTACGTCAACGCGCTGCGCGCGCACCCGGATGTTATTTATGCCGAGGTGGATCGGGTGCGACGCGCCGAACGGGTGCCGAACGACCCGGACTACGCCGGGCGGTCGGTTTTGCTCGGCGGCCCGAACAACACGACGATTCCGCATAACTCCGAGCAGTGGTACCTCAAGACAACGCCTGCCGGCATCAGTGCACCTGCGGCGTGGGACATCACTACCGGCGACGCCAGTATTCGCGTCGCCGTGGTGGATACCGGAATCGCGCCGCATAGCGAAATGGCCGGCCGCAGCAGCGGCGGATACGATTTCATTTCCGACACACCATCTGCCAATGACGGCAATGGACGCGACCCCGATCCATCCGACCCGGGCGACTGGGTCACGACCGCCGACACAACAAACCCGATCTATGCCTCTTGTGGCTTTACCTCGGATGACGTGACCGACAGCAGCTGGCACGGCATCTCGGTTGCCGGCATAATCGGCGCGGCCAGCAACAACGGCATAGGCATCGCGGGTATCAATTGGGTATCCCAGATTCTTCCCCTGCGCGTGCTGGGTAAGTGCGGCGGCCTCGATTCCGACATCACCGAGGCAATCAAGTATGCGGTCGGTGTAATCGACCCGGCGTTGCCCAACAACCAGACGCCGGCGCGGGTGGTTAACCTGAGTCTGGGCGGAGAAGATTCCGGCGGGTGCGGCACGCTTTACACGGCGGCTGTCGCTGCTGCCGCAGCAAAAAATGCTGTCATCGTCGCATCGGCGGGCAATGCCTCGGTGAACGCCTCCGGCCATGTACCCGGCGGCTCCTGCAACGGCATGATCGCCGTTGCCGCCACAGGAAAATTCGGCGAGCGCGGCGATTATTCCAATTTCGGCGCGAGCGTCACCATCAGCGCGCCGGGCGGAAATACTTATAACTCCGCCAATTTTGACGGCACCATGTGGCACATTATTAACGATGGCACGACGACGCCAGTACCTGCGCCCAGCGGTGACACTTACGCGGCTGGCGTTGTTGGCACCAGCTTTTCTGCGCCAATAGTGTCGGGCGTGGTCTCGCTCATGCTGTCGGCCAACCCCAACCTCAGCGCGTCGCAGATCATCAGCATTCTGCAGTCAACGGCGAAACCGTTTCCAGTTTTGACGGCGCTGCAATTGAGCAGCGGCATGATTCAGTGCACAACCAGCAATTGCGGAGCCGGCATTGTGGACGCCGCGGCAGCAGTGACTGAAGCAAAAAGACTCGCGCCCACTCCGACACCGACCCCCACTCCGACACCCACTCCGGCACCGACGCCGACGCCAGTTCCGACACCAACGCCAGCCCCGAGCGGCGGCGGTGGCGGTGGCTGCGCAACGGGCCCGTCGCAAGGCCCTGCCGATATCAGCCTGGCGCTGCTGCTTTCAGCCGGCCTGCTGTGGCGCGCCAGGCGCAAACAGCTCCTTAAATAATTTAATTGAATCAATTACTTACAATAGCAAGCTGATGTGCTTGCCGTTGTATGCGGGGTTTGCAATACTGCTGCGTCCCGATCGCTTTCAAACTCCCGGCACGTGTCGAATGCCAATGAAATCTTTTCCATATAAAAATCTGTTCCGCGACAAGCGCTTCATTGTTGCGCTAATTGCCGCACCGCCGGTGTGGTTGGCGCTTTATTTTCTGCTGCGCGCGCCTGCTCCTAGCTTCTGGTTCGCACATTCGTCCAAGGCACTGCTGTTTTTTCTGCTGCCGGTTTTGGTCTACCCGGTGCTGGAGGAAATAGCCTTTCGCGGCCTGGTTCAGGAAACGTTTTTCGCGCAACCATGGGGCCGGAAAAACTGGCTGGGCATCAGCGCGGCCAATCTGGCGACCAGCGCCTTGTTCGTGGCGGCACATTTTTTTTACCACCAGCCGCTGTGGGCGCTCAGCGTGTTCGTCCCTTCATTGGTTTTCGGTTTTTTCCGCGACAAATATAACAGCGTGATTCCTCCGATATTACTGCATATGTTTTACAACTTTGGCTACATCTGGCTGCTGGCGAAACCTTCCGACGCCTGAGCCGTCGAAATCGCTATCAGCTATAATCATTTACAGTTCGTTCCAGACAGTCGAGGCTCTATTTATGCTTAATCGAAAACAAGCGCGCGGATTCACCTTGATTGAGGTCATGGTCGTGGTCGCCATCCTCGGCATCCTTGCCGCCATCGTGGTTCCGAAAATCATGGGCCGCCCGGACGACGCGCGCATCGTCGCAGCGAAACAGGACATCGGCGCCATCATGCAGGCGCTGAAACTTTATCGCCTCGATAACGCGACCTATCCATCGACCGAGCAGGGATTACAGGCGCTGATTGCCAAACCCGCCTCGCAACCGGTCCCGCTGAACTGGAAGTCGGGCGGCTATCTGGATAAAATACCCAAAGATCCGTGGGGACATGAGTATCAAATGCTCAGCCCCGGCGTACACGGCGAAATAGATGTATTCAGCTACGGCGCCGACGGACAGGCGGGCGGAGAAGGCAACAATGCTGACATCGGCTCGTGGAATTAAAAAAAAACTCGGCTTTACCCTGATTGAAATCCTGGTCGTGCTGGTGATCATGTCGATCATGCTCGCGCTGGTCGCGGCGAAAATCGGCCCGGATGACAAGCAGGCACTGGCCGAAGAAGCCAAACGCCTGGCATTGCTGATGGAACATACACGCGACGAAGCGCTGGCCAGCGGCCACAGCATGGCTTGGGGCGCCGACGGCGCGCATTATCGCTTTTACCAGTACGCCAAGCCCGATTGGGCACCGCTGGCTAACGACGACGTTCTGCGCGAACGCGATTTTCCCGCTTATGTCACTCTCACCGATCTGGAAATCAACCATCAAAAAGCCAAGCTGGACGATCTGGTCGTGTTTACGCCGTCGGGGATGAACCTGCCGTTCCGAGTCGTGCTCGACCTCAAGGGCGAGCGCATCAGCATCAGCGGCAATCATCTCGGAAAAATCACACTCAATGCCGCCAACCCCTGACCTCTCCCGCCGCGGCGGTTTCACCCTGATTGAAGTGCTGATCGCGCTCGCCATACTCGCCATCGCGCTGGCTGCAGCGCTGCGCTCGTCGAACATCAGCACCGACACCGCGCTCGCTTTACGGCAGAAAACCCTGGCCGGTTTTGTCGCCGGCAATCTGCTGGCGGAAGCGTCGGCAAAGCGCGCGTTTCCCCCGATCGGGATCAGCAACGGCAAGGCCGAACAGGCGGGGCAATCATTCAACTGGGAGCAGATCGTCGAAGGCACGGCAAGCCAGTATTTTCGCCGCTCGAAAATCAAAGTGACGGGCGAAGGTAAACCGGACTATGTCCTTTATGAAATGACCGGCTTTTATGCCAATACGTCGGTCGGTGGCCGACCGGCAGCCAATCCCGCAGGCAGCTCCGCGCCCAGTCCGACCCCGGACCCGCGCGGCGTGACAAACTGATATGGGTAAAATCAGACCATCTTCCGGCTTCACGCTGATCGAATTGCTCGCCGCCATTGCCATATTCGCCATCATGTCCGCCATGGCGTACCGCGGCTTATCGGCGGTGCTCGAAACGCGTAAGCAACTGGAAGTCGAGCAACAGAAATGGCGCGACATCGTGTTGCTGTTCGCACGCATGGAGCAGGATTTCGCCTCGGCGCTGCAACGTCCGATCCGCGATGTGAGCAGCAACACGGCGCCCGCGTTTATCGGCAAACCCGACGCCATCGGCGATAGCGATGGTCAGATCGTGTTCACGCGCATGGGTTTCTCCGGCCAGCGCGGCTCGCTCACCGCGCCGCAACGCATGGGCTACCGTTTTCGCGATAATAAACTGGAACATTTGTCCTGGCCGGTACTCGACCAGGCTCCGCGCACTGCGCCGGTCGTCGGCACGCTGGCGGAAAATCTGCGCGAGGCCAGTTTTCGCTTTCTGGAATATCAGCCGAATACCTCCCCATGGTTAAGCCGTTGGCCGCAGCCGGGCGTGCCGCCTGACCTTGCCGGAATGCCGGCCGCGGTCGAGGTCAACATCACACTGTTGACCGGCGAAACCCTGAAGCGGGTATTTCTGGTTCAAGCGGCGCAATAAATAATGAAGACAAAATCCCAACACGGCGTTGCCATTATTACCGCGCTGCTGATCGTCGCACTGGCTGCGACCACGGCAACTTATCTGTTGTGGCAGCAGTCGTTGTGGACGCGGCAGGTGGAAAATCTGATGGCCCGCGCCAAGGCCAACGCGATTGCACAGGCAGGCGCGCAGCTCGCGCGCGGACAGCTGAATGAATTTGCCGACACTAAAATGATTTACCAGTTTCTCGGCAAGGAATTGCCGTTGCCCGCGGAGGGCGCATCGCTGGTCGGAATGATGGTCGACGAACAATCCAAGTTCAATATCAATAATCTGGTCTACGGTAACATCCCCGCCGCTCCGACAGCTCCGTCGCCCACGCCACCCCCGACAAACGCAAATAATACGAATGCCCCAAAAAATCCCGGCCCGCCTGCGAAGACATTGACCAACCAGGACATATTCAAAGCACTGCTGAAAGAGCTTAAATTAGCCGATTCCCTGCTGGATAACGTGATGGCATGGATCGACGAAACCGGTCAGCAGCAGGACGATCTTACCTATCTCGCGAAAGATCCGCCCTATCGCTCTGCGCACCGACGCATGGTCGATATCAACGAGCTATATCGCGTCAAAGACTTCACGCCGGAAATTGTCGAAAAGCTCCGTCCCTATTTAACCGCCCTGCCGGCAAATACCCCGCTGAATGTCAACACCGCGCCGGAAAATCTGCTCGAGGCAAGCGGTCTAAAGCCGGCCGTAGTGGCGGACATCATCAAGAAGCGCGAAGCGACGCCATTTCTGAAAAAAGAGGATTTGGACAAAGTACTCAACGGCGCACCATTACCACCGACCGTCGATTTCACCAGCAGATATTTTGTTGCCAGCGGTCGCGTCACCAACGGAAATGTCGATATCGGCTACAGCGCCCTGCTGGAACGCCAGACTGCGGGCAGCACCCCGAACACCGAATGGCCGCGTATAATATGGCTTCAACAAGGCACGGAATAATCCTTCAATGGCAGCTCTGCAAATTTATTTACGCGACGACGAACCTGGCGATAATCCTGCAGTAGCGGGACGCAGCGCCGCGTGGGTGTTGCGCGAGGCGCGTGGTCGCATCCTGTCGGCCGGCAATAATTCCTTTGCCGACATGCCGGCCGCCGACCGCATTGATGTCGTGATACCTGCATCACGCGTGCTGTTCACGCGCGTGAATTTACCGCCGGCCAATGCCGCCAAGACCCGCCAGTTGTTGCCGTTTGCGATTGAAGACAAGCTGCTGGCAAATCCGGAAAGCATTCACGCGGTCGCGGGCGCGCGTGAGGCAAGCGGCGAAACGCCGGTCGCCGTGGTCGACAAGTCCTGGGTGAACCAGGTGATGGCGCGTTTGCTCGAAGCGAAAATTTCGCCGCAGAGTATGGTACCGGAAACCACGCTGCCGCCCTTGCCTGCAGGCGGCTGGAGTATGGTGTGGGACGGCAGCGGCGGATTCGTGCGCACCGGGGAAATGAGCGGGCTATCGCTCGACAGCAGCGACGGCGAAGGGCCGCCTCTCGGTCTCACGCTAGCGCTGAATGAGGCGCGGGCAAAAAATACCGCACCACAAAAAATTGTCCTGCTCAGCCCGGATAATAATCATTCGACCGATCTCGCCGCGTGGAGCGAAGCGCTCGGCGTACCGGTCCTCGCTGGCGGCGCGTGGAGCCATGCGCACGCCAATCCGCAAACCAGCAGCATCAATTTCCTGCAAGGCGAGTATGCAAAGTCTGCCAATTTATCCGGCGCAATGCGTTTGGCGAAACCACTGTGGATACTCGCAGGCTTGATTGCTGCATTACATATCGGGGCGACGATGGTCGATTGGGCGATTCTGAAATATCAGAAGAATGCTGTGCAAAGCGGCATGACCGAGCGATTTAAGAAAGTTTTTCCCGATTCCAAAGTCATTGTCGATGCGCCGCTGCAGATGTCGCGCAATCTCGCCGACCTGCGCCGTGCCGCCGGCATCAGCGACGCGAGCGATTTTCTGCCCTTGCTGGCCGCTTATTCCAATGCCTTGGCCGGCGCGCCGAACGCGAGAACGACGGCGGTTCAGTATGAAAAAGGCAAGCTGCAAATCGACATCACGCTGCCCGATGCGCCTGCGGCTGAAGCCTTGCGCGGCCGGCTGCAAGCGGCGAAGCTATCGGCCAAGCTCGAAGCTACCAATCCGAAAGCAGACGGCGTCGAAGCCCGTTTCAGCATCAGCGGAGGCCAGCCATGAAACAGGCCGTGATGGAATACTGGCAGGCGCGCAATGCGCGCGAGCGCATGATTCTCCTGACCGTCGCGGCCTTCGCGCTCGCGGCGATTCTTTATGCTTTTGCCTGGATGCCCATATCAGCGGAGCGCGCGCAGTTGCGCAAAAATTTGCCGGCCACCAAAGCGATCGCGGCCCAATATAACCAGAACGCCGATGAGGCGGAACGGCTTGCCGGACAGGCTGCCTCGCGCGCCAATATCAATGTCATGAGCGCTGTCGAGTCGACGGCCAAGACTCGCGGCCTGCGCGACAAGCTTTCTGCCGTCAGCGCCGTCGATAGCAACCATGTGCGTGTCGTCGCAGGCAGCATTGGTTTCGATGACTGGCTGGCGTGGAGCAAGGACCTGCAGGCGCAAGGCATCCGCGTCGATAGCGTGCAAATAAATACGCTGCAGGAAGGATCCGGTTTGGTAAAATTGACGGCGATCTTTTCCGGACCGGGCAAGTGATAAATCGTCCGGCTGCTGCTCTGATCGACAATCTTTGATGGCTACCACCAAATCGTCCAGCGCGTTTCGGTTGCGCCACGCCGTGGTTGGCGTCGTATTATTCCTGCTGTTTTTTCTCTCCGCCCTGCCCGCTTGGCTGCTTCCATGGTTGCTAAATAAATATCAAATAAATCAATTAGTTATAACAAACCCAGAGGGCAGCTTCTGGAACGGCAAAGCATCCGGTCAAATCGACATCCCGGTCGCGTCTTCTCCTTCTTACAAGCTCATGCTGGATCAGATTTCGTGGTCGTGGAGGCCGGCGCGATTATTCGCCGGCGAACTTGCCTGGAATGTCCTGCTGCAAAATAATTCTGCAAAATTCAATGCCTCGCTGGGTCTGGGCTTCGGCGGCATCAACATACGTAGCGCACAGGCGGAAATGGCCGCGCAAATGGTGACTGACATTTATCCGGCGTTCGCTCTGTTTAAACCGGAAGGCAAACTGCTGCTGACCAGCGACGATTTCAACATTAATAAAAATAATTTTTCCGGCAAGGCGCAACTCGATTGGCGCGGCGCGCAGGTCATCATGTCGCCGGTGAAACCATTAGGTGAATATCGCGCGCTGCTGAATGCGACCGGCAGCGCCGCCGAATTGCAGCTCAGCACGCTTTCCGGCGCGCTGAAGCTGAACGGCAAAGGCAATTGGACGCCGAAAGACGGCGTGCGATTTTCCGGCACTGCGCAAGCCGAAGCGGCGCAGGCTGCCAATATTGACCCCCTCCTGCAGCTCACGGGCAAAGCACCCGTCAACGGCGTCTACCCGCTCGAATGGCCGCCAAAATAGGCCTGTTTCTGCCCGACTTAGGGTCAATTCCCTGACAAAAGTTGACAAGTCTGTACCCAATGTCAGCGCCTGGCGCGTTGATTGAGAGGTATATTTGATACATTCAACGTTATTCGATTCGCCGGAAATATGACCACGAACCTCCTTGAATCAGCAATCATTCCCTTCATTTCCAAAGAAATTGAAGAGACCATGCTGCTTGCCGTTGCCATGCCGTCGGAAATGCCGCCGCGCCAAATCAGCATGATGTGCGAACGCATCCTCGCCCGCTTGTCTGAGCCGGATCCGTTATTAGTGCGATATGCCGGGTTATCGGCACCGAAGCAAAAATAGCCAACCGTATATCGGTTTATAATCAAGGCAGCTCGAGCTGCCTTTTTTTATTCCCGGAAAATCTTTGCCCGCCCTTATGCCGAAGAACAGCCCCATGAACGGTGCGTACACCTGCCCCCCCTGGCTGCCGGGCGGACAGGTGCAAACGCTTTACGCCTATTTCGTCGCCAAACGACCAAAGATCAGTTATCGACGCGAACGCTGGGACACGCCCGACGGCGATTTTATCGACATCGATTGGGTCGACGGAAATACCGATGCGCCGCTGGTCGTGTTGTTTCACGGCCTCGAAGGGAACTCGCAAAGCCAATATGCCTTGCAACTGATGCATGCCGTGCAACGAAAAGACTGGCGCGGTGCGGTGGTCCATTTTCGTGGCTGTAGCGGCGAACTGAATCGCCTTCCGCGCGCTTATCACTCAGGCGATACGGTTGAAATTGACTGGGTGTTGCAACGGATGAAACAACTTTCACCTCCGGCCCCTTTGTATGCTGTAGGCGTTTCCCTTGGCGGAAATGCCCTGCTGAAATGGCTGGGCGAGCGGCAACATGAAGCCAAGGCCGTCGTGCAGGCGGCAGCGGCTATTTCCGCGCCGTTGGATTTAATGGCCGCAGGCGATGCATTGGGCGTCGGCTTAAACAAACTCTACACGCGCCATTTTCTGTCCACGCTGAAGCACAAGGCCGCGTTGAAATTACGCCAGCATCCGCGCCTGTTCGATTCGGCAGCGATGCTAGGTACGCGCAACCTGCGCGAATTCGATGACATCGTGACGGCGCCGCTGCACGGCTTCAGGGATACCGACGATTACTGGACACGCGCCAGCTGCAAGCCGTTGCTGAAACACATCAGCGTTCCCACTCTGCTGATCAATGCCCGCAATGATCCGTTTTTGCCGTCTCACGCGTTACCTCGTGACGGCGAATTATCGGCTTCGATTACCGCCGAGTTTCCGGCTCACGGGGGGCATGTCGGCTTTGTCAGCGGTCGCTTCCCGGGCAATCTGCAGTGGATGCCGCAACGATTAATGCATTTTTTCAACGACAATAAGGGCTGACGGCTGGCGGTAGAACAAGCGCGAAAGGTATAATGCCGCATCGCCAATCAGCCTGAAGAAAAAAATATGACCACCCTCCCAAAGGAAATTTTCAAAGCCTACGACATCCGCGGCATCGTCGGAAAAACACTGACGCCGCAAGTGGTCGAAGCCATCGGCCATGCGCTCGGCTCCGAAGCCGTTGCGCGCAAACAAACGACAATGGTAATCGGGCGTGACGGCCGCTTGTCCGGCCCGGACTTATCCGCAGCGCTGGCGCGCGGTATTCAAAAAAGCGGCATCAATGTGATCGACATCGGCATGGTCGCCACGCCGATTGTTTATTTCGGCGCATATCATCTGGACGCGAATTCGTGCGTCATGGTCACCGGATCGCATAACCCGCCGGATTACAACGGTCTGAAAATGGTCATCGGGGGCGAAACGCTGGCGGGTGACACGATTCAATCGCTGCGCATGCGCCTGGAGAATAACGACCTCGTCCATGGCGCCGGAACGTACGCAAAAAAAGACATCGGCGAAGCTTATCTCAATCGCATCGCCTCCGACGTGAAACTCAAACGCAAAATGAAAATCATTGTCGATTGCGGCAATGGTTCGCCGGGGGCGTTTGCGCCGGAACTCTACCGCCGCCTTGGCTGCGACGTTATCCCCCTGTTCTGCGACGTCGACGGCAACTTCCCTAATCATCATCCCGATCCGTCGCAGCCGGAAAACCTGCAGGACGTGATCCATGCGCTGAAAACCACCGACGCGGAAATCGGCCTTGCGTTTGACGGCGACGGCGACCGGCTGGGCGTCGTGACCAAAAACGGGCAAATCATTTATCCCGACCGTCAATTGATGCTGTTCGCCGCCGACGTGCTCTCTCGCAACAACGGAGCGGAAATTATTTACGACGTCAAATGCACACGTAACTTGAAGCCGTGGATTGAAAAACACGGCGGCAAGGCGACGATGTGGAAAACCGGCCACTCGCTGGTGAAATCCAAAATGAAACAAACCGGTGCCGCGTTGGCGGGAGAAATGAGCGGCCACGTGTTTTTCAAAGAACGCTGGTACGGTTTCGACGATGGAATGTATGCCGGTGCGCGTCTGCTGGAAATATTGAGCGGCGTGCACGACATCAACGCCACGTTACACGATTTACCCGATGCAATCTCCACGCCCGAGCTGCAAATCAAATTAAACGAAGGTGAAAACTTCAATATAATCAGTAAGTTACAAAAGGAAGCGCAATTCACCAATCCGCAGGAAGTCATCACAATCGACGGCCTGCGCGTCGAATACGCCGACGGCTTCGGGCTGGCGCGTTCCTCCAATACCACGCCCGTCATTGTCTTGCGGTTTGAGGCAGATAACGAGGCGGCGTTGAAACGTATTCAAAATGATTTTCGCCGCGTTTTGCTCGCAGCGAAACCGGATGCCGCGTTACCGTTTTAACCGACGGCCGCGCATGACAGCATGGGCCTGATACTCTATCTGCTGACGGCAGGCCTGATCCTGCTCAATCTCGCCGGTCTGGGCCTTGCCGCGTTACGCTTTTTTCCTCGCTTTGCTCTCGCCCTGCCGGCTGCCGTGCTGGGTGCAGCGCTGGTGTTATTTTTCCTTGAGCATTTTTTCGGGTTTGGTCAAATTCGCTGGCTTTGGCCGTTCACAACCGCGGCCGCGGCTTACTCGATCTATCTTCATCGCGCAGCGCTCAAACCGCAGCAGACCGATCTGACTGCGTTCGCCGCGGGCTTCGGCTACGGACTGATCTGGCGCATGGCGTACCCGGACATCGTGCCATCGTCGGAGCACATGACGGATTTATTTTTCATTTCCAATTATCTTCCCGGCGCGACATTGCCGCCGGACGATCTGTGGTTGTCGTCGCAAAAATTCGACTATTACTATGCGTTCCAGCATTACGCGGCAGCGCTGCTGGGGCGCTGGTTCGGGCTTGATGGCGGCACGGCGTACAACTTCGCCTTCTGCGTCGTATTCGGCCTGCTGTTCGGCCTCGCGTGGTTCACCGCCAGAACCGTGATTGGCGGCCATCGTCGCTACGCCGCTTTGATTGTGGTCACGCTGGCGCTCGGCGGTACCGGAATTTCGCCGCTTTATCATCTGCTTTATAAAAGCGATATTTTTTCTGCCGCCGACACAACCCGGGCGCTGTGGACGAATACGCGCTTCATCGGTCTGTATGACAAGCAGGCCGATACCCCGCTGGCGGAAAAACTGCTCGGCGCCAATCACGCCGCTGGCGTGACGCCGGAATTACCCTTGGAATCACTCGCCTATTTGACCTACATCGGCGACTATCATCCGCCGCTGGGCGGATTCGTTTTGCTGCTGCTCGCGCTGGCATGCATCGCGAGGTTGGAGAAAACACCCAACGAGAAGTCTACGCAGGCGTTACTCGCCTTTTCCGTTCCGCTCTCCATTGTCAGCAACGCCTGGGTATTCCCGCTGCAGGCGCTGCTCATCATGGCCTGGGTCGCCATGCGCACCCTGCAACGCCGGGCGCCGGACTGGAAATGGCTGGTTATTGGCGCGGCGGCCGGCTTTGCGTTGATTCTCCCGTTCATGTCGCACTTCGCCACGCAGACCCAATCGGTAACGTTGCGATGGTTGGCCCCGGGCGATCGCGCGCAGCCGATCAAAGTATTCATCATCATCTGGCCATTGCTTGCGCTGGCCGCACTGGGAATCTGGCAGGCGCGCTCGCGCAAATTGGCGCTGCTATTCTGCCTGATGGTGTTCGGCGTGCTGATTTTTACCAGCCTGCTTTATTTCGAAGACGGCAACGGCGGTTCCTACAAGCGCTTTAACACCACCCTCAAATGGTGGTCGTGGATTCAGGTTTTTGCCGTGTCCGGAGTAGCCGCGATCAGCCTC
>JBAVXA010000204.1:0-12780 GCA_049698095.1 Burkholderiales bacterium
GAGCTCGGTGGTTTTTTTCGCCACCTTCAATCGTGCGGTGCTTCAATGCCCTTGAAAATCAGCCAAAGGCCCAGGCCGACTTCGTAAAAGAACATCGGCAGCATGTAAACCAGCGTCAAGAATGCCGCTAGTTCAGGGAATACCATGATGACCAGTGTGCCGATTGCCAACGCCAGCGAAGAGAAGATTCCCCACGCGGCCAGTGCTCGCGGTATATATCGGGACTTTAGCCATAGGTAGCTGAAAATCGTCGATCCGAGGCCGAGAAACACGAACCCAATTTGAAATCCCGCTGAGTGCACGCTGATGAATAGCCGCGCCAAGGCCTGCAGTTGACCAGTGTTAAATGCGTTCAAGTACTCGACGCCGCTCAGCAGTCGCAAAGTGGCAAAGTCGCTCAGCAGAGCGACCGCCAAAATGGAGCATCCCGCAAGCCGCCAGGCAGCTGCTAGTAAGGCAACGCTCCCGTTGATGGGCCTAAGGATGACATATAGGGCTACGAGCAGTACTACGTCGCCAGCAAACACGACAAGATGACTTACTGTTCCGAGGCGGAAGAGCCACTCTGACGCCGCGATGTTTTTTGCCGTCTGAACAGCATCACTTGGTACGACAAGTTGCCCATGGGCATAAAGTTCAGCGAACATTCCAACAGACATTGCGAAAAGGTACCAAACCCCCGCGATTCTCGCGGCGGCATGTTGTGATGGCTCTATCACGCGGCGCGCCACATCTGGCCTGCCGCCTTCCCTCGCTGACGAAGCAGTAATCATGCTTGACTCCTCCTATGGCATGCTTAAGTGTCCCACACTTAACCTCAGGATGGAACTGCGGTCCGACATAGTGCGTTTTGATGCGATCTGATGGTCTCTTCAGTGACGGCCGGCGTAATCAAGTCTTTGGTTGCGGTCAATTCGTGGCTGCACCTTGAGGCCCAACTTTGGAGTAGAGCCGCCGACACCTTCCCGGCGGGGGCTGTCAGCTTGAGCGACGGGTCAGGCAGTGCTTGCAGCTGGCGACATAGATCACTCCGAAATCTGACGCGCCGCCGACCGCGTCGGATTGCGCAAATACATGCCGTCAAGTCTGCGGCGTATTCGCACTCGCCACATCCAGTAGACGAGAGCGGCCAATGGGGCGAGCGCCAGAGTGGCGAGGAGTGGGATGCTTCGCATCGACTCTGGAAGAAACTTGATCTGGCCAAGAAAAAACGAGCCCGATGCTATGAACAGGGCGAAGCACATCCGCCATAGGTGCCTTGCCAATCGCTGGACCCCCCGAACGCCACCTGGCACCTGTAGCAGCCTTAGGTCGCCAATTGCCGCACAGGCCATGACGATAGCGAAAAAAAGGATCATGCCTGCAGGGACGCCGTCGAGTGTCCGCGTTGGCGACATCAGCGCTTTAAACGCAAGGGCAGCTTCGCACGTCGCAAGGGCGGTTCCAAGCAGCGCGAAAGCGACAGTCCACTGGCGGCCGTGGAAGGCGGAGTGAGGTTGTACGATGGCGTATGCCGTTAAGACGAGGTAGCCCGCGAAAATGCCGCCGACGATGCTCGATAACTTGCCCACAAATAAGGCGATCCCTGCCGCAGTCACCCCTAATGCAAGCATGGCCAGCAGAAAGAGCTGGCCGGCTTGGCGGTGCCGCTGCCCCGCCTTTAAGGCAGCAAGCGCCACAAATCCAGAGACAAGTGCAATCAAGCCGACGGCGAAGTGCAGCACGAGGGTCAGCCACTCTAGGCCTGACGAGGTACCAATGGTCAAATGGATTGGCTGCATGGAGTGGTGCGCGGCGGGGAACTCGCGAGCGCGCCCTTGGGTCCTGTCATCCGCCGCTTAAATAAAAGCAGGCACCCAAATTATTTCCGGCGAAAAACGGAGGCCTGGCTCGAATTGTTTTTCCAGTTTACTCATAATCCTCCTCTTCGCCACTTCAATACGTCTTGCCGTTCATCTTTCGTTGCCGCCTGTTCTGCCTTGATTCGCGGCCGCCCTCGCGGCTTGGCTTCCCTCCAAAATATATCGAGCCAGGCCCTTTTGATTATTATTCTCCTTAGTGGACTAACCCTGACCGGTTGAGCAAAGGGTTAGGCCTCACTGCTCCGCCGCTTCTCCGCGCGGCGTCTTGGCGAAGTTGAGTCGTCAATGCTGGGTACGCGACCTGAGCGAGAAGAAGATCGCAAGGACTCCGGCCGTGACCAAGAGAAATCCGATGGTCGCCCACGTTGACGAAGCTCCTTGGATAGGCTCGCAGTCTGCGAAACAGAGTATGGGGCGTACGTGCACAACCCCAAGCCCCTGTAGCAGCCATAGCCCACCCAGAAGTACGCAGAGCACTCCGACGACCAAGGCTGTCTTCTTCATGTTGCTTTGCTCCGCAGAATTCCTTTGATTCAGTATGAACCCTTTTCTGCATCTTGTCAGATGCGGAAGTGCTTGCCGACGAGGCAAGAAGCAGCAGCACAAGGGCTGGCCTTTCGCTTGGTTCCGAAGCGACGAGAGGCCCGCGCAGGAGGCGCTCGTGAGGCCTAACGCACAAGCTCAGCCGCCGTTTTTCCGTAGCGAAGCGAAGCAAGACCGTCCGCTGGAGCGCCTAGTTGGGCAGCATGGCGCTATTTTGCTGCGCCTTCGACTGGCACGGCGTCTAATGGCGACTCAAAGGCAATGAAAAGAACGCAAGGAACCTTGCTTGCGCAGTAGCCGCTGTGTGTTTTTTTGGCTGGGCCATAGGCATAGGTTCCTGGTTTGAAAACTGCCTTCTTCTGCCCGTCGTAAGTGACGTGAAGTTCGCCCGCTACCAGCACCATCCGTTCGGGCGACGTGTGCGAATGGAGTGGAATGGTTGATTTAGCGGGCACTTTGAAGAAGACATCTACGTTTGGTTTGGCAGGGTCGCCATGAAGAACCGCTATGCCGCATCCTTTCGGTAAGAACGGCGGACAGGGCCCCCACTTAAGCTGAGCGTCATTGATCGTAAATGCCACCGACTGCTCTGAAGCTGGCGGCTCGGCTAAAGCGAACGGACTGCTAAGAACCAGCAAAGCTGAAACGACTGCCTGCGATATCTTCATCATTTGACACCTCCTGTATCGAGTGAATGACACAACATATCTGCTGCTCAACTAAAAATATAAAGCCGAATTTTATAGGATATCTGCGATGTTAGAGCAGCAAACGCCTTCCTTGTCTTAAGATACCACCACAACCCTGATATGGGATTCTTCCACCAACCCTGCATGCTCTTTAGCGCGCCTTTGTACGTTTCATCATCGCCCGCGACCGCTCCCTTTAGATGTCTATCCTGCGCCTTTATAACTTCATCCGCTGTATTTCAATGGAATGGCGCGCTACACGGCCCGCCCATTTGACTGCACATCATTGTCTTCATGTTTATCGCGGCGCTTTAATATGGCTAGAGTGATGCTACTCCGGCGCTCGCAGTTTCTCCGTGCGGTACCACACGTAGTGCCAGCGGTCTTCGTCTTGACGCCTAACGTTTGATGTAACCGGCCGCCGAGGAGCGTAGCGACGAGGGTACCGGCAAGCAACGCTTGCCGGCGGTCCGATGGACCGAAGGGTTAGCCACGCGACAGGCTCCTTTGCATGGATAGGACCTCGGGGCGTGGATGGGGCGGAGCCTCAACAAAGCCAAGGCTCGAGTAGAGCGAGATAGCAGCGGCATTGTCTCGATAGACGCCGAGCGTGAGGATCTCGGCACGCGGATGGTCGGCGGCCTTCGCAAGCAAAAGCTGACACAGTGTGCGACCGAGACCAATGCCGCGCATGTCGGGCGCGACGATGACGCGGGCGATGGCGGCAGGACGCCAAGCCCGGGCCGGTGGTACGCGGTACATTTTTACCGTCCCGGGCCTGGTGGCGTGCCGTTGGGGCTCGGCTTGAGCGAGGGGTTAGGCGTCGCTGTTGGCACAAGCCGGAAAGAGCGTTGAAGGCTCATTGCTCGGACGTGGTTATTCTCAAATGGAAAGCTGCTTGGCACCTGCTGCAATCAACTGCTGATAGACACCGAAGAAATCTTCAATGTGCCGCGTGCATGCAATCTGATCACCCTTGAAATAGTGAAACTCCATAGTCATGAGTTCTATCGGTGCCCCAACAACTGAGAGTCCAAGAAATGGTCCCTTCTGAATGCCCCTTAGCGCACATCGGCACGCCACAACGTCAGGCCCACATTCGTAAATTTCTTCGACTGAATAAAAAAGTTCAGACAGTACGGAGTGCAGGTAGCCAACCGTTCCTTTTTGACCATCTCTTCCTCCCGGATTTCCTGGCACGGCAGGTAGCGCTTGCCAATCTATGGCGAGAATCCGATCGAACCCCGAAACATCTCCGGTTGTGAACGTCTCATAGAACTTATGAACTGCTGCTATGTGGTCGGACATGGCTCGGCTTCCTGCTGAGGTTGGGGGCGCGATTCTTACACTCGGAGCCGCGACGGCTATGTTTGCGACGCCTGACTCTAAGTAGACACCCGAATTTTACCGGATATCTGTATTGTTGAGGTGTACGATCCCGGTATGTAAAATAAAAACATTTGATTATATTTCGGCTTCTCGCGCAGGTCCGGTGGAATGACGGGTTGGGCATTGTTTGCACTAGCGCACCACCCAGCCGCCGCAAACCGGAAAAACTTGCCCGACAAAGCAGCTTGCAGGTTCGCTACAAAGGTAGGCAGCAAACTCAGCGTCTTCTCTTGCTCCCACGAGGCGTCCCAGTGGAACTTCGCGCTTTAGGCGCTCCTGAAACCTTTGATTGCTCTGGACCTCGGGTGGGAAGTAGGTTGGGTTATCAACGAAGTTCTGCGCGATTGCGTTCACTTGAACATTGTAAGGGGCAACCTCGACGCCGACGGCCTGCACGTAGGCGAGCTGGGCACCGCGGGCAGCGCTGTATGTCGAGGTGCGCTTCATCCCACGCAGTGCCGATGCGCTGCCCATGACGAGAATCTTGCCCGAGTGTCGCTCGATCATGGATGGCAAGACGGCGCGGAACAGTCGTTGCAGCGGATGAACGAGGGCAGCGAATGTGTCATTCCACTCTTCGTCTGACACTTCCGTGGCTGCAGTGGTCGGTGCAGGTATTGCTAAGTTGGCAACAAGGATATCGACGTGCCCGGCCTCAGCAACGATAGCGATCGGCGCATCAGCGCTCATGAGAGTGTCGTTACTCGGAATGACCGTGGCACCGTGATTGGCGAACACTTCGCACAGGACTGGACCCATGAACGTGTCGGCGTGCGTCACGAGAACGCGCTTCCCTTGAAGGATCTGATTTGACATGAACTCTCCTTCGAGTAACGTGACAAACAGCTATTGAAACGCCCAACGTTCGACATGAGCGGCGACCGAAGGCATGCGAAGCATGCCGTAGGGCGTCTGCTCGATGGAGGGGTTAGCCGTCACTGGTTGGAAGCCCACTCGTTGAACTCCTCTGCGACCTCTGGCGTGGACATTTCTAGCACTGCCTCTGCCACCGCATGTTGGCCCTTTGCGGCCGCGATAGCTGACAACGCACACGCCGCAAAGCCCGGCTCCCAAGGCCGGCTTGCGGCTTGCGCCACCAAGCCTGGCAGACGCGCAAGCGCCTCGAAGTAGGAAGCCTCCAAATCTTGCGGCATTTCGACACCGTTCTTCGCACGGCAGATCTCCACCCATGCGGGAAACTGAAAGTACGACTCATCCGCTCGCGCCGGAGCGGTTGCCAACGCTGCGACGACATGCGGCACCGCTGCGAAGGAAGCGGAGTACACGTCTCCCTGGTGCGCGAGCGCACTCCAGAGCGTGAACCAAGGTTCTGCATCTCCTTCGGACTTCGGTAACTCGCGCAGGCGCTCCAGCAGTGCGGGAATGTCGCCAGCCTGGCCGTAAGCGTGCCGCAACTCAGACCACCGCGAACTCTGCAGGCTCAGCACTGGGGCTCCTTGTGATGGCTAACGTTGAAGGTAAGGGGCTGCGGCGCGAGGCGGGTGGAAGAAACCAGCCACGCTTATTCCGCAGTCCCTCTTGACCGAAGGGTTATGCGAATTATTTCGAAGGGAATACATCGGCTTCCCCCTTTTGGGCAAACGTCTCGCCAAATGAAAGCTTCTTATTTTTCAGCTCGTATGGGAACAAAACGATTACAGAATAACTATCCCGGTGGTTCAGAGATACTGCGAATGCATCAGACTTTTTTCCTGAGGAGGGCAATGTGACCTTGACGTCATAGACTAGCGCAGTGGCTTTGTATTCCTTTGATTTGGCGCCTTTAACGAAAGCCTGTTTGAGGAGAAAGATAATGTCCTTCGAAGGAGGCTGTTCACGCCCATCGTAGCCGGCTATGCTGGCAATTTCTCCGTTTTCTTTTAGGGCGCCGCTATATGGGAAGAATTCACCATGTTTTTGGAGCATTTGCTCGGCGAGAGGAAGAACTGCATCCAACAGCTTTTCGCACTCAGCTTTAGATGGGGTTATGCTTTGCGCTCCCGCAATAGATGAAAACAATAAGGTAAGGGTGAGCAGAAGGGTTTTCATGAGGCATAACGATTAGCTTAAAGGGCGCGCGGCTTTTCGCGCGTCCCGGTTGAAGCGCCTGCTAGACGTCATGGCGCACCTGCATAAGTGCGAATCCCAGGAGATTGAGGCCTTGCCACAGATTTGGATTGTTGACCTTCTCATCATCTTGGGCGAGCCCGATGCCCCATACTCTGTCGACAGGACTGGCCTCGACGAGAACACGATTTCCGGTTTGCCGGAGAAATTGCCCAAGCTCGGGATTCTGCGCGAACTTAGCTTCATTGGCGCGCACGACGATCGAGAACCTGTGCCGCAGCCAAACGGCCTCATCGAAGCCGCGGACTTGCCGACCGAGCGCTTTAGCCGCACCTGGATTGGGAGCATTCATGACTTGTGCTTTGGTAGCGTGGTGTCCAAACAGGGAAGCCTTTTCTGCCATCATGAAATGCTCTGCGGTTGGGTACAGTTGGTCATCTACGACGAATGAGGCGCCATACCACTGGCTGAAACACGAAGCCGTGATGCTATTCCTGCCGGGCTGGTGACCCCAGAAAAAGAGGTACTTCAGCTTTTCTCCGGCGTTGAAACGGGAACGCAAATTTTTGACGAGTTGCGTATCGTCCACAGATTTTCCTTTGACGTCTAACGTAAAGTTAACCGGCTCCGCGCTTTTGCGGAGTCCGGGTTGAACGTAGGGTTAGACATTTGCACTCTCCAGAAAAGTAACAACTTCAGTTTGTAGTTCGACCGGAACATTGTGCCATTTTGTATTTGACGAAAAGCATAGTTCGCAGCCTTGCTCTTTCGCGGCAGAAAGTATTCTTTGGAACCACCAAATAGGCGTTGCGAACTGTGCGCGTGGCGGGGGCGGCGCGAAAAGATAATGGCCTGTTTCATCCCAATGAATTTCCATAGCTTCACGATAGATGTACGGAAATGCCTATTCTTCAGGCGCAACGTAAAGCCGTCCTTCGTCGTCAATGCCAATTTCGGAGATTGCGTCGCGTTCCATTCGTAATGTCTAACGTTTGAATTCAGCGGCTGCCGCAGGCAGTCCGCTGGAATGAATGGTTAGTGCGCATTTCTGTTGCCCGCGCCCAACCTGCCGGCCGCCGATCGTTTCCCGCCAGAAGCTGGCTGCAACGTGCCTGCCTTACCAAGACCGAACGGAGGCATGTTTACGTACACGTTCTCGTAGGTTCCTGGCGAGGCCGCGTACGTCTCGTGCCAGATTCCAACTGAGCCGTCCTTGCCGACAGACTTGTTGAAGGCTTGCCACGCGGGCAGGTGCTCTGCATTCTTGTTTTTCGCATACGCCAGCAACTGCTCCATTGAGCGCCAGTACTGAACAATGATGATGGTACGGGAGAACCACGTCTCCGCATGGATAAACCCAAGCTCCGGCTGACGGTAGAGTTCATTGATCATTCGAGGCATGGCAAGTGCGACCGGTAGCCACTTGTGCACCTTCAGCGGGTTGTTGATGCGCATGCCGATGAGAAAGACGACGAACTCGCCTTCTAGGTTGGATGTGAGACGCTCGTTTCGGATCATGTGTTTATGCGCTCTAACGTTTGAGTTCAGCGGCTGCCGAAGGCAGTCCGCTGGAACGAGGGGTTGGGCGTCATTGCTGAAGGCAAGGGTGTCAACAAGGGAGCTCCCTCACGCCCTTCGGTCAAGTTAGCAACGGGAACGCCACCGCGCCTGCCGGCGTTGCCCAATTCTTCACCAACTCCGCCACCATCGCGTTGGTGCTGGTCAGGCGCACGCCGGCGAGTTCCATACGGCGGTACGACATTGCCTCAGCGATTGGATTTGATGAACCGCACGCGTCGCACACCACCTGCACATCGAAGCCTTCTTCCTTGGCGCTGATAGCCGGTCCGACCATGCAGACGTCAGTGGTCACGCCGGCCATCACGAAGTTTTTCTTGCCTGTCTTCCGGCAGGCATCAGCGAAGGCAGGATCGTCCCACGCGTTCACCACGCCTTGGCGTTTGACTCGCGCCGCGAAGGCGTCCGGCAACGCCGCCTGCAGTTCTGGCATCAACGGTCCCTGTACGTTGACGTTCGTTTCTTGGCTAGACGTGAGCACCACGGGCATACCTGTGCCAGCGGCGAATCGCGCGAGGATCATGACGTTGCGTTGCAAGAGTGCAAGCGGCGTGGAGCTGGCCCATGTGTTGGTTCCGACTTGGTGGTCGATCAGGATGACGGCAGTGTCATTGAGATTGAAGAGTTTCATCGTGTTCTCCGTCCGGTGAGAAAGCGCTTATTGAGAAGTAACAGTTCGGGGAGCTTGAGTATGGCGCCAAGTGCTGTATGACGCCCAACTAAGAGTAGACACCCGAATCTTATAAGGTATCTGCGATGTTGAGGTGTGTAATATTACAATAGAAAAAATAATCATTTGATTTTATTGAATATTGTATTTGAGCAAAACCCTAAAATGTCGGATAAAGACACCGCTTCACCGCAGCCGCCAAATCTGTTGGATCAAGTTCGTGACAAGTTACGCGTGTTACATTACAGCATCCGGACCGAAGAGCAATATACACAATGGATTAAACGCTATATTTTATTTCATGACAAGCGGCACCCAAAAACTATGGGGGCGGTTGAGTGCGAGGCGTTTTTAACCGATCTGGCGGTGGTGGGGAAAGTGTCGGCATCAACCCAAAATCAAGCCAAAAGCGCGTTGCTGTTTTTGTATCGCGAGGTATTACAGCAAAAATTGCCGTGGCTTGAGAAGGTAACACAAGCCAAAGTGCCCGAGCGATTGCCTGTTGTCCTTACGCGTGAGGAGGTTAACACGGTGTTGAGTCAACTTTCCGGCACGCATTGGCTTGTGTGTGCGTTGCTGTATGGCAGCGGCTTGCGCCTGATGGAAGCGATGCGCCTGCGGGTGAAAGATGTGGAGTTCGCGCGCGGTGAAGTGATTGTGCGGGAGGGAAAGGGCATGAAGGATCGCATCACCATGTTGCCCGAGGGCATTATCGCGCCGCTGAAATTGCATCTGGCCAAGGTGAAGGCTTTGCATAACGAAGATTTGGCGAACGGCTACGGCGAGGTGTATTTGCCGTTTGCGCTGGAGAAAAAATACCCGACGGCTAATAAGGAATGGGGCTGGTAATATGTTTTCCCGTCGGGCAACTTATCGGTTGATCCGCGCTCGGGCAAAACACGACGACATCATGTTGACGAAAAAACCATTCAGCGCGCCATGAAGCAGGCGGTGCGCAACGCAGAAATTTCCAAGCCCGCCACGCCGCATACGCTACGCCATAGTTTCGCCACGCATTTACTGCAGGCGGGTTATGACATCCGCACCGTGCAGGAATTACTGGGGCACAAAGAGGTCAGCACGACAATGATCTATACGCACGTGCTGAATAAGGGCGGGCGCGCTGTCAAAAGCCCGCTGGATAATTTCTAGCTGGCTTGTGCAGGTCGAAAGGCTGCAGGGCGCTCAGATGATAAATTAACAGGGGGCGACGCCAACGGACTACCCATCCCCACCCTATCCCTTCCCTTGAAGGGGAGGGGAAGTCGGGCTTATCAGCGCAGCCCAGCGAACTGCATGCGTATTTCATTGCGCTAATCGAAACACCTTCACCGCATCACCCTGCGCATAACCGAACAGCGAATTACCGCCCGCGACAACGGCGATATATTGCACGCCGTCGATTGCGTAGGTTATTGGCGGTGCGCTAATGCCGTAGGCATTTGCGTCGCCTTTGTTTTGCCACGCCACCGCGCCGGTTTCCGTATCGAGCGCGGTCAGGTCGCCATTTCCTTCACCGGTGAACACCAATCCGCCCGCAGTGGCGAGGACGCCGCCAATCAGCGGTTGCGCGGTTTTGTGCTGCCAGCGCAGCTTGCCGCTGATCAAATCTACGCTGGAAAGTAACCCCCAGCGCGGCTCCTCGATCGGCTCGAACGCTGAGTAGCGTAAGGGCGGCTTGCCATCATCACCGGGTGTTTCGTTAAGGGTGTACTTCATCGGCATATGCATGCTGGCGACAAACGCGTGCTGTTTTGCTTGATCGACGGCGATCGGTGACCAGTTGGTGCCGCCGACCGCGCCGGGATATATGCGCGTGCCGTGCTTCGTTGCGCGGGCGAACAGGTTGAACTGCGGAATGACCGGATCGGATTTCAATAACAGCTCGCCGGTTTCGCGATGGTTGACGAATACCCAGCCGGTTTTGCTGGCCTGTACGACGGCGGGAACGGATTTGCCCCGGTGTTGTACATTTATCAGCACCGGAGGACTGGCAACATCATAGCCCCACACGTCGTGCGGCACTTGCTGGAAATGCCAGCGGCGTTTGCCGGTCGACAAATCCAACGCGACCAGCGACACGCTGTAAAGATTGTCGCCGGGCCGGCTGACATCGTCCATTTGCGGGCTCGGATTGCCGGTGCCGAAAAATAACAGATTGCGTTCCCGGTCGATCGCGGGCGTGCTCCACGCCGAACCGCCGCCGAAACGCGCGGAGTTAGGAAAATCTTTCAGCGTCGCCTTTTCCAACGCGATATTGCGATTCAGCAGCGTGCCGTCGGGCGATTTTTCGACGAATTCGCCTTCCCAGTTTTGGACGGCAATGGTGTCGAACTGCCAGATTTGCTTGCCGCTGTTAACATCATAAGCGGCTAAAAATCCCGGGCGGCCGTATTCACCTTGCACGCCGACTACCGCGCCAAGCGGCGCGTCTTTGCGCGGGCTGTCGAGGTGCAAGCCATAACCCACGCCGGTGATGCCGACGATGACTTTACCATCAACGACGATCGGCGCCATGTTGATGCCGACGCCGGTTGAGCCGGTGACGCCCACCTTGGAAAGCGGATCGTTTTTATTCAGCAACGCGACGTTTTCTATCGGTAATTCGGCGTTGTTGGTGACGTCGATGTCCCAGCGCGGTTTGCCGGTCGCCGCGTCGAGCGCAATCAGGCGCGCGTCGACAGTGCCGATGAAAACCATCCCATTACCGACGGCAACGCCACGATTCGCCGGGCCGCAGCATAGTTTGTAGCCTTTGCGCAGGGCGTGCGTGTAGCGCCATTTCTCAACGCCGGTCTTGGCATCCAGTGCAACCACATGGTTAAACGGCAGCGCCACATACATCGTGCCGCCGACTACAATCGGCGTCGCCTGGAAAGTGGCCTTGACGCCGCTGTTGTACGTCCACGCCGGTTGCAGTTGTTTGACCGTGTCGCGGTTGATTTGCGTCAGCGGCGAATAACGGTGGTTGGCGAGGTCGAGGCCGTAACTGGGCCAATCGCTATTTGATGGCGCATTGACCTTGTTCGCGTTCTGCGTCGTACATGCAACCGACAGCAATAGGAAACAGCTGCTTAAAAAGAAAAAAATAGGCCGCATGATTGAGCTACTCTGGTTTGGGTATCGGGATCAGAACAGCCAGTCGTGCAGCATCCGGCCAGGCATCAGCGCGAACGAGCCGGCGATCAGGATGCCGCCGACATAAACGCCGATCATGTTGCCGCGGTGGGCATTGATGTCGCCGCGACGGGCGGCAAAAAAGGCACTCGGCACGGAGTACAAGACCAGCGCGCTGAACAAATGAATAAAGCCGAAGTGACCCAAAAAACTCGGCCCCACCTGCGCCGGCATGAACAGGACGATAAATGCCGTCGCCAGCATCAGCGACATATATATTTTGCCCAGTAGCTTGTGTATTGGCGTGCCCTTGCGCCGCGCGAGCAAAAACGTGCCGAGAAAAAATGCCGGCACGACGGTGGCAAGATGCAGATAGGCGAATTGAAGATAGGTCATGAACGCGCTAATTAGTTTTGCTGGTGCTCATATTCCGACCGGTGCGCATCAGCCGGGCTGCTTCAATACCCACACGCCAAGACGAGGGTTGTCGTTCATGCTGAAGGGCTTCCATTGATAAAGCAGCTCGATCTGTTGCTTAACCCGATCAAATGCCTGCTGGTCGTCGTCCGTCGTCCACAGGATATAGCTTACATTATTCGCGCGGAGCCAGCCGAGCATATCGGGCTGCTGGCCGGAATAAAATTGGGTCACTTGGTCCTGCAGAAAACGCAGGTGCGCCGCATTGCCTTTCCAGCCGCGCAAATGATCGGGCCAGGTCATCAGCGCCGGCTTGGCGGTAAACAGGCTGATCGCGCCGCTTTTGCTATAGGCGCCGCCGCGAATATTCTCCAATACGATGCCGCGCGGCGCGGCGCGAAGAAAATTCAGCAGGTCGCGTTGGTTGGTATCCTGGGTAAACCAATGA
>JBAVXA010000205.1:0-16640 GCA_049698095.1 Burkholderiales bacterium
CCGAGAAAATCCTGCGCGCAGCCGGTCGGCTCGCGCCTCAATGCCACTGACGCGACGCTGATGCCGAGCTCCAGTCCGATCAGGTGATAAGGTTTGTAAAGCGATGCGTAACGGCCAGATTCGTCCGTCTTGAGTCCGTATTCGCTGAAGCATTTTTCCACGTAAGCGTCGCCTGCGGCGAAGGTGACGTACACGCCCCAACGCAAATCGCGGAACACCGGGCGGCCGTCGCGTTCGAGGCTGGAGACGACCTCGACCTGTCCGGCGTGATGCAGGGTGCCGCCAGCGATGCGTGGCTTGAGGATGCGCGGCAGGTCATCGACGCCGCACGGCGGAAAATTCAATCCCTCGGGCGCGGGTGAAAGTCCGGTAGCGTTGGCGACGGCGGCCATTTCGATGGCAGACTTGGTGCCGTCGAGAAACGAGTTGAACATCTGCGCATTGAAATCGCCGCGCGCGACTTGCTCCTGGCTGAAGCCGTAGGTCTCCCACACGCTGGCCGGGGTGGAGAGGTGATAGGCGGGCAGATATTTGGTGCCTTTGCCGGCGGCGACCACGCTGAACCCGGCGGTGCGCGCCCAGTCGACCATTTCGCAGATTAACGCCGGCTGGTCACCGTAGGCAAGCGAGTAGACAATGCCCGCGGCAGCGGCGCGATGCGCCAGTTCCGGCCCGGCCAGTGCATCGGCTTCGACATTTACCATGACGATATGTTTGTTGTAATCGCAGCAAAGCAATACGTGTTTGACTCCCGCGGCTGGGCTGCCGGTGGCGTCGATGATGACTTCGATAGAGTCGGATTTGATCAGCGATTCCGCGTCTTCGGTGATACAGGTGGAGCCGGATTTCATCGCTTCGGCAATATTTTTCGCGTTGACAACGTCATCGCTCCAGCCGGTGCGCACCAGCGCGTCGCGCGCGCGGTCGGCGGAAAGGTCGGCGATGGCGACCAAATGGATGCCGGTGGTGCGGCGCACCTGCGCCAGATACATCGAGCCGAATTTGCCCGCGCCGATCAGGCCGACACGAACCGGCTGGTTGCTGGCGGCGCGTTTTTGCAGAAGACGATGCAGGTTCATGAGCGTTCTTTCAAATTAATCCGAAATCTCGAAATATTATATACAATATTGATTATTATGATAATTTTCTAATAAATGCACGCCCGACTTTGGACGCTATTTCACGCTTCAAGGCCGCGCAGATGAATTCGCCGATGCGGATCAATTGCTCGAGGTCGATGCCGGTTTTGATATTCAAACCGTTCAGCATATACACGACGTCTTCGGTCGCAACGTTGCCGCTCGCGCCTTTGGCATACGGACAACCGCCGAGTCCGGCGATCGAGCTATCGAACACCGACACGCCCATTTGCAGCGAGGCATAGATATTTGCCAGCGCCTGGCCGTAAGTGTCGTGGAAGTGGCCGGCGAGTTGTTTCACTGGAACATTTTTCGCCACGGCTTCGAGCATCGCCTGGGTTTTCCCCGGCGTGCCGACGCCGATGGTGTCGCCGAGGGAAATCTCGTAGCAACCCATGTCGAAAAGTTTCTGTGCCACTCTGGCCACTGCAGCCGGCTTGATTTTCCCTTCGTAGGGGCAGCCAAGCACACACGACACATAGCCGCGCAGCTTGATTTTGTTTTTCCGCGCCGCCTGCGCAACGGGCTCGAAGCGCTCGAGGCTTTCGTCGATCGAGCAATTGATATTTTTCTGCGAGAAGGTTTCCGACGCCGCGCCGAACACGGCGATTTCCTTCGCGCCCGCGGCGAGGGCGGCGTCGAAGCCTTGCAGGTTCGGCACCAGCACCGGATAGCTTACGCCGGCCTTGCGCTGGATGCCCGCCATGACCTGCGCGTTGTCGGCCATTTGCGGCACCCATTTGGGTGAAACGAATGCCGTCGCCTCGACGGTGCGCAGCCCGGCGTCGGCGAGGCGCTGAATCAGCTCGATCTTGACCGCGGTCGGGACGATTTGCTTTTCGTTCTGCAAACCGTCGCGCGGGCCCACTTCGACGATTTTTACCTGGCGTGGCAGCATGGCATGGAGAAAAATTATTTTGCCGTCATGCGAATCGCGCCGTCGAGACGAATCACTTCGCCGTTGAGCAATTCGTTTTCGACAATGTGTTTTGCCAGCGCGGCGTATTCCTCCGGCCGGCCGAGACGCGAAGGAAAGGGCACTTGCATGCCGAGCGAGGTGCGCACTTCTTCCGGCATGCCCTGCAACATCGGCGTGTCGAAAATGCCCGGCGCAATGGTCATGACGCGAATGCCCATCTTGGCGAACTCGCGCGCGATCGGCAGGGTCATGCCGTTGACCGCAGCTTTCGAGGCGGCGTAGGCGGCCTGGCCGATCTGCCCGTCCATCGACGCGACGGACGAGGTGTTGATCACCACGCCGCGCTCGCCCGACGCTTCGGGATTGTTTTTCGCCATGACCTCGGCGGCGAGGCGAATCAAATTGAACGTGCCGATCAAATTGATGTTGATCACGCGGCGGAAATGCGCCATGTCGTGCGGGCCGTTTCTGCCGAGCACGCGCTCTGCGGTGCCGACGCCGGCGCAATTCACCGCGCCGTGAAGCGTGCCGAAAGCCTTGACCGCCGCGTTGACCGCGTTCTGTACGCTGGTGTCGTCGGTGACATCGGTTTTGATAAAGCGCGCCTGATCGCCGATTGTGCTGGCGGTCAGATTTCCCTGTGCTTCATTGATGTCGGCCAGCACAACGTTGGCGCCGTTTGCGGCGAAAAGTTTGGCCGTTGCAGCGCCCAGCCCGGAACCGCCGCCGCTGATGATGAACGTATGGTTTTGCAGCTGCATGATGGTCCCTTAACGAGTATTAAAAAAATATAATTAAAACAATGACTTACGATACAAGGCGGGCTAGAGGCAGGTCGTGCCGCTGCGCCCATTGTTCCCATTCACCTGCCGTGCGCGTGAGAAATATTTCTGCCAGCATCGGCACCGTTGCATATTGTACGTTGAGCAATTCCTGCAGGTGGGCAAAAAAATGCGGCTCCAATGCCGCCACGGCGACATGGCCTTCGCTGCACCGATAGATGTTGTATCCGGCGAAGCCGCCGCCGAGCAGCGCACCCGCGCGGGTCATGCCGTGTTTCAGCGGCCCGCTAAACGCCGCACACGCTTCCGACAGCGCGACCTCATGATAACTGCCCGTGCCGGATTGACCACGGTCGATTAACGCCGCCAGCGCCGCGCTCACCGCGCTTTCCGCCCCTGCGATGTCGGCCATCAGCGTCAGCGGCATGTGCCCCGGCGACAGCAAGCCTTCGCTGGCGAGATAAGTGAGATCATGACCCGCAATGTTTTCGTTCGGGTGCGGGTAGCCGACAATGGCGACGTGCGAAAGACGAGGGAATGTTTGCGCCAGACGTTGCCAGCCGAGGTTTAGGCGTTCCAGCGCGGCGGGGCGCTGCGCGGTGAGCAGAATGTCGGCGCCGGCGAGCAGGCCGTCCAGATCCGTTTGGCCGGTCGTATCCTTGAGGTTGATTTTTTTGACTTCGATGCCATGCTGCAACTCGCGATAATAATCCGCGCAGTAAATCGCCAGCGGGTCGCCGCTCGGCGGCTCGACCTTGATGACGTCCGCGCCCAGTTGTTTCAGCCGACTCGCCGCGACCGGTCCCGGCACGTTGAGCGCCAGCGATACGACTTTGCAGCCGGACAATACGGACGACTCGGGCATGTTATGATTTATTCGAAGAAGCCTGATTCCATTATATACATGCAAAACCTTTGATGTTGTCCGCGCTGAATATCCCGCTGCCGGCCGCCGCGCCCAACGTTAAAGTATTGGTGCGCGGCTGGCTCAACTGCAACCAGATCGTCATCAATCAGCCGGACGATAATGTTGTTATCGATGCCGGCTATCATGCCCATAGCGATGCAACCCTGGCCCTGCTGCGCACGCCCGAGGTGGGCGAGAAGAAAAATTATTCGCGTCTGATCAACACCCATTGCCACAGTGATCACATGGGCGGCAACGCGGCAATCCAGCGCGCGTTCGATTGCAGCATCGAAGTTCCTATTGGCGAATCGGCCGGCATTCGCCCATGGAGCAGACAGTCGTTCTGGCTCGATTACGCCGACCAATACGCCGAGCCATTCGATTACAGCGCCACCATCTCGCCGGGTGAAATTCTGCGGCTGGGCGGTGCGGAATGGCGCGCAGTCGCGTCGCCCGGACACGACATGGGTGCGCTGATGTTTTATTGCGCGGAACACAGATTGCTTATCAGCGGCGATGCGCTGTGGCAAAACGGCCTCGGCGCAATCACGCCAAAGGAGGGAACCAATCCCGGCGTTGAATCCGCGCTGCAGACACTACAGACTATTCGCGAGCTGGGCGTCGGCACGGTAATTCCGGGCCACGGCAAGCCGTTTACCGATGTCGACGCGGCGCTTGCGCGCGCTGAATCGCGCCTGAACGCTTATGCAGCCGACCCGCGCAAAAGCGCGCGCAATTTTCTCAAAAGCATTTTCACCTTTCACCTGCTTGAGATCGGCGCCATGCCGCTCGATGAAGTGGCGGATTATCTGGCGCGCGTGCCGTGCTATGTCGATATCAATGCCGATTTTTTTCGGCTCGCGCCGGGCGCGTTGGCGGATTTGCTGATAAGCGAGCTGCTTGCGGTTGATGCGGTTAAAATCGAGCAGCGTAAGGTTTATCCTACGATGGCCGTCTAAAGGAATGGGCCGATGGTGCGGCGCAACCATGAAAGGATGACGTAAGCTCGATTCCCCATGCTGGTGCGCTGAAAATCCGTTTCCCTGAGTAGCACGAAGTACAGCATAAACAATAATATCTGCAATAGCGCTGGAGGAGTATGGTGCGTAGCGATATCGGCATCTTTCCCGCCGATACCTTTCCCAAGTTGATGCTCGAGCATGCCGCGCAGCGCGGCGACCGGCCGGCTATCCGGGAAAAAAATCTGGGCATCTGGCAAACCTGGACCTGGCGACAAGTCGCGCAGGAAGTGCGCGCGCTGGCTTGCGGCCTTGCGGCGATCGGATTCAAGCGCGGCGACAATCTGGCAATCATCGGCGACAACCGCCCGCGTCTGTATTGGGCCATGACCGCGGCGCAAAGTCTCGGCGGCGTGCCGGTTCCGCTATATCAGGATTCCGTCGCGCAGGAAATGATTTATGTGATGCAGGACGGCGAAATCGCGTTTGCCATCGTCGAAGACCAGGAACAGGTGGACAAGATGCTGGATATAGGCGGCGCTTGCCCGGCATTGAAACACATCATTTACGACGATCCGCGCGGACTGCGCAATTATCACCAGCCGGAAATCATCTCGTACGAAATCCTGCAGCAGCGTGGACGCGAATATGACCAGGCAAACCCGGACTTTTTCGAACGGGAAGTCGCTGCCGGGCAGGGCGGCGATATCGCGATTATGCTGTACACCTCGGGCACCACCGGCAAACCCAAGGGCGTGCGCCTGACTCACACCAGCGTGATCAACAGCGCCCGCGCCTATGCAAAGCTGGAGAATCTGACCCAGGACGACACCATCCTGTCGTATCTGCCGATGGCATGGGTCGGCGATAATTTGTTTTCTTATGCGCAGGCGTATGTCACCGGATTCTCGGTGAACTGCCCGGAATCCAGCGACACGGTGATGACCGACATGCGCGAAATCGGCCCGACCTATTATTTCGCCCCGCCGCGTGTATTCGAAAACCTGCTGACGCAGGTGATGATCCGCATGGAGGACGCCAGCGCGATCAAGCGCAAGCTGTTCCATTATTTCATGCGCGTGGCCAAGCAGGTCGGCGCAAAAATTCTCGACGGCGACAAGGGGGTCGGGGTAGCAGACCGCCTGCTGTATGCGCTGGGCAATTTTCTGATCTACGCGCCGCTGCGCAATGTGCTGGGGATGAGCCGCGTGCGCGTCGCATACACGGCAGGCGAGGCCATCGGCCCCGATCTGTTTTCGTTTTACCGTTCGCTCGGCATTAATCTCAAGCAATTGTACGGCTCGACCGAAACCTGCGTGCTGATTTGCATCCAGCCCGACGGGCAGGTCAAGTCCGATACGGTCGGCCCGCCGGTTCCCGGCGTGCAGATTAAACTGACCGATGCAGGCGAAGTGCTGGTAAAAACACCCGGCATTTTCAAGGAATATTACAAACGCCCGCAGGACACGCTCGACGTCTTCGACGCGGACGGATGGTACCGCACCGGCGATGCGGGCTATTTCGACAAAGACGGCCACCTGAAAATTATCGACCGCGTAAAGGATGTCGGCAAAATGTCCGGCGGCGCTTTGTTCGCGCCGAAATACGTCGAGAACAAGCTCAAGTTTTTCCAATATATCAAGGAAGCCGTGGCATTCGGCGATGCGCGCGACGAAGTCACGGCGTTCATTAACATCGATCTGGAAGCGGTGGGCAACTGGGCGGAACGGCGCCATATGGCCTACTCGGGTTATACCGACCTCGCCGGACAGCCGGCAGTGTATGAGCTGATTACCGGGTGCGTCGAACAGGTAAACCGCGATTTGTCGCTCGACGCCGCGCTGGCCGGCTCGCAGATCCGCCGCTTTCTCATTCTTCACAAGGAGCTTGATCCGGACGACGATGAACTCACGCGCACCCGCAAAGTGCGGCGCGGATTTATCGCGCAAAAATACGCGGTGCTGATTGACGCGCTGTATTCCGGTAAAACGTCGCAGTTCATCGAAACCCAGGTGAAATTCGAAGACGGACGAACCGGCATGATCAGCGCCGACATACGCATTCAGCCGGTGCAATCATTCGCGCCGGCAAGGCAGGCAGCATGAGCGTACAGCAGCGCCATATCGGCGGTGTGGTGCTGGAGATGAAAAACATCTCGCTCTCGTTCGGCGGTGTGAACGCGCTGACCGACATCAGTTTCGATGTGCGCAAGCACGAAATCCGCGCCATCATCGGGCCCAACGGCGCAGGCAAAAGCTCGATGCTGAATGTGATCAACGGCGTTTACACGCCGCAAAAAGGCAATATCGTTTTTCACGGCCAGACACGCACGCAGATGAAACCGCATGAAGCAGCGACAAAGGGTATTTCGCGCACGTTTCAAAGTCTGGCGCTGTTTAAAGGTATGAGTGTGCTGGATAACATCATGACCGGCCGTAATCTGAAAATGAAATCGAATATTTTCCAACAGGCGGTGCGCTGGGGCCCGGCGGAACGCGAGGAAATCGTCCACCGGGAAAAGGTCGAACAGATTATCGAGTTCCTGGAAATCCAGCAGCATCGCAAAACCCAGGTCGGGCGGCTGCCGTATGGGCTGCAGAAACGCGTCGATCTCGGGCGCGCGCTGGCGATGGAGCCGACGCTGCTGCTGCTCGACGAACCGATGGCTGGCATGAATGTGGAGGAAAAACAGGATATGTCGCGCTTCGTGCTCGACGTCAATGACCAGTTCGGCACGACCATCGTGCTGATCGAGCACGACATGGGCGTAGTCATGGATATTTCCGATCGGGTGGTGGTACTGGATTACGGCAAGAAAATCGGTGACGGCACGCCAGACGATGTGCGCAACGATCCGGCCGTTATTGCGGCATATCTGGGCGTACAACACTGATGGCTAAGCGACAACGCAACCTTATCCTGTTTTTTGCCGTCATGGCGCTGGGACTATTTGCCCCGCTGTTGATGAAAGATACCGGACTGGGGTTTTTTCTCGAAGTGGTCATCGGCGGCCTGATGGCCGGCGTATTGTACTCGCTGGTCGCGCTCGGATTCGTGCTGATCTACAAGGCATCCGGCGTGTATAACTTTGCCCAGGGGGCGATGGTTTTGTTCGCGGCGCTGGCCGTTGCGCGCATGGCGGAGCGCATGCCGCTGTGGGCGGCGGTTATTCTGGGATGCGTGATCATGGTCATTCTCGCCATGATCATCGAGCGCCTCGTGTTGCGGCCGCTGGTGAATCAGGAAGGTATCGTGTTGTTGATGGCGACGCTCGGCATTACTTATTTTCTCGAGGGCTTCGGCCAGACTGTATTCGGCAGCGATATTTATAAAATCGATCTGGGTATTTCCAAGGACCCGCTATTTGTGCTGGAAAAGATTTTTCCCGGCGGCATCCTGCTGAATAAGGAAGATCTGTTTGCGACGGCGATCGCCGCGTCGCTGGTATTGGTGCTGGCGTTATTTTTCCAGAAAACCGCCACCGGCCGTGCGCTGCGCGCCGTCTCGGACGACCATCAGGCGGCGCAATCGATCGGCATTCCCCTTAACCGCATCTGGGTGATCGTCTGGTCTGTGGCAGGATTTGTCGCGCTGGTCGCGGGAATGGTGTGGGGCGCCAAACTCGGCGTGCAATTCTCGTTGTCCGATGTCGCGCTCAAGGCTCTGCCGGTGGTGATACTCGGCGGCTTCACTTCCATACCCGGGGCGATTATCGGCGGCTTGATTATCGGCGTCGGCGAGAAAATCGCCGAAGTTTTTCTCAGCCCGATTCTCATAAAGACATTTGACCTCGCCGGCGGCGGCATTGAAAATTGGTTTGCCTATGTGCTCGCGCTGGTGTTTTTATTGATTCGGCCGGAAGGATTATTTGGTGAAAAACATATCGACCGTGTCTAGCGAGATATTTTTTCTGTGAAGGCTCATGTTTTCTGCAAGAAAACGTGATGCCGAAGCTAAAAACATATCGACCGTGTCTAGCGGAAATTTGTTTTCTGTGAAGGCTCATGTTTTCTGCAGGAAAACGTGATGCCGAAGCTAAAAACATATCGACCGCGTGTAACGTAACTAATTGAGTATATTGAGTATTTACTAAATGTTTTATAGAGAAAACGGACAGTTCAAATCGACTTATCAGGCTGATCAGCAGATTCTGCCGATCCGCCAGGATCGCTGGTTCATGACGGCGTTGCTCGTATTTGCATTTGTCGCCATGCCGCTGTTGCTCCACGGCGCCGGCGGCGAATATTTAATCCGCGCGATTCTGATCCCGTTTCTGATTTTGTCGCTGGCTGCCATCGGCCTGAATTTGCTCACCGGCTATTGCGGACAGGTGTCGCTCGGCGGTGCGGCCTTCATGGCCGTCGGTGCGTATGCAGCCTATAACCTGATGGTGCGCGTGCCTGGAATGAACATCATTCTGGCGATGATCTTTGCCGGCATATGCGCGACGATTGTCGGCGTGTTGTTCGGCATTCCCAGTCTGCGTATCAAGGGCTTGTATCTCGCAGTCGCGACGCTCGCGGCGCAATTCTTTTTCGATTGGCTTTTCTCGCGCGTAAAATGGTTCACCAATTACAACGCATCCGGCTCCGTTTCGGTGCAATCGATAGAACTGTTTGGCCTGCATATCGAATCGCCCGTATCGAAATACCTGTTCCTGCTGAGCATCGTCGTCGTCATGGCGTGGCTGGCGAAAAATCTGGTGCGCTCGCATATCGGCCGTGCATGGATGGCAACACGCGACATGGACGTCGCGGCGGAAGTGATCGGCATCCGCCCGGTATACGCCAAGCTCACCGCGTTTGCCGTCAGCTCGTTCTATCTCGGCGTGGCGGGGGCATTGTGGGGATTCATTTATTTGGGTTCGTGGGAGCCGTCGGCGTTTAACCTCAATCGGTCGCTGGCCTTGCTGTTCATGATCATTATCGGCGGTCTCGGTTCGATCATGGGCAGTTTTTTCGGCGCGGCGTTTATTGTGATATTGCCGATCCTGCTCAGTCAGGTTCCCGCGCTGCTGGGCTTGCCGCTTTCCACCACGATGACCAGCCATCTTGAGTTGATGATTTTCGGCGCATTAATTATATTTTTCCTTATCGCGGAGCCGCACGGTCTGGCGCGATTGTGGGCGGTGGGCAAGGAGAAATTGCGCTTGTGGCCGTTCCCGCATTAAAAGAATTAACCACACATGCCTGAAGGTATGATGATAAAAACAAGACCGGAGTGGCCGGCAGCCAGTAAAAACATTTTTTGCAGTTTGTTCAATCTGAGGAGATAGAAATGTTCAAACGTATTTCAACCAAAACCAAAGCGGCGCTGCTCGGCATATTGCTCGCCAGCGGTGCCGGTTCGCTGCTCGCGCAGCAGGCAAATGAGCAATTCGTGCCGGTGCTGGTGTATCGCACCGGCGCTTATGCACCGAACGGCGCGCCGTGGGCGAACGGGTTTATCGACTATCTTAAGCTGGTCAACGAACGCGACGGCGGCGTCGGCGGCGTCAAAATCACCTATGAAGAATGCGAGTTCGGTTACGCCACCGACCGCGGCGTGGAGTGCTACGAGCGTCTTAAGGGCAAAGGCCCGACCGGCGCATCGGTATTCAATCCGCTTTCTACCGGCGTAACCTTCGCGCTGACCGACAAGGCACCGGTCGATAAAATTCCCATCATGACCATGGGCTACGGCCGCAGCGATTCGGCCGACGGCAGCATATTCCCGTGGAATTTCCCGCTGCTCGGCACTTATTGGTCGGCAGCCGACATGCTGGTGCAGCATGTCGCCAGTAAAGACGGCGGGCTTAAGGGAAAGAAGATCGCGCTGATTTATCACGATTCGCCTTACGGCAAGGAGCCGATTCCGGTATTGACCGAGCATGCGAAAAAGCACGGCTTCGAGTTGATGACCTTGCCGGTGACGCATCCTGGGGTGGAGCAGAAATCCACCTGGCTGCAAGTGCGCCAGTCAAAGCCGGATTACATATTCCTTTGGGGCTGGGGCGTCATGAACGCTGCAGCGATCAAGGAGGCGGTCGCGGTGAATTATCCGCGCGAAAAAATGTACGGCGTGTGGTGGGCCGGTGCCGAGCCTGACGTGTTGCCTGCGGAAGGCGGCGCGAAGGGCTATAACGCATTAGCTCTGCAACACTCCTCCGGAATGGGCAAAGTGCATCAGGACATCATGAAGTACGTTTACGACAAAGGCAAAGGTACCGGTAAAAAAGAAGAAGTCGGCCAGGTTCTGTATAACCGCGGCATGATCAATTCCATGCTGGTGATTGAATCGATTCGCACGGCACAAGCCAAGTTCGGCAAAAAACCGCTGACCGGCGAGCAAATCCGCGTCGGCATCGAAAACCTGAATCTCGATCAGGCGGCTATCGACAAGATCGGTCTTGGCGGTTTCATGCAGCCGGTAAAAGTCAGCTGCAACAACCACGAAGGGGCGCATAAGGCGCGCATCCACCAGTGGAACGGCTCCAGCTGGAACTACGTCACTGATTGGATGAGTGCGGATGACAAATTCCTGCGCGGCATGATCGAAGAGTCGGCCAAAAAATATGCCAAGGAAAAAAATATCACCGCTTCGGATTGTAAGGCGGCCGCATAACATCGCTTCGCGTCAGGCCGAATCATCGGCCTGACGGTTTCTCCGAGCGACTTGCGCGCCACGCAGGCTGCTCGGACAAACTGCCGACAAAATGAATACACCATCCACCAACGTTGCAACTCCCTACCTCAACGTCAACAACGTCGAGGTCATCTACAATCACGTTATTCTGGTGTTGAAAGGCGTGTCGCTCAAGGTCGAACAGGGGCAGATCGTCGCGCTGCTTGGCGCCAACGGCGCAGGCAAGTCGACCACGCTCAAGGCCATATCGAATTTACTCCGCGCCGAGCGCGGCGACGTGACCAAAGGCGCAATCGAATTCGAGGGCCAGCGTATCGACAAACTGAATCCGTCCGATCTGGTGAAGCGCGGCGTCATCCAGGTCATGGAAGGGCGGCATTGCTTCCAGCATCTTACCGTCGAAGAAAATTTACTCACTGGGGCTTATACGCGCAACAACAAAGCCGAGGCAAAGCAAAGCCTGGAAAAAGTCTATGCGTATTTTCCGCGCCTGAAGCGACGCCGCACCAGTTTGGCAGGCTATACGTCCGGCGGCGAGCAGCAAATGACCGCAGTCGGGCGCGCGCTGATGGCCAAGCCGAACATGATTCTTTTGGATGAGCCATCGATGGGGCTGGCGCCGCAAATCGTCGAAGAAATTTTCGGTATTGTCAAAGACCTGAACCAGAAAGAGAAAGTCAGCTTCTTATTAGCCGAACAAAACACCATGGTTGCATTACGTTTTTCCGATTATGGCTATATTCTGGAAAACGGCCGAGTCGTCATGGAGGGCGCCGCCAGGGAACTCGGCAGCAACGAAGACGTGAAGGAGTTTTACCTCGGCATCAGTTCCGGCGAACGCAAGAGTTTTCGCGATGTGAAGCATTACAGAAGACGCAAGCGTTGGTTGGCGTAAAATCTCCTGTCATTCTGAAAGAAGTGAAGAATCTGCTGTTTGTTCTTCGAAAAGGAAAAAGCAGATGCTTCGCGTTGCTCAGGATGACAGACTGCATGGCAAAATACGCGGGTAGACAAAAACGCAGAACCGCAAAAGGCTCCTGTCATTCTGAACGAAGTGAAGAATCTGCTGTTTGGATTTTCAATCGACGATAAGCAGATCCTTCGCTGCGCTCAGGATGACAAACAGCATGGAAATATACGCAGGTAGGCAAAAATGCAGAACTGGAAAACGCTCCTGTCATTCTGAACGAAGTGAAGAATCTGCTTTTTGTTCTTCGAAAAGGAAAAAGCAGATCCTTCGCATTGCTCAGGGTGACAAACTGAATGGAAATATACGCCGGTAGACAAAAACGCAGAACTGCAAAAGTCTCCTGTCATTCTGAACGAAGTGAAGAATCTGCTGTTAGGATTTTCAATCGACGATAAGCAGATCCTTCGCTGCGCTCAGGATGACAAACAGCATGGCAAAATACGCGGATAGACAAAAACGCAGAACTGCAAAAGGCTCCTGTCATTCTGAACGAATTGAAGAATCTGCTGTTTGTTCTTCGAAGTGAAAAAAGCAGATCCTTCGCGTTGCTCAGGATGACAAAGTTTGGAGCGGCATTCACCGCGCGCACTCGTAACGCGATCATTATTTCGCTTAGCGCTCCCTTTTTAACAATATAATTTAATTAATATAATCAATGACCTACTACGACATGCTGGAAACCAGAAGCCCGCAGCAACGCGAGCAGGAATTATTCGCCGCGCTGCGAAAACAAATCGAACACGCGCAACGGCACACGCCAGCGTTCGCAAAAATATTAGCTGGAATAGATGCAAATAAAATCACCGACCGCAAAGCCCTCAGCGCCTTACCCGTCACGCGCAAATCCGATCTGCAGACTCTGCAGCGCGCCAATCCGCCGTTCGGCGGCCTCGCCTCTACATTGCCAGGCACCATAGGCCGTGTGTTCTCTTCACCCGGCCCGATTTACGAACCCGAAGGTCGCCGCGCCGATTTTTGGCGCCTCGCGCGTGCCATGCATGCCGCGGGTTTTCGCGCGGGTGATCTTGTGCACAATACTTTTGCCTACACCTTCACGCCCGCCGGTTTCATGGCTGATCTCGCTGCGCAGGCATTAGGCTGCACGGTATTCCCCGCTGGCGTCGGCCAAACCGAAATGCAAGTCACCGCCATCAACGAACTCAAACCCAAGTGTTACGTTGGCACGCCATCCTTCCTGCGCATCATCGTGGAAAAAGCCGACGAAATGAAAGTTGATGTCTCGAGTATCAAAAACGCGTTGGTCTCCGGCGAAGCATTTTTGCCCGCCGTGCGCGAGATACTCAAGCTGCGCGGCGTCAACGCGCTGCAATGTTACGCCACGGCAGATTTAGGTTTAATCGCCTACGAAACCCCAGCCGGGCAGGGCATGACTATCGATGAAGGCGTGCTGGTAGAAATCGTGCGCCCCGGAACCGGAGAGCCAGTAGCAGAAGGCGAAGTCGGCGAAGTCGTGGTCAGCACCCTAACGCCGGAATATCCGCTGATCCGTTTCGCCACCGGCGATTTATCCGCCATGCTAAGCGGCGTCAGCCCCTGCGGCAGAACCAATATGCGCATCAAAGGCTGGATGGGCCGCGCCGACCAAACCACCAAAGTAAAAGGCCTGTTCGTCCACCCCTCACAAATCGCCGAAGTCGCCAAACGTCATCCTGACATCAGCAAATACCGATTGGTGGTGGATCACGATGAAAGCAAAAATGATCGGATGACTTTGCATTGTGAAGCTGCACAGCCTGGTGATGCATTGATGCAGGCGGTTGCTGCTTCGTTGCGAGACATTACTAAGATGCGTGTTGAGGTGAAGTTTGTTGCGGTTGGCAGCCTTGCCAATGATGGTAGGGTGATTGATGATGTAAGGAAGTATGATTAAACTTTTGGTTAAAGATTAACTGGAAAGATTTCAGCAGTAATTATTCAACCAAATTTTTTGGTTATGACTTGGATTGTTAATTTCAGATTAATCACCTCATTATAGGACTCAGCTTTGGTGTCACAAAAAAAATTCGAATGGGTTATTGAGGGCTGGGATAGTACCCAATTGTTATGGTCAAAAAGGGTGCCGTCCCACTATTTCTCCGAACGTCAGATGGAGGAAGTTTTAAAATATTTGTGTGCTAAGTATGGTCTCACTAATGAGGAAATTCTCAGTTCATTTTCTCGCAAAAATTGCGATATTCATCAACAGTTTTTGTTAGTACAGAGAAGTTCAGGATCTCGTTTTGCCATGACCTGTGGTGATAATCCATACTTTATCGCGCGAGCCGATCCACTTTAATTTGTTGAGGGTTCAAGGCTATCAGTTTTATTAAAAAGGACTAATAAAAGTATGCCCCTTCAATATGATATTTCGCAGAATTACGCCCTCAAAAGTACAATTGAGCAGTTATTCGGAAAGCAAGCTTGGCTTGACTTAAAAGAAACTACTTCGTTGACAATATGGCGCGCTTACGTCGTTAAGATATTTAATGCTATCGAGATTAGTATCCATGAATCAGTAGCAATAAGAGACGATGCTTGGATCAATGAAATCAGTGAGAACTTAGAGAGAGGCCGTAATTTAGCAAAGTTGGCAAAGGATATTGAAACTCTGGTATCTATACTTGCCGCTGTGCTCTTGCGCCAAGTTTTCTTGCAGATTGGTCAATGTCCAAGCCGAATTTCTGGAAAAAAAGTTACTCTTAGCCGCGAAAATTGGCGTCTAAATGAGAGCCGAAGTGTTCAGTACGTTCAATCCCCGATTCAAATCGAAGCAGTATTTTGGGGTGAGCAGCAGCGTCGAATTGGCATAGAAAGGCAGATGTATCTACGTACCCAATATCGCAAGAGTAAAAGTAGGCTACCTTTTTCAAAATGGTGTCTAGAGTTTGAATAGCATTGTAGATACGGGCAACCCATCGGCTTTTGCGTTCAAATACCGCCATCGCAATTTGAATCCGCGCATGATGGGTTGCACCCATCCTACAAGTTAAGTCGCAGCAACCAATCGCCACAACGTCGTCACCTCGCGCGAACGCGCAACATGCAGCGGGTCGGTTTCGTCTTGTGTTTTCGGATGCGTGGGGCGGGCGTCGAGTTTGCCTTTTACGCTTAGCCCTGCGGCTCCAATCAATTTCATCAATTCGCCTTCTGCGCGCAAGCCTAGATGTTCGGCTAGGTCGGACATGATCAACCAGCCTTCCCCTTTCGGCGCGAGGTGTACGCGCAGGCCGTTTAGAAATCCGCGTAACATTATGCTGTCGGCGTCGAAGATGGCTTGTTCCATTCTTGAGCTGGGTTTGCCGGGCAGCCACGGCGGATTACAGACGACGATATCGGCTAATCCCTCTGGAAATAGATCCGCTTTCACAATTTGTACGCTATCACTCAACTCTAAACGCGTAATGTTGTCGTTGGCGCAGGCGATGACATTCTGATCCTGTTCGGTGCCGATGATTTTTTTCGCGCCGTATTTTGCCAGCACTGCAGCTAACACGCCGGTTCCGGTGCCGATGTCAAACGCCGTGTTAATCGGCTCGGCGCGCTGCTGACATGCCTTGGCGACCAGATCTACGTATTCATTGCGGATCGGCGCGAACACGCCGTAGTAGGGATGGATTTTTCCGTCGCCGATACCTGCCAGTGCGGGAACGCTGACGCCGTTTTTGCGCCACTCATAGGCCGCGACGACGCCCATCAGTTCGCGTAACGAGACGATACAACCCGCATCGGTCGGCTCGCCCCATGCTTGCGCGCAGGCTTCGCGCATGTCCGGCGCGCGGCGCAAGGCGAGCGAATAGTCCGGCGCCAGCTCGACCACGACCAAACCCAGCACGCGCGCGCGCTGCGCCTGCGCCTGGCGATAAGCGTAATACATATCCTTGGGCTCGATGTCTTGTGGTTTGGCTTTGGAGGCTTTGTAATCGCGTGCTTTGTCGATGCGTCGCCCGAGTGATTGCACCATTTGCCTGCCCTGATGAAAATCGCCGCGCCACAGCAACGCCGTACCCTCGCAGACTAATTTGTAGGCGACGCCGGCGGGCAAAGTATCGTCGGCGACAAAGACTTTTTTCGGCAATGCAAGGCCGGATGCGGATTGCCATCGCGCGTGATGGAGAGTGCCGGATTCCAGCCAGGTGAGTTGTGGGGAGGGTTCGATTTCGGGCATGGCGGCGATATGTTATGGCAGTCGAATTTGAAAAAACGGATACGGTGAAATAGGTCGGGCGACTTGCGCCGGATAACATTTGGCGAAGTCGAATGGTTTACGTACAGGTTAACATGCAGCACGAATCATTCTTCACTGCGCTGCGTGGATGGAATATAACTAATTGATTATATTA
>JBAVXA010000206.1:0-1651 GCA_049698095.1 Burkholderiales bacterium
CACATGCGCGAGTTGGTGAGTATCTGCGCGATGGCGTCTTTGGCGGCGGGCGATTGCTCGGCCTTGTACGCTTCGCCTAACGCTTGAATGTAATCGAGCGGATGAAAGTAGGAAATGTATTGCAGGGAATCGGCAACGCTGTCGATGAGATCCTGCTGTTTGATGGTCGTCATGATGGGCCTATATAACTAATTGATTTAATTTAATATTTTAATGTTCTTTCATTGCCTTAAGGGTCATGTTGGTGACCTTGTCGGTGTAGGCCATCATGAAGGCGGAGAGGACGAAGGTGACATGGATGATGACTTGCCAGCGCATTGTTTTCTCGTCGAGCAGCGGGGCGTTGATGAATGTCTTGAGCAAATGGATTGAGGAAATGCCGATCAGCGCCATGGCGAGTTTCACCTTCAGCACGCCGGCGTTGACGTGCGACAGCCATTCCGGCTGGTCCGGGTGGCTGTCGAGATCGAGGCGCGACACGAATGTCTCGTAACCGCCGATGATGACCATGATCAACAGATTCGCAATCATCACCACGTCAATCAGGCCGAGAACGATGAGCATGATGTCGGTCTCGCCCAGCTTGAATTGAGACACGCTGGTAATTTTCCCACTGTCGATGGCGTTCTGCACCAGCTGGCCGTGGCCGAACAAGGCTTCGATCAAATGTAGTAATTCCTGCATGAAATGATAGACATACACGCCCTGCGCGAGAATCAGGCCGACATAAAGCGGCGCCTGCAGCCAGCGGCTCCAGAAAATAAATCCTTCGAGTGCTTTGACGGGTTTGTTCATAGTTTTTGATTTGGATTAAGAAACAGGTGAATGGAAGTGATATTTTACACTGTCGCACGCGGCTTCGGGCAGAGGGCGCGCGTAAGTTAGACGTAAGTTTCAAACGCGGGAATTTGCGCTAGAATGAATTAGCGCCGCAAGCGTAATGCCCGCGTCCAACATCAATCCTGTCAAAAATATTGTTAAGGGGAGCAGCATGTCCAATATCCAATCCAGCATGGTCGAAACCCGTATTTTCCCGCCTGCCGAGGCGTTCGTAAAACAGGCGAACATTTCCGGCATGGCCGCGTACAACGCGTTATGCGCCGAGGCGGAAAAAGATTATGAAGGATTCTGGGCCCGACTCGCGCGGGAAAATCTGCTGTGGAAAAAGCCATTTACCAAAACGCTGGATGAATCGAATGCGCCGTTTTATGAATTTTTTGCCGACGGCGAGTTGAATGCGTCGTACAACTGCCTCGACCGGCATCTCACCACGCAACCGAACAAGATCGCGATTATTTTCGAAGCCGACGACGGCAAAGTCACCAAGATTTCCTACAAGGATTTGTACCATCGTGTTTGCCAGTTCGCCAACGCGCTGAAAGCCAAAGGCATCAAGAAAGGCGACCGCGTGCTCATTTACATGCCGATGAGCATCGAGGGCGTCGTCGCGATGCAGGCGTCCGCGCGCATCGGTGCCATTCACTCGGTCGTGTTCGGCGGATTCTCGGCCAAGAGCCTGCAGGAACGCATTCAGGACGGCGGCGCCGTCGCGGTCATCACCTCCGACGAGCAATGCCGCGGCGGAAAAAATATCCCGCTCAAGCCCGCCGTTGACGAGGCGCTGGGCATGGACGGCACGGCGACCTGCAAA
>JBAVXA010000207.1:0-6714 GCA_049698095.1 Burkholderiales bacterium
TGGCGCAGCGGATACGTCGGGCAGTCGATTGGGGGCAGGAGGTACGCTAACTGCCGGGATTTTCGATTGCGCTGCGGCCGGGTTGTCATGCGCTGCCGGTGCGGCTGGCATGTGCGCGCACGCGCTATTCGCGCAGGCGAGAAGCGATAGGGCAATAACGCAGGAAAACGAAATATTCATGGAAAGTGGCTCTGGAAGTGGGCAGTAAACAAGTATTAAGGCTAGACAATCTGGGCAACGAGGTCAAACAAACTCGTTACAATCGTGGAAATATTATTTATTGGCATCCATTTGGCAGCCAATAATTCGGGGACAAAGTTGAATGAAAAAAAAGAAATATAATCAATTAGTTATGATGTTCTTGAGTTCTTTAATAGTTGCCCTCGCTGCGGTGGCGCATTCCGCGCAAGCGTTCGAGTTCAAGGACACCAACGCGCAGGTAATCAAGATTTCTGATTACAAGGGCAAATGGGTGCTGGTGAATTTCTGGGCAACCTGGTGCGGACCATGCCTGGATGAGATTCCCGACCTGATCGAATTACACATGGCGCACAAGGATAAGGATTTGATCGTGCTGGGCGTGATGATGGATTACGAATCGGCCCCGGACCCCGCCGCATTTATCGACAAAATGAAAATCGTTTATCCGGTAATTCCCGGCACTTCAGAAGCAACAAGCCAGTTCCGTGATGTGTCGATGTTGCCGGTTTCCTATCTTTACGACAAGAAAGGGAATCTGGTCGAGAAGCACTTTGGCTCGGTTTCGCGCGAGGGGCTGGAGGACTATATTCGCGATTTCAGCAGGAAGAAAAAGCCTTCCGGCAAGTTACTCAAGAAAAAAGCCATTGCAGTGAGCACGAAAAAATCTGCAGGGGTCTAAAAGTGTTGATATATTTTTCGCGGCCTGTTGCTCAATAGTTATCCTCGACGTCGCCAAATCGTACCAGTCCATCGCGATTGTGCACATCGTGCACCAGAGATTTTTCCACAATGCCGTAAAGATCGCCGGGGGAGGCGACCATTTGCCCGACGTCGCGCGTCCAGGGTGCAATTGAAAATCCGGCAATCGCCTGGCTGTCTTTGGTAAGCAGCCTGCCTAACGGGATCGCCAAAAATACGCCTTTGTCGTAATAAGGTTTGCCGGCGTTGCCAGAGGCAGTCAGGTCGTTGCCGTTGGTTCGCGTATACCATGCGCCCATTTCGAAGCCCGATTCAAAGCGGCGCTTGAGCTCGAATCGCGCGCCGGAATCCTTCGCCAGAAAACGGCCGGCGCGCACGGTTGCAGTCACGCCGTGTGGCAGACGGTAGCGGGTTGATATGATGGCAGTAACGGTGGAGTAAGGCCTGAAACCGAACACCCCTTTGGTATCGCGTTGTTTCACCCAGTCCACCGCCAGGTCGGTGGCAAGATTCCCGCTCGCCGGCATATACAACGCTTGTCCGCCGACGCCGCCAAACATTTCTTCATACAAGCCTGCTGAGCCGCGCGCAAACACTCTTTCCGACGGATGAAAATATTTATTCAATAACAGGGTGCTGAGCTTGAATTTGCTGTCGCGTTTATACAGCGGTATGTCGGAGCGTACATGCGGCAACAGGCTGCTGTTTGGCGTAGCGGCCGCCTTGCTGATATCTTCGACAAGCGTCAAATCGGCAGTGCCCTCAAGAAACAACTGATGCCCCAGATTCCGTACGTAATCCGCGCTTGCGAAGATGTTGTAGTGGACCGCGCCGCTGGGATCATTCAACAGCAAAGTCAACTTGGGCGCAATTTTTATCCGATTGAGCAATGTGTCTGTGCGCTTGAGCGAAATCAAGTCACCGTCGTCATTAAAAACCGTTTTCAGTCCGGGCTGGTCATCGTCAAGACCGAGGTATAGATCGCTGTCACTATAGCCCTGATTGACTGCGCCACCGGGCGGGTAGGAAATTGTCACGCTGTTGGCCAGTTCCTTGCGAGTAATTTGACCGTTGAAATATTTTTGCAGTTGATTGGCGTCACCGAATTCATATGTGACCGCAGGCATTTCGATCAAGGTGTAGGTGACGAAAACCCGCCTGGTTTCGATCGGCGATAGCAAAGCGGCAACACGCGCCGCGCGACCAACCGCGCGTGGCAACTCGGAAATGCGCGAGTTGCTGAGTTTCAGGTAGAGGTCGGGACCGGTGGACCGAATGCCGATATTGGTAAAGTCGTCGTCATTCAGCGCGCGCGCCATGCGATTCTTGTGGATTTTGTCTGCTTGCCACTGTTCGTACGTTGGCCGGGTGGTAACGGTCGTGTAGGGTTCCGGCTCGTTCAGCTTGGGGATGAAATCAGGCGTTTCCAGCGGAATCGAGACGTGCGCCGCTGCGCCGTATTGTCCTTGCTGGCGCGACAGCTGCGCGCCGAGCCAGCCCCAGGTGTATTCGAGCCCGAATGCCGCGCCATTACGTCGTTTGTCAGCGCCAGATATCGGTCCGGAGAAATCCTTCGCATAATTATTTGCGTCATATTCTGCGACGAGAGCGAAATTTTTCTTTTCGGTCGGATAATAACGAATTCCGCCAAATACCCCGTCTATACGTTTGCGTCCATACCCCAGGGTTGCGTCCACGGGGCCGATGCGTTTTGAGGCGGCGACATAATCCGCGCCGAAAATGCGCGTGCCGAAGATATCCTGCGCACCAAGCGAAATGGCTGGCCAGAATTTGCCCTCGGTCAATAATTGCAGTTTGATGTCGAATTCGCGATCCTTATAATCGCCGTATGCCGTGCCGGGGATACCCAACACGTCTTTAATCCGCATGAAGCGGCCGGACAACTCGACGCGCGGAACAGGCGTCAGGCTGGTATAAAGCGGGACATAAGGATCGCTGGCACTGGTGCCTAAACGCCATGTGCCGACAGGCTCCACGTACGCGTCCGGCATGGCGACGAGACCGGTTTGCCCCATCAAATTGGGTTCCGCATTCACGATCGGGTACGCGGTCAAGATTGCGATAAACGACAGAATTCGAAGTAGGCGTTTGTGACGAGTAATCATATTTTTATGCTGCAGGAAGATTCAGGAATGAACCTGCAGGGTTTCATGCGGGGGTTTCTATGAACTTGCGCGATTGTAGCAACTCTTAATAGGTTGGGGCGGACAGTTTTTTGAATGCATTTGGTTCGAAGCAATGTTTGATGAGTAGCCGCCGTGTGAACGCATAAATAAAAAAACGCTTGCAATTTAGGGAAAATATTCCCACAATGCTTTTCAGGTCGCTGAATTGGCGCCGAACGTGCTAGAATACTTAGTAAGTAATCTAAGCAATATGTTGATTAGATTGATTTTATTTTGGAGGCGGCATGCGTTTTTTAATGTGGATGATTGTTTTTGGCGCAGTGTCAGCGCATGCTCAGCCTGCGACGCAGGCGGCGACAAACGTTTTACAAAAAGCCCTCGAATCCAGCGCAAAAGTCGCCAGCAACGAGGATGAGTTCCTGCCGGTCGAGCAGGCTTTCAAAGTATCGTTGAATAGCGATAACAATAAGGTGCAAGTGGATTTCGTACCGGCTGAAGGGTATTACCTTTATAAAGACCGCTTGAATTTCAGCGTCAAAAACACGAACGAAGGCTCACTGAGCCCGGTCCTCTTGCCTAAAGGGGAGATCAAGGAAGATCCCAGCTTTGGCAAAGTCGAGGTTTATCATCATCCGTTTCAGGCCGCGTTCGAGCTCAACCCGGCGGCGGCCGAAGGCGCCACGGATGTGCAAGTCGGCTTTCAGGGTTGCAGCGAGAAAGGCTTGTGTTATCCGCCGGTAAAAAAGACATTCAAAGTGAATTTCGCTGGCGTCGCGCCGAAGGCAGTAATGCCGCCTGCCGAAATAAAAAGTAAGTCCCCGGCAGCTTCCGAGTCGGATGAAGTTGCAGGATTATTCAAGAACAAGAGCTTCCTGTTGGTTCTTGCCAGTTTTTTCGGCTTTGGCCTGGCATTGTCGTTCACGCCTTGTGTATTCCCGATGATTCCGATTCTGTCGGGAATTATTGTCGGTAAAGGCGCCCATTCGACGCGTATGCATTCGTTCCTGCTTTCCGTCGCTTATGTGCTCGGTATGGCGATCACTTATTCTGCGGCTGGTGTCGCGGCCGGTCTTTCCGGTACTTTGATTTCCAATGCGCTGCAAAACCCCTGGGTGCTGGGCACCTTCGCGATGGTGTTTGTCGCGCTGTCGTTGTCCATGTTCGGTTTTTACGAATTGCAGTTACCGGGCTTTTTGCAAAGTAAGCTCTCCGATACCAGTAACCACCTTAAGGGCGGGCGGTTCACCGGCGTGTTTGTCATGGGTGCGTTGTCGGCGTTAATCGTCGGCCCTTGCGTCGCTGCGCCGTTGGCGGGCGCGTTGCTGTACATCAGTAAGACGCACGACGTCATATTGGGCGGTTCGGCTTTATTCACCATGGCGTTGGGTATGGGTGTGCCGTTGTTGCTGGTTGGCGCGTCGGCCGGTACTTTGTTGCCGCGGGCGGGCTTATGGATGGAAGCGGTGAAGAAATTCTTCGGCGTGTTATTGCTCGGCGTTGCCATCTGGCTGATTTCGCCGGTTATTCCGCCTGTGGCGCATATGCTGCTATGGGCCGCGTTGCTGATTATTTCCGCGATGTATTTGAGTGCCATCGATCCGCTTCCGGCGGACGTTTCCGGCTGGCACCGCTTGTGGAAGGGCGCCGGCGTGATAGCGTTGCTGGCAGGGGTCGCGCTGGTCATCGGCGCATTAAGCGGCGGACGCGATGTATTACAGCCGCTGGCCGGATTTAAAGGCAGTAACGTCGGCGCGAATGCCAACTTGAATACCGCGGCACTCAAATTCGAGCGCGTTGCTAATGTCGCGGCGCTCGACGCGCGTATCAAGCAGGCGGCGGGCAAAATGGTCATGCTGGATTTTTACGCCGACTGGTGCGTAGCGTGCAAGGAAATGGAGCACGACACGTTTGCCGACAAGAAAGTGCAGGCGCTGTTGAAGGACGCGGTATTGCTGCAAGCCGACGTGACGGCGAACAATGACGACGATGCCGCGTTGCTCAAGCGCTTCGGTTTGTTCGGGCCGCCCGGCATCATATTTTTCGATCGCGCCGGAAATGAATTGCAGGGTCGCCAGGTTGTTGGTTTTCAGGCGCCGGAAAAATTCATTGCGAGTATCGATCGTGTTTACGCCGGCGATGGGCCTTCACTGGCAAACGGCAGCGTGCCTGCTGTTGATAAAAACTGCACTGCTCAAATCTGCTGATATTAAAATAATATAATTAAATTAATTAGTTACACACACTAATTTTTTTCGGACAAAGGCCCGCGCACGCGGCCTTTGCCGTCCACCGCCATCCACGGCATTTCCTGCTCAGTCAAGAATTCTATTCCTTCGTCCCCCTTGAGCATGGCAATCGTGCACAGACTGCCGGCGACCGTGCATAGCGGGGCGATTACCGATACCGCCTGGAGGCCCTGTACGGGGAAGCCGGTCAGCGGGTTGAGAATGTGGCAGTAACGCTTTCCATCAATTTCAAAATAGCGCTCGTAATCTCCGCTGGTTGCAATCGCGCCGCGCGGAATGGCGATGCTGGCCAGCACGCGGTCATCGCGGCGCGGGTGCGCGATGCCAATCGACCACGGCGTACCGTCAGGGTGCGGACCGAACACGCGGATGTCGCCGCCGAGATTGACGAAACCATGTTGCACGCCGTGCTCCGTGCAGACGCTGGCGACGCGGTCTGCAGCATACTCTTTGCCGATGCCGCCAAAGTCGATTTCCATGCCGGCAGGCAGAGACAGCACCGGATGGTGCCAGGCAATTTTCTGCCACCCGACATGCGCCAGAACGTCCAGGATTCTTTCCGCCGCAGGGACGCGTGCCTCGCTGAAATTCCACGCGCGGCGTAACCCGCCGGAGGTGATGTCGAACAGGCCGCCGCTTTGCTCGTAGCACGCGGCTGCGTAATCGAGCAGGGCGGCGGTTTCGGTATCTACGGTGGTAGCGCCGACTCCGGCTGCCTGATTGATTTTGCTCAGCATGCTATCGGCGCGATAGCGCGAATATTTTGCCTCGATGCGCTCGACTTCAGCAATCGCGATGTCGGCGATCGTATTGGCGGACGTTGCGTCTCTGGCATAAATCTGCAACTCGTTCGGTCCGCCCATGGCGCGGAAAGGGTAGGCGAAGTGTTTCAATGGACTAGAGGAAAATGTTGTTTCGTAGCCAAGCATAATCCATTCAGGCGCTGGAGCAAACAAATAAGGCGCGGAATTCCGCGCCCTATTGTTAACCGGATAATCGAAAATCTAAAAATGCCAGGATGCGCCGAACTGGAAAAAGCGTGCTTTCAGCGGCTCAATGTTCGGGCTGCCCTCGCCGCCAATGCGATAAGACGCGCGTTGCTCGTATAACTCGGCCTTGACATCGACCGTCACCGCTTTGGAGATTTCCCACACCAGTTTGACGCCCGGCGTAATGGCGCCGAATGCGGACAAGCGACTGTCGAAAGAATTGAGCGGCTTTTGATCGTACGGAACGGCAAAGCTTGCGGCAACGGCGCCGGGCTCGAGATCGTTGTAAAAATCCGCCGAGTTCTGCGAATAGAAGCGCAGGCCGGGTACGATTTTCCAGCCGCCGCCGAGTTGCTGATGCCATTCGCTTTCGATGGTGTGCGAACGCATGCCCCAGTTGTTTTTGAAAAAACGATAGGACAAATGCAGCGC
>JBAVXA010000208.1:0-2803 GCA_049698095.1 Burkholderiales bacterium
GCTAGCCCGCTTATTTGACAGCCGAATGACAGCAAGGTAAATTACTTCATCAGCGCCGATTTGATTTCAGCTTGCGGGCGCATTACAAATACAGCTAAAGCGACGACTAACCCGTTTAGCGTTGCGCTGAACGGGTTTTTTGTTTTCAGGAGAAAGAATAATGACTGACAAATATCATATCGATACCTTAGCCGTGCGCGCAGGCATCCATCGCAGCGAATTCGGCGAACACTCCGAAGCGATGTATCTCACATCGAGTTTTGTATTCAACAGCGCCGCGCAAGCCGCCGCGCGTTTCTCCGGCGCAGAGCCGGGCAACGTGTATTCGCGTTTTACTAATCCGACCGTTACTGCGTTTCAAGAACGCCTCGCCGCACTCGAAGGCGCGGAAGCGTGCGTCGCGACCAGCTCCGGCATGTCGGCGATACTCGCCTGTGTGATGGGTTTGTTGTCGGCAGGCGATCATATAGTTTCTTCCGCCAGCATCTTCGGTGCGACCACTCAGTTGTTCAACAATGTGCTGAAACGCTTTGGTATCGAGACGACCTATGTGTCGTTGACCGACGTGAGCGCTTGGGAAAAAGCCGTCAAGCCCAACACCAAAATGTTTTATGTCGAAACGCCATCGAACCCGATGACGGAAATTGCCGACATTGCGGCGCTATCAAAAATATCAATTAAATCATATAGTTACTTAGTGATTGATAATTGCTTTTGCACGCCCGTTTTACAACAGCCATTCAAACTCGGCGCGGATATCGTCATCCACTCCGCCACTAAATTTCTCGACGGCCAAGGCCGCGTGATGGGCGGTGCAGTGCTCGGCTCGAAAGAAATCATTATGGACAAAGGCGTATTTCAATTCCTACGCACCGCCGGTCCGAGCTTGAGTCCGTTCAATGCGTGGGTGTTGTTGAAAGGATTGGAGACGCTGAAGATACGCATGGAAGCGCAATCCAAATCCGCACTCGAACTCGCGCAATGGCTGGAAGCGCAACAGAATGTCGCGCGTGTGTATTACCCCGGCCTGACATCACACCCGCAACATAAGCTAGCGATGCAACAGCAAACCTCCGGCGGCGCGATCTTGTCGTTTGAAGTAAAAGGCGGCAAAGCAGCAGCATGGCGCGTCATCGATGCGACCAAAATGATTTCCATCACCGCCAACATAGGCGACACCAAATCGACTATCACACACCCAGCGACCACCACGCACGGACGCATCAGCGATGCAGAGCGCGCAGCGGCGGGAATAGGCGATGGTTTGTTACGGGTGGCGGTGGGGTTGGAAAATATTGAGGATATTAAGGTCGATTTGGCGCGGGGATTGAAAGCGTAAAAAACGTAGCCCCGATCCAGCATAGCGCAATCCGAGTTACTTTGATTTATTTCCCCCTGATTCCGTTACGCTTGCTTCCGATGACCGCAATGTATGCGGCCATCGTTTTGACGTAGCGGCAGTTACTGAACAACAAAAGTCGCAGTTGGAGCATTGACAAGGATATTGCTGCCACCGGTGCCACCAGCAACGACGGTGATGGTATAAGTACCAACGCCTGTGAAGTTTTTCGTTTGTAGGTTAAACATCCAGCGAGAACCGTTATACACAAATTCGTTTCCGTCTGTGCCCTGTCCCGCGCTTAAGTATGTATCTGCGGGCGTGGTTTCTTCACCGGCTGGGCTCGCTTTGGTGACCTGAAGTACCGGCGCTGCAATGGCTCCAGTGCCGAGGACAGCGCCGCCATTTCCAGTGCAGGACATTTTTAGTGGTAACACCCGATTAGCCTTTTTTTTCACACTGATGGTTTGATCCATCGGCGAGTCAAATCCCGTGCAGGTATAAACGACGGGTGGGGCGGCGCAGACTTGCCCCGTCGTATGAGCGCAAATGCTGACGCTGGAAATTCTCCCTGACTTGACGGCAGCGAGTGTCATCATCCAAGCGCCGGGTGCTGTACTCGCCAGATTGTAGGTGGGAGCAAACCAACCGAATACTGGGTTTTGTGATGTTTGGTAGAGATCACTGAATGCGGCAGTAGTCTTCGGGGTGTGCCGGTCATCAATAATGCCGCGCAAAAAAAGCATGTCAACGGCGGGTGCCGCTGGATTGACAATCCCTACGTCGGTTCGAATCGCGAAGCTTAGTCCGTCGAGCGAGTTGATACTATTCGCACCGCCGTTATAGGCAATAGAATGTTGGAAGTTCCACCATGCACGAGTCCCATTAGTATATGGGATTGATATTGTGCTCGGGTCTGGGCCGGTCTGTACTTCGTAGCTAGTTCCACTATGTTGTGGCGGATTGAGTTGCCCCGCCAATCTTTGTTCAATTCTCATTCCCAGCTCAAGCACTCCACCGGGAAATGACGAGTCAGTTATAACAGTAAAGTCTCCGTTGCACTGCCCGCTGCCTACGTCCCATCCTGCACCAGCAGAGGGAGACACGTTAGCGGTGCCGCCTCCAACAGAGGTGCCAAGATTGCAAGTGCCAGCTGCTACAGCCGGCAGCGCCGTCACAGCAAGCAGCAACAGCGCAAAGTTTGTTGCTATACAAGTTTTTTTCAAATGAATCTTCATGATGATCTCCATATTAGTTTACGAAAAAGAATGGGGCACAGACAGAAAAGGCAATAACTTAGCTAGTCGTGCCGTACTTAAATCATAGGTGGATAGCAGGCGAGGGAGTAGGACTATGGTGTAAATCAATAACACTAATGTGCGCGGTGCTACGGATTGAGGATGAATGAAAAACCAGCGTGCGGATTAAGACCTGCTCCAGCCGTCATTCCCGCGCAGGCGGGAA
>JBAVXA010000209.1:0-3797 GCA_049698095.1 Burkholderiales bacterium
ACCGTAACGGCGCATTTCCAGAATATCGGTGGGTTGTCAGTGCGTGCGCCGGTGCGTAGCGCCGGCGTGACGATCGGCCGGGTAACCGGTATTTCGCTGGATAAGGACAAGTACGATGCGCGGGTCTCGATGAAGATCGACAAAAACGTTCAATTTCCCAAGGACAGCAACGCCTCGATCCTCACGTCCGGTATTCTGGGAGAGAACTACATTGGAATTGAACCCGGTGGGGATGATGCCATGCTGAAGCCTGGCGACAATATCAAAATGACCCAATCTGCAGTCGTGCTGGAAAAACTTATCAGCCAATTCCTGTTCAGCAAAGCTCAGGAAGGCGCTCCCGCACCAAAGTAGGGCGTAAACCGATCTCAGTGCGCCGCGTTATTGGCAGTGTTCAGCCGCAAAGTGCTGATAAGCAGGTTTGAACAAACTTTTTAATCTTAAGGAATCAAATGAATAAATTTTCCAGGTTGCTGGCAATGATGACTTTAACTGCTACCGCTGCATTGGCGCAGCCGGCGCCTGATGAACTCGTCATGACCACCGCACAGGAAGTCATGCAAATCATCAAAGCGGATAAAAGCGTCGCAAACGACAAAAACAAGCTCTATCAACTGGTCGATGCGAAAGTGTTGCCGCACTTTGATTTCAATCGCATGACCCAATTGGCCATGGGCCGCAACTGGAAGGTTGCAACAGACGAACAAAAGCAGACGCTGGTAAAAGAATTTCGCCAGTTGCTGGTGCGGACGTATTCGACTTCTTTGTCGCAATATAAAAACCAGACAATCGATTTCAAGCCGACCAAAGTGGCTGATTCCGATACCGAGACCATGGTGAAGACGTTGGTCAATCAGCCAGGTGGTTCTCCTGTGCCGATCGACTACAGCATGCAAAAATCTGGTGCCGGATGGAAAGTGTATGACGTGACTGTCGAGGGCGTTAGCCTGGTCACCAATTACCGCGGAGAATTTAATGAGCAGATTCGCTCCGCCGGTGTGGATGGGCTGATCAAAACCCTGGCTGACAAGAACCGCGCTTCGGAAGCCGGCAAGTAATGACGGTATCCGCTGAAAATAACCGGCTCGCCCTGAGTGGGCCGGTTGTCATTCAGACGCTGAAAAGCCTGCAAACAGAAGGGCTGGCTAGAATCGCCGCGGGTGACCTTGTAGTGGACATGAAGGATGTGACCGAGGCTGATTCCACAGCTGTGTCCTTGCTGATGGAGCTGCGTCGCGCTGCTGCAACGCATTCACGCAAACTTTCGGTCGTCAATATGCCTGACAACGTTCGCAGTTTGGCCCGTCTCTACGGCGTAACGGAGTTGCTTCCCGCGGAGGCGTAACGCGCAGGTTTCGACAATGCAGCGTTAAACCGCTAACATAGCGGCTATTCATCAAATGACCGGCGGTTTACCGCCGGTTTTCATTCAGGCCATCAATTGACTTTCGCCATTAATATCCGCGACGTGCAAAAGCACTTCGGCTCGTTGCACGCACTGCGCGGCATCGACCTCATGGTCGAGCGAGGTGAGTTTTTCGGCCTGCTCGGGCCCAACGGCGCAGGCAAGACCACGCTGATCAGTATCCTCGCCGGACTGGCGCGCGCCGACAGCGGAACGCTGGAAGTGATGGGGCACGACGTCGTTGCGGATTACCGCGACGCGCGTAAGAACCTCGGTGTCGTGCCGCAGGAATTGGTGTTCGACCCGTTTTTCACCGTACGCGAATGCCTGCGCATCCAATCTGGCTACTTTGGGCTGAAAAGAAACGACGCGTGGATCGACGAGCTGCTGGTTAATCTCAGCCTTACCGATAAAGCCGAATCGAATATGCGTTCTTTGTCCGGAGGGATGAAACGCCGCGTACTGGTGGCGCAGGCGCTGGTGCACAAGCCGCCGGTCATCGTGCTCGATGAACCGACCGCAGGTGTTGATGTGGAATTGCGCCAGACGCTGTGGCAGTTTATTCGCAAGCTGAATCAGCAGGGCCATACCATTGTGCTGACTACGCACTACCTCGAGGAGGCGGAAGCATTGTGCGGCCGCATCGCCATGATGAAACAGGGCCGGGTGGTTGCCCTCGACACCACGCAGAATCTGCTGCGATCAGCGCCGTTGAATCATTACGTCAAACTTCGCATGGAGCCGAATATCCTGCCAGACGTTCTCAAGCCTCAGCTGCGCAGCGAGCATAACGGCTCGTGCACGCTGGAGCTTGCCAGTTACGATTCGCTGGAAGGCGTATTGGCGCAATTGCGCAACGAGAATATCGCGGTGAAAGAATTGGAAATGATCCAGCCGGACCTCGAAGAAGTATTCGTCAGCATTATGGGCAACAGCCGATGAGCGGCTTCAGCACCCTGCTGTACAAGGAAGTGCTGCGTTTCTGGAAAGTGGCGTTCCAGACGGTCGCCGCGCCGGTGCTCACTGCGTTGCTGTATTTATTGATCTTTTCCCATGTGCTGGAAGAGCACGTTGCCGTTTATCCTGGCGTAAAGTACACCGCATTCCTGATTCCAGGGTTGGTAATGATGTCGATGCTGCAAAATGCATTCGCCAATTCATCGTCGAGTTTGATCCAGTCGAAAATTACCGGCAATATTTTTTTCGTGCTGATCACACCGCTTTCGCATTTCGAATTTTTCGGCGCTTATATGATCGCCTCAGTGGTGCGCGGCGTCGTGGTCGGCCTCGGGGTTTACCTGGCCGCTCAATTTCTCGTTGCAGTGCCGATATATAATCCGCTATGGATTATTGCCTTCGCCTCAATCGGCGCCGGCGTGATGGGGGCGCTCGGCATTGTCGCCGGAATCTGGGCGGAAAAGTTCGACCAGCTGGCGGCTTTCCAGAACTTTCTCATCATGCCGCTGACGTTTTTATCCGGCGTGTTTTACTCGATCAAATCGTTGCCGGATTTCTGGCGCGGTATTTCGCACTTCAATCCGATTTTTTACATGATAGACGGATTTCGCTACGGCTTTTTCGGTGCGTCCGACGTGTCGCCGTGGCAGAGTCTCGCCGTCGCGGCGACTTGTCTGGTAATCTTGAGCCTTCTGACTCTCGCCATGTTGAAGCGCGGCTACAAATTACGCCATTGACCCCATATGATCACCCCAGCAGAAATAGCAAAAATTATCAATACTTCCCTCGAATGCACGGTGTGCGAAGTGCAAGGCGAGGACTGCGTGCATTTCGACGCCGTAATCGTCAGCCCGGCTTTCAGCGGACTCAATATGGTGAAGCAGCACCAAATAGTTTATAAAATCCTCGGCGATTTGATGAAGCAGGAAATTCACGCGCTGCAATTAAAAACCTATTCGCCCGAGCAGTGGGCGCAAAAAGCCAATACTTAATTCAATAAATACTCAATAAAATCAAATGGATAAACTCATCATTCAGGGCGGCGTCCCGCTCAAAGGTGAAGTGCGGATTTCCGGCGCAAAGAATGCGGCGCTGCCGATTCTATGTGCCGGCCTGCTTTCTGCGCAAACGCTGAAGTTGCACAACATACCGCATCTCGTCGACGTCACGACGATGCTGCGCCTGTTGGCGCAGATGGGCTTGCGCGTAACCGTCGATGAAAAAATGGGTATCGAATTAAGCGGCGCGGACGTCAACAATCTGGTCGCGCCATACGATCTGGTAAAAACCATGCGTGCCTCGATTCTTACCCTCGGTCCCCTGGTTTCCCGTTTCGGTGAAGCCAAAGTATCGCTTCCCGGCGGCTGCGCCATCGGCGAGCGCCCGGTGGACCTTCACATCAAGGGCCTGACGGCGATGGGCGCGGAGATCCAGA
>JBAVXA010000210.1:0-57375 GCA_049698095.1 Burkholderiales bacterium
GGTACGCAGATTAAACAGGCTCATGTCCGGCGTGCCGATGTCTTTCACCCAGAACGGCATCACCTGCATATAGCCGCGCGCACTCGCGGATGAAATGGCGTATTTCTTGAAGCCGCTTTCCACTTGAATCAAACCCAATACCATTTGCGGATCGAGTCCGGCGCGAGTCGCTTCGTAGTGCACGGTGCGCAGGAACTCTTCACGCTCGGCTCTCACCGGGAAAGCCTTCAGAAGTTTGCTGCCCATCGTATCCAGCCAACGCCGCTCTTCCGTCGGTGAGCTGAAAATACTTCTGGTGATGCCCTGGTCGCTGACCGCGCGCGACATGTTTGCGCGCACACTGGCTGACAGCATTTCCTGGGTTTGCGTGCCCGCGTTGGCGAACGACGCTGTCCCAAAAATAGCGGTTAAAGTTAAGTATTTGATTATATTAAATATTTTTTGCATCGCTCAGTTCAATTTAGCTACCAGTTTTGATTGTAGATGACTTACAGTATTTTGCAGTGAAATACTTAACAGTTGTCCCTCGCGCCGTGCCTGATATTCCACTTCGCCCTTTTGCAAACCACGGTCGCCCACGACGATTCGATGAGGGATGCCCATCAACTCGTGGTCGGCAAACATCACGCCGGGGCGTTCATCCCTATCATCGAGCAACACGTCGATGCCAGCAATACGCAAATCACTGTAGATTTTTTCTACAGCGGTTTTTACCGCTTCGCTTTTATTCAGTCCAATCGCCAGCAGGCTGACCTGGAATGGTGCCATCGCGTCCGGCCAGATAATGCCGCGCTCGTCGTGATTCCGCTCAATCGCCGCGGCGACAATCCGCGACACGCCGATGCCGTAACAACCCATTTCCGCCACTTGTGTTTTGCCCGCCTCGTCGAGGAAATTCACTTTCATCGCCTCGGAGTATTTGGTGCGCAACTGGAAAATATGTCCGACTTCAATGCCGCGACAGAGTTCCAATGTACCCTTGCCGTCGGGCGATGCGTCGCCCGCGACGACGTTACGGATGTCGGCAATTTTCGTCGGCTCAGGCAAATCGCGGCCGAAATTCACGCCGGTCAAATGGAAGCCTTCGTCATTGGCGCCGCAGACAAAATCGCTCATCGCTGCGACCAAGCGGTCGGCGATGACAGGCAGCTTCAAACCCACCGGCCCAAGGTACCCCGGCGCAGTGTTAAGCCCCGCGCGAATTTCCACTTCAGTCGCCAAACGAAATCCGTCGGCAAATAATTTCGCCGCTTTGATTTCATTCAGTTGACGGTCACCGCGCAACAACAGCATCGTCAGTTGATTGTCACCACCCATCACGACCAAAGCCTTGACGGTTTTTCGTAATGGCAATTTGAGAAACTCGCTTACGTCTTCGCAGGTTTTTTTGTTCGGCGTGGCGACTTTATGCATCGCTTGCGTGGCGGTGGCGCGAGGAGTTTTCGGTGCGACGCCTTCAGCTAACTCCACATTAGCGGCATAATCGGAAGCCGAACAATACGCGATGGCGTCTTCACCGGAATCGGCCAGCACGTGAAATTCATGCGAGCCCGACCCGCCGATTGCGCCGGGGTCGGCCGCCACGGGACGGAACTTTAGACCGAGTCGGGTAAATATGCGCGAATAGGCGTCGTACATATCGGTATAGGTTTTTTCCAGCGATGGGTAATCGGCGTGGAACGAATATGCGTCCTTCATCATGAATTCGCGCGCGCGCATCACGCCGAAACGCGGGCGGATTTCGTCGCGGAACTTGGTTTGTATCTGATAAAAATTCAACGGCAACTGGCGGTAACTTTTTATTTCGCGCCGCGCGATATCGCTGATCACTTCTTCATGCGTCGGGCCGAAACAGAAATCGCGCTCGTGGCGGTCCTTGATTTTTAGCATCTGCGGGCCGAAAACATCCCAGCGCCCACTCTCCTGCCATAACTCGGCCGGCTGAATTGCCGGCATCAACAATTCCACTGCGCCCGCCGCATCCATTTCCTCGCGCACGATGTTTTCCACCTTGCGCAACACGCGCAAGCCGAGCGGCATCCAAGTGTAAAGCCCGCTTCCAAGCTTTTTGATCAAGCCCGCGCGCAGCATCAGCTTGTGGCTGGTCAGCTCTGCTTCAGCAGGTGCTTCTTTAAGCGTAGAAATAAAAAATTGCGATACGCGCATGACATATTCCGGAAAAACGAAAGCCGCCATTTTACAACGGCGGCCGTTGATTCCCTAATGGCAAACGTACTGGTAAGGAAAAGAAAAAATTGTCATCGCGGCACAAGACTAACCATATGATTTTATTTGATTTTTATTGAAAACATACGCGGCGTCGACTTCATTGGCGACGATTCCAACATGGCGCGGATTGAATCAAAAATTTCCGATAATGCTGAAGCGCACATTGCGCGGTTCGACCGGGTGGAAGTGAATATCATCCACTGGCACAGTTTCGTTTTTGAGTTGCGACGAATAGAAGTAATCGATGTCGCTGGCTTCGCGGTTGAGCAAATTAAATATGTCGATGCTTGCTTTCCACCTCGGCGTAATGCGGTAACCGGCGCGCAGGTTGACCATCGTGGTGGCCTTGGACTTCTGGCTGCCGTCTTCAAGCAGTGGCCGCGGTCCGAAATAGCGAAGTTGCAGGCTGCCAAAAAAATTATGTAAATCATCGACGGTTATGCCAGCCGAAGCGACTTTGTCGATCGCGCCGGGAATCAGGCTGCCGGCGGCATCGGTATCGCTGAATCTCGCTTTCGAGCCGGACAGGCTTGCGTCGAGCAACAGCCATTTATTTGGTGTGTAATGCGCGCTCCATTCGATGCCGTGGCGTTTGCTCGGGCGCGTGGCCTCGGTCGTGCCGGCGTCGCCGACGAACAACAATTCCGAGTCGAGCTTGAGTTGCCATAAGGCCAGCGAGGTTTGAAGATTGGGAATGATTTCCGTGCGCAGGCCTAACTCGGCGCCGCGCGATTTCACCAGTGGGTGCACTCCAGCGACAGGCTGCAGCGTTTTCGGATCGACGGTCAATGTCGCGCCGCGCGCGTCATTGCTATGGAAACCGTTGCCGAGATTGGCGAAAAATTCCGTCTTGTCCCAAGGACCGGCGATGACGCTGAGTTTTGGTGAAACCATGCTGTCATCGGAAGTACCGGAATTCTCCGCGGTGTTGCTGTTGACCTTGAAGCGATATTTGTCCGCGCGCAGCCCGACAATGCTTCGCAGTTTGTCATTCCACTGCAAAGAATTTTCCGCAAATACGCCGAGGCTGGTTTGCTTCACTACATCAGCGCGGGTGAGGTTGGTGCGCTGGCGCGCGGTAGTGTCGTACAGCGCGACGTTATCGATTTGATCATGGCGCAATTGCACGCCAATCTTGGTGATACTTTCTTTACCACCGAGTTTGCCGAACCACGAGCGGCTGCTGTTGAGGCCGTAAATCATGCGGCTGTCGGCTTGTTCGAATTGGTCGCCATTGATCGGGCCGGCGAGGAAAAAAGTGAAGTTGGAAAACAGATTAAGCCGGTATTTAATCGCGTAGCTGTTGAAGGCGAATACACCGTTGTCAAGTTGTGATTTTTGCTCAAACGAAAAACTGTAGCGCGACGATTCGCCGCCGTCGGTCGGGTCAATGGTGCCGAAACGATTGAGTGAGCCATCCTGCACCGCGCGTAACGGAATCTGGTCCGTGCTGTTCCATTTGCTGTTATAGGCCATGCCGGTGAATGCGTAGCCGTTGTCGAGTGTGCCTTTGCTATAGCGCAATACGCCGTTGAATTTTTTCAGTTTGCTTGGGTTTTGCCATGGACCGTCGTTGTGCGCGACTTCGAGGCCATAGAGCAAATGGCCGCGTTGCAGGTCGGGCGAAGCCGCGATTAATCCGCGCTGAAAATTTTTCTGTCCCAGCGTAATCTCTGCCAGGCTGCTCTTCAGCGAGTTGGCATAGAGGATATTCGCCGAACCTGCCGAGGAAAAGTCGCCCGAGTCGGCGAAGTACGGACCTTTTTTATAGTCCACGCGCGACACCAGTTCGGGCAGCAGGAAATTTAAATCCGAATACCCTTGTCCGTGCGCATGCGTCGGCATATTGACCGGCATTCCGGCGACGGAAGTGGCAAAGTCGGTGCCGTGATCGAGATTGAAACCGCGCAGGAAATATTGATTGGCTTTGCCTTCTCCGCTGTGCTGCGTAACGATTACGCCGGGTACGAATTCGAGCACTTCGCCGGGTCGCTGCAGCGGCCGCGTTTCGATCAATTTTGCAGTGACGCTGCCTTGGCTGGCGGCGTCCGACGTGCCGACGCCATTGGCATAATTTCCCTGGATTTCGATTTTTTCCAGAATTTCTGCGTCGTGGGCGAAAGCGTTACCGGAAAATGAAACAATAAGGCCCATGCTGCTGGAGCAAATGAATTGACGCATCGACGAACTACTTTTAATTAAATGATCTGATGGGTTATATACATTCGGCTTACGGAAAACCCTAAAGGCCGCCGTGCCGGCATCAGGAGGAATTTACCGACGTAAAACAGCCGACGCCGGCAAATCCCAATAGCATTTGAATCAAATCGGTTTGTAGAAGATATAGTCAGCCTGATAATTGACGATCTGCTTGCTTCCGGCGACGCTTGCATTGCAGGGCGCGGAAGGTGCAACGCCGCCTTGCGTCGCGACGCGCTGGATATAGGTGACGCCGCTCATCACACCGCTGCCCATCGCCGCGTTCGTCTTTACCAATTGCGATGGGATATTTCCACTCCCGTTTGGCGCCACGGCGACCTGGGCGCCGGTCAGTTTGGAGCCGTCGGTGCTTTCCCATGTGGCGGGCGGACCGTAATATTTTCCGACTTGTTTCCCGCTTCGATCATTCAGCTTCGCATCGGGTCCGACAAACACCCATTCGAACTGATCAGCCATATCTTTTTTTGCGTTGCATTGGTAAGTAATGGTGCCTGCCCCGACCGTTTCCATGGCCACCTTGTGGCCGGCGGGTACCTGAACCGATGCCGGCAGATTTGCCTGGGAAAACATTGATTGGGAGGACATCGGCGACATGCTGCCGCAGGCCGCGAGCAACGATATCGCGAGCGAATAAGCAACATTCTTAGCGACACGAATTTTCATTTTGATCATTTTTATCTCCATAATTGAATTGAGCCGACCTGCTCAGGCCGGCATGGTCTAGATGTTCACATCCTCGTGAAGAATCGCGGAGTCGAACATCCTCGCAGATGATACGCATTTTTGAGGCCGTCGGATGCAAGGACAGGCCGCATGGCGAAAAATCGAAAAAATATCGCTACACCGAATTCTCCGGCCGGCTGCGGGCGGGACGGCCTTTGTTGACGATTTTATCATTGCTCGACAAAAAAAATAATATAATCAATGAGTTATAATAAATAAATTGTTCCGCTGGAGCTCGTTTCTAGCGTGTGCTGCCGTTCACGACCGGTTTGCCGGCATCATGGCGGCCAGCACAACATCCTGCAGCTTGCTTTGCTTGATCCATTCGCCGGCCATGCTAATGGCTGCGGTGTCTTTCGCCGCAACCGCCGCTTCGAGCAATACGCGCAAGTCCGCCGGTTCTTTTTGTACGCGCCAGTTTTCCAGCGCCAGTTGCAGCGCGGACGGTGGATCGTTCAGCAGGTGCAAAGTAAATCGTGCCTGTTCGCGCTGGTGGGTGCGGTCGCCGCGAAGCGCGGCCGATGCGAAGCGCTGCTGCAGTTTGTCGGCATATTGTTTCGCCTGTGCATGCCCGGTTCGCTTCAACGCTTCGGCATAACGCAGCAGCAATCCATCTGCGCGGGTTTTGTCCTGCAGTAATTGGTTCACTTCCGCGTAACGTTTCTGGTCGAGCAGATAATCGGCATAGGCGGCAAGCAAATAGCTGTCGTCCGGGTCACTTTTCAGGGCCGCGTGGAAATGCGTTTCGGCCGCATCGGGCTTGCCTAGCCGCATTGCCATTTCCGCCAGCTGCGTCAGCACCCAGCTACGCAAGTCCGGCTCGGCCTCGCCGTACCTTGCATAGTCTTGCAACAACTGCTGATAGCTTGATCGCGCGTCGCCATTCACATTCGCCACACCAGTGCTGCACATCTGCGCGACCAGCGGCGAGGCGATGCGCGCCACCACCTGACATGCCTGTTTCGCCTCGGCGAAGCGGCCTTGCACCTGCAATATCGATGCACGCGTCAGCCACGCCTGCGGCTGCATTTTATCCTGGCGTAGCACACTGTTTAATTCCGCCAATGCGGCGTCGAATTGATGCGAGCTTTGTGCGAGAGTCGCGCGCAGGACGCGCACTTCAACCGGCGCGTCGGCGTGACTCCACCATGGTGCCAGCGCCGCCTGTGCGTAGCCGGAGTAGCGCGGATCCGACTCCCTGCGGCCGATTTCGATATAGCGCCGCGCCGCGGCAACGGCAGTTTGCAGATCTTTCGGGTTTTGCTTCAGAGACGTTTTAAGTAGCCCCAGCTCACGATCGACTGCCGTGTTCTTTACCGGCAATTGCTCGAGAACCTGTGCATCGGTGTCGGGCAAAAAAGGTGCCGCAGACAGCGGCATCGCTATGCCGAGAATTAAAAAAAGCGCTGGCGATAATCTGCCGCGCCGTAATAGTGAAATAAATTTTGTCATGGAAACGCTTTCAACAAACGGCAATCTCCGGCCGACCGGCAGAGCAAACGCTCCCTGCCGACCGGCGCGACGAATGCATTTCTGTTCAGCTCAATGGAACCGGTTCGGTATTATCCGGCTGCGTCACCACCAGGCTGTTGATATCCAGCGGCTCGGCTGCATCCTTAGCCGCTGCTGCCTCGACCGAAACCTGACTGGTAAATGTATCTGCAACCGGGTTAGCGCCATTATTATCGCTGCCGCCCCTGCTGCAGGCGCTCAGTAACACGGCGACCACTACCGCCAACGTTAGTCTGGAAAATTTCATGATAGTCTCCGATTCAAATCAATCCGACACGCCGTTTGGCGAGCCGGCAAGCGGTGTTTTGACATACGGAAAACTGGCGTCAAAATAACTGTCGTCGACAAATGCACCGTCGGTGAACTTGATGCCGCCTGAAGGCGCATCGCCCGGAACGCATCCGAGATTGATGGTGCACAACAAACCCATCGCGACGCGCAACTCGATATCCACTACGTCATCGCCGGGGCGTCTGCCGTTGGGGAAACCCGCATTGTCGCCGGCTACAACGCCGAGGCGTTTCTGCGAGCCTTTGGCCACCGGCATAATGCTGGTATTCAGGCGCAACATTTCCGACGCTGTGACTTTGGCTTGCTGGTTTAGGCCGGGTACCCCGGTCAGGAACGCGGCGACCAGATCATTGCGCGGGAAGTTAGTCGGTGCTTTGACGCCGGCTCCGCCGAACAGAATTTCAACCAGAGCCGGTAAAGTGGGGTTAGTCACATAGTCGGCAAACTGCGCATCGTTTTCCGGTTTGCTGTGGTTGAATTTGTCTTTATCCTTGAGGCCGATAACGACTTCATTCACCAACGGCGAGCCGAGACGCGATACTTGCGTCCATGCACCACCTTCTTTGCTTGCGCCGTGGCTGTCGTCCTTGAAGCCTTTAGGCGTCGGGTCGATCAAGCGCGCCTGTCTTACGCTGGCAGTGGTCCATCCGCCAATAACGGGATCCGCGCCTTTGGTCAAACAGCTGATCGGCACTTCGAGAATCATGCTCGTGACGTTGGCGTCGGCCAGATCGTCCTTCTCCAGCTTTTCAGCATTTGCATCAAATTCGACTGCCGGTGCCTTGATGTTAACAAGGTCGAACGTCTCGCCGAGGTTGACCACAAACGGGTCTTTACGCTGGCCGACAAACACGCGTCCATCGCCGCACTGCGGGATGCTGACGTTGTAAACGTGCTGCGCAGCGTATGCCGGGTAATCGGCTATGGTCTTGGTGCCGATGTTATCCACTGGCTTGTCGAAAACCGGCGAGGCGTTGGCCTTGTTGGTGACCGCCGTGCGCGCGCCGCTGCGGCGGTTGCCGCGAAGTATATCGACGGTATAGGTCTCGCGCACATTTAAGGTGCCAGGGTTAACGCCGCTGATGGGGCCTGCTTGCGTCAGCGGAATGGAAATATTTTTTCCGCCGATCGGCAGTTTGATGTCTTTAAGGGTGTTTTTGAAGCGGAACTGGAAAGTCAGATCTTCCTTGGCATCGCCGTCGTTATCCAGATGGATTTCATAAATTGCGTCGGAGTCCATGGTGAAATAATTCGGCCCGCCGTAGGGCGCCTGTAACGGTTGGTAATTGGCTACCAGCGTGACATAATCCTGACGACCGGTTTCATAACTGCGGAACATATAAAAGTCTGTGGCATCGACTTTCGGCATGCGGGTAATAAACGGCGCTTCGCGATGGCTCGAAGCATGGACCGGGGCTGCAAGCATTGCATTGGCCGCGATGGTCAGCGCGATCAAGCTGACGTTACGCAGCAAGGTTTTTGGTTTGGTAGGCATGAGTTTCTCCTGTGGAAAAGTGGTTGCAGATAAAATGAACTGCACAGTTGTATACGCGGGCTGATTTACATTGGATGCAAATCAGGCGAAAAAATAAATTGTCTATAAAATACAGATAGTTAGCTCCGTTACCTTGATTATTCGATATCCCCGCTTCCGTTATAGACAAATAAAATGAAAAACACAGAAAGGAATAACGATATTGCGCTGCTGTTGCTGTCCGCCGGTAAAGGGGACCAGAACGCATTCGAAAAACTTTATTCGCAGACTTCGGCGAATCTGTTTGCCGTTGCGATGCGTATATTGGGTCGTCAGGACTGGGCAGAAGACGTGTTGCAGGAGTGCTACGTGCGGATTTGGCACAATGCGTCCGAATACGATTCGGCCAGGAGCGCACCGCTTACCTGGATGATCAGCATAGTCCGCAATAGCTGTATCGATAATTTGCGCCGCGCCGGTGTGCGGCCGCAGCAGCTCGGCGGAGATGAGATAGAAGATATGCTGGAAAATATAATTGAACCGTCATTGGGTCCGCAGGAATTGGCGCAGCAGAATCAACTGAGTGGGCACATAGAAAAGTGTCTCGAGCAACTCGCTCCGTCCGCTCGCCGCAATATTGAATTGGCTTTTTTTTACGGCTACAGCCATAGCGAACTGGCGGCGGAGCAAAAACAACCGATAGGCACAGTGAAATCGTTGATTCGGCGCGGCCTTGACAGCCTGAAAAATTGTTTGGGAATAGCATGAATTACCACGATCCGGATTTACGCAACGCACTGGCGGCCGAATACGCGCTCGGCACATTACAAGGAGCGGCGCGCAAGCGTTTCGAATCGCTATTGCACAACGACGCGGATTTGCAGCACCGGGTCGAGCAATGGCAGGCGTCGCTGTCTGTGCTGGCGCTGAGGCTCGCGCCGATTGCCCCGTCGCGCCGAGTCTGGAATCGCATTCGCGCGCAATTGTTCATGAAAAATGCGCCGGCAAATGATCCGTCCAAGTCCGGCCCAAGCTGGTGGAGCAATCTGGTTTTCTGGCGCGGCTGGGGTCTGGCCGCGACCGCCGCGGTCGCGGCATTGCTCGTATTCATCAGCGTCGTGCCGCCGCCTGAGGCGAAGCCGACTTATGTTGTCGTGCTGAGCAACCAGCAGGCGCAGCCGGTGATGTCGGTTGCCAGCGACAACCGGCAAAAGCAATTGCGCATAAAAATTATCGGCCAGCAGAAAATCGACGCCGATCGGGATTATGAGTTGTGGGCATTGCCCAAGGGCGGGCCGCCGCGGTCGCTCGGCTTGGTGTCGGAACAAGGTGAGACGGTGTTGCTGGTGCCGAATACGATGCAAGGATTGACCGACATTCCTGCGCTAGCGATCAGCCTTGAACCCAAGGGCGGTTCGCCGACCGGTCAACCGACGGGCCCAGTCTTGTTTACCGGGCCGGTCATCAAACTATGATTTATGGAAAATTCAATTTAATCATATAGATAAAAGAAATGATCGGTTTTGATGAGCTGTCGCGCGAAAGCATCATATCGAACCAGGCGATGACGCAGCGCGATAATTTCATTGGATAAATTTCAAAAGACGGGCGTTCACGCTTTTAAACCAACCGGAAATGTGAAAAAATCGGGGTAACTCACTATTAGGTAGTGCGATCATGATTGACCGGGACGGATACCGCCCCAACGTCGGCATTGTGCTATGCAATGCCCGAAATGAAGTATTTTGGGGCAAGCGCATCAAAGAGCATTCGTGGCAATTTCCGCAAGGCGGCATCAACCACGGCGAATCACCTGAACAGGCGATGTATCGCGAGTTGGAAGAAGAAACCGGCTTGTTGCCGCACCATGTGCAAATCCTCGGGCGTACCCGCTCCTGGCTGCATTACGACGTGCCCGCCCACTGGGTGCGGCGCGAGTGGCGCGGCAGCTATCGCGGGCAAAAACAGATATGGTATTTACTCCGCCTGGTTGGCCGCGACTCGGACGTGAAATTGCGCGCCAGCCCGCACCCCGAATTCGACGCCTGGCGCTGGCATGAATACTGGATTCCCATGGAGAGCGTCATCGAGTTCAAGCGCGATGTATACAAGCAGGCGTTGAACGAATTGTTTGTTTATCTGCGTGGACAAAATCATCGGAACAAGCGCACGCATCTGGGCATCCGCGCCGAGCCGAAAGATACGGCTAAGCCGGACATCATCCTCCCGGAAGCATCGTCTTCATAATTTTCGTTTGAACCGTGCTTTGTGGGTTGAGCTTGCGCCAATCCTGTCCTATACTGAACTCATGATTTAGACATTGTCTAGTCATCAAGGCGCAAACGCTTCCAAACGCTCATTAATCAGCCTGATATTTTTAACTCATTGTTTATTATAAATATTTCAAGGAGACCGTTATGTCACTCAAAGGCACCAAAACCCACGACAACCTGAAAGCCGCGTTTGCGGGCGAGTCCCAGGCAAATCGCCGCTATCTTTATTTTGCAGCCAAAGCGGACGTCGAAGGCCAGAACGACGTCGCTGCGGTATTCCGCTCAACGGCTGAAGGTGAAACTGGCCATGCCCACGGACATCTGGAATACATGGAGTCTGTCGGCGATCCCGCTACCGATTTGCCAATCGGCTCGAGCCGAAATAACCTGAAAGCCGCGATTGCCGGCGAAACGCACGAATACACTGACATGTATCCGGGCATGGCAAAAACCGCGCGCACCGAAGGCTTTGAAGAAATCGCCGACTGGTTCGAGACGCTGGCCAAAGCCGAGCGCTCGCATGCCAACCGTTTCCAGAAAGCCCTGGACGCGCTCGCCGATTAACTTGTTGCCAAGGCGGTGAAAAAACAAAGGCGAAGACAAAAATCTTCGCCTTTGTCGCTAATACAATCGAAACGCACAGGACGACATTATTATGACCCGCGAAGGCAGCCTCGAAGCTCCCAAACGTCACCCGCTGGATTGGCATAATCCGGAATTCTACGACGAGAATTCCGTGATGGCCGAAATGCATCGCGTATTCGACATTTGTCACGGCTGCCGCCGCTGCTTCAATTTATGCAACGCGTTTCCATTGCTGTTCGACAAAATTGACGAGAGTCCCTCGAACGAACTCGACACTGTGCCGAAAAAAGTTTACTGGGATGTGGTCGATCAATGTTATTTGTGCGACATGTGCTTCATGACCAAATGTCCGTACGTACCGCCGCATCAGTTCAATATCGATTTTCCGCACTTGATGTTGCGGGCCAAGGCGGTCAAATATAAAAACGGCGGTACGCACTTCCGCGACAAAATGCTCGCGAGCACCGACATCATGGGCAAACTCGCCAGCATTCCCGTGGTGGTGCAGGTAGTGAATAAGGTGAACAAAACGCCTGCCACGCGCAAGCTGCTGGAAGACGTGCTGAAAATCCACAAAGACCGAAAACTGCCTGAGTACGACAGTAAAAAGTTCCGCAGCACCATGATGCCTAGCGCGCAGTGGCCGGTGCGCGACGGCAAAAACACGCCGGGAAAAGTTGCAATCTACGCGACGTGTTATATCAATTACAACGAACCAGGCATCGGCCACGATCTGGTAAAAATTCTGAACCACAACGAAATTCCGCATGTGCTGGTGGAAAAAGAAGCGTGCTGCGGCATGCCGAAATTCGAGCTGGGCGACCTCGAGGGGGTCGCGGCGCTGAAAGAAAAAAATATTCCGCATCTTGCCAAGCTGGCTAAGCAGGGTTACGCAATTCTCACCGCTGTTCCGTCTTGCACTTTGATGTACAAAAGCGAATTGCCCCTGATGTTCCCCGAAGATGCCGACGTCAAGGCGGTGGCCGAAGCCATGTTCGATCCGTTCGAATATTTCATGCTGCGCAATGCCGACGGCTTACTCAATACGGATTTCAAAAAACCGTTAGGGAAGGTTTCTTATCACATCCCCTGTCACCTGCGCGTGCAGAATCTCGGGCAAAAAACCCGCGAGATGCTGCAACTTGTCCCCGACACAACGGTCAATACCGTTGAGCGCTGCTCCGGCCACGACGGAACCTGGGGCGTGAAAAAAGAATACTTCGACATGTCGATGAAAATCGGCAGGCCCGTGTTCAAGGCCATGGCGAATAACTCGCCCGACTACGTCAGCTCAGATTGCGCAATCGCCGGTCGCCATATACTTCAAGGGATGGGCACCGAAACGGAAAAGCAACACCCTTTATCATTAATTCGCATTGCTTACGGACTTTAATACAGGAACTTTAATTATGGCCATTACCCGCGACAGTTTGATGACACTCGAAGCCTACGCGAAGGCGCGCAAGGATTTCCGTGCCAAAGTCATCGCGCACAAAAAAAATCGCACCTTGCATCTGGGCGAACACGTCACTTTGTTGTTTGAAGACGAATTGACTATCCGTTATCAAGTGCAGGAAATGCTCCGCATTGAGAAGATTTTCGAAGAGCAGGGCATCGAGGAAGAGCTCAGCGCGTACAACCCGCTGATTCCCGAGGGCAGCAACTGGAAAGCGACCATGTTGATCGAATACGCCGACATCGACGAGCGCAAGGTTGCACTGTCCAAATTGGTCGGCGTGGAAGACAAAGTCTGGGTGCGCGTGTTGGGTTTCAACCGCGTTTATGCCATTGCCGACGAAGACATGGAACGCGATCGCGAAGGCAAAACTTCATCGGTACATTTTTTGCGCTTCGAGCTCACGCGCGAAATGGTGGCCGCCTTGAAGGCCGGAGCCGACGTTGGCATGGGCGTAGATCATCCGAAATACCTGGTGTTGATAGATGAGATCGATCCGGTTTCACGTCAGGCTTTGGTAAACGATTTACGCGGTTAAGGCCTGATGGTTGATTGATGCAGGTCAATTGCTGAACCGACAATAGGAGCATCTTCATACTTTTATCTGGTGGGCGATATCATGTTTCCCGCGAAATTGAGTCCTGTCGAATCCACGCTTGATGCGTTGCAGGCCCGCCTGCAGCGCATCAAACTTCCCGTCGCTATTAAATTATGGAATAACAGGCTGCTGGTCGGCGACGCGCCGGTGCGCGTAACTATTTCCCTTAATACGCCGCAAACACTGAGTTTATTCGTCCGCCCGGACATCAGCCGGTTCGCAGAGTATTACGTGCAGAAAAAAATCGACCTCGAGGGCAACGTGCGCGACATTGTGTCCATGCTTGCTCCGTTGCTCGAGATCAGCGGAAAGGCGGAGAGCAAATTAGCCACGGTGGCACATTTATTTCGCCACACGCGCAGCCGCGACAAGCAGGCGATACAGTTCCACTATGACGTGAGCGATGATTTTTACGCACTGTGGTTGGACCGGCGCCGGGTGTACTCCTGCGCTTATTTTAAAACCGAGCAGGATTCACTTGACCTCGCGCAGGAGCAGAAACTCGATCTTATCTGCCGGAAGCTGGCCATCAAACAGGATGAACGGGTACTCGACATCGGCTGCGGCTGGGGCGGCATGATTTTCTGGGCGGCGGAGAAATACGGTGCAAATTGCACTGGAATTACCCTGAGCGAAAACCAGCGCGATTATGTTCAGCAGCAGATCGTCGCGCGTGGGCTGGAAGGAAAAGTCGAAGTCAGGTTACAGGACTATCGCGACGTGCCGGAAGAAAACATATTCGACAAAATCATCAGCGTCGGTATGGTTGAACACGTCGGGACACGCAATCTAGGAGAATATTTCAATAAAATCAATAGGTTGTTGAAGCCGGGTGGGCTGCTGATGAATCACGGCGTCACCTCTTCAACCATGGACAACGACTACATCCGCGGCGGCGGCGCGGATTTTATCCAACGTTATGTTTTTCCCGAGGGTGAGTTGGCGCATGTTTCCAAGGTGCTCGACGCAATGGGACGCGAAAAACTCGAATGTCTCGATGTGGAAAATCTGCGGCCACACTACGCCGAGACTTTGTGGCATTGGGTCGAGCGACTGGAAGCGCAACAGCAGCAAGCAGTCGAAATTGTGGGCGAAGAGAAATACCGCATCTGGCGTGCCTATATGGCGGGCTTCGCCTACGCGTTCGAACAGGGTTGGGATGCGATTTATCAGGTCGTCGCAGCGAAGCCGCTAAAGGACGGTAGCGTACCGACATATCCGTTTACGCGGGACTATATGTATCAGGCTCCATTGCCTCCTTTTCAAGGCGGCGGCAGCTTGTCATCCTGATCATTTGCGAAGGAGTTGTTTGACGGTTTTGATTTGAACTGCGGCACATCAGAATCTTCGCAATTGCTTAGAATAGCCGTGCAGTATTTCCCTAAAGCATTTGCAACGCGCTGCTTATGCTACAGCAACACCAAATTATCCCGATGCACCAGCTCCGGTTCATCGACATAACCCAGAATCGCCTCGATCTCCGCGCTTGGTTTGCGCATGATTTTTTTTGTTTCGTCGGCGCTGTAGTTGGCGAGGCCACGCGCGACTTCGCGTCCTTCGCTATCGGTAATGGTGATGACTTCACCGCGTTCGAACATTCCGCTTACGCCGGTGACGCCGATCGGCAATAAACTCTTCCCGTCGCCGCGCAGCGCTTTGACCGCACCGGCATCGAGCATGACTTTCCCGCCGACCTGCAGATGATCGGCGAGCCATTGTTTGCGTGCAGCGAGTGTTAAAGTTTCGGCCTTGAGTTGAGTGCCGATAGATTCGCCTTGGGCGAGCCGTTGTAATACTTCTGGTTCTCGGCCGGAGACGATGATGGTGTGCGCGCCGCTGCGCGCGGCGCGTTTGGCGGCGAGGATTTTGGTCAGCATGCCGCCGCGGCCGATATTGCTGCCGGCGCCGCCTGCCATTTGTTCGAGCGTCGGGTCGTTTGCATTCGCCTCGCGCACTAACGTCGCCGACGCATCTTTGCGCGGGTCGGCAGTGAAAAGTCCCGTCTGGTCGGTCAGTATGATCAGGCAATCGGCTTCTATCAGATTGGTGACCAGCGCGCCAAGGGTGTCGTTGTCGCCGAAGCGGATTTCATCGGTAACGACGGTATCGTTTTCGTTAATGATCGGAATGACGTTGAGCTGCAACAACGTGCGGAGGGTGGTGCGCGCGTTGAGATAGCGTTTTCTGTCTGCCAGGTCTTCGTGGGTAAGTAACACCTGCGCGGTGTGTAAGTCGTGCTCACGGAAACAGGATTCGTATACTTGCACCAAACCCATTTGTCCGACTGCGGCTGCTGCCTGCAATTCGTGGACGGCGCGTGGACGTTTTTTCCAGCCGAGGCGCAACATGCCTTCAGCAATCGCGCCGCTGGAAACCAGCACAACTTCCCTGCCGGATTTTTTCAGTGCGGCGATCTGCTTCACCCAATTGCCTATGGCGCCGTGGTCCAGTCCCGCGCCTTCATTGGTGAGCAGACTGCTGCCGATTTTGACGACGATGCATTGTGATTTCGATACGACTGATTTCATAAAATAGTTAATATAAACAAATAGTTATAATGTAATTATTCTGATGCATCCGCGGGCAATTCCGCTGTCGGCTCCGGTCGCGCATGTTCAGTAATGTGGTCCATGATGGCGTAAGTTAATTCTTTGCAGCCATCGCCAGTCATGGCCGAGATGACAAAATATTTTTTCTTCCAGCCGAATTTTTTGGCAAAAGCCTTGACGCGTTTGTCACGCTCTTTTTCACCCTGCAGCAAATCGGCCTTGTTCAATACCAGCCAGCGCTCTTTATCAAACAGCGACTGGTCATATTTTTTCAACTCGTTGACAATGGCCTTGGCTTCGTGAACCGTGTCGGTGTTTTCATCGAACGGCGCGATATCGACAATATGCAATAACAATCGCGTGCGCTGCAGGTGGCGTAAAAATTGGTGGCCGAGCCCGGCGCCTTCGGATGCGCCTTCGATCAAGCCAGGAATATCCGCGACGACAAAGCTGCGGTTTTCGTCGACGCGAACAACGCCGAGATTCGGATGCAACGTTGTGAACGGGTAATCTGCCACTTTGGGCCGTGCAGCGGACACGGCGCGGATGAACGTCGATTTCCCCGCATTTGGCATGCCGAGCAAACCGACGTCGGCAAGCACCTTAAGCTCCAGTTGCAATTCGCGCACTTCGCCTTCTTCGCCGGGGGTCGACTGCCGCGGCGCGCGATTAATGCTGGATTTGAAATGCAGATTGCCCATGCCGCCGATGCCGCCGCGGGCGAGCAGCACTTTTTCATTGTGATGCGTGAGGTCGGCGATGACTTCGCCGCTGTTGGCGTCGGTGATTTGCGTGCCGACCGGCATGCGCAAAAAAATATCGTCGGCGCCCTTGCCGTTGCAATCAGAGCCGCGCCCGCTTTCGCCGGCCTTGGCGCGATGGATGCGGGCGAAGCGGTAATCGACCAGCGTGTTGACGTTGCCGTCTGCCAGCGCATAAATCGATCCGCCTTTGCCACCGTCGCCGCCATCGGGCCCGCCGCGGGGAATATATTTTTCGCGGCGAAAACTGGCGCAGCCGTTACCCCCGTCGCCTGCGTGAATTTCGATTTTTGCTTCGTCGATGAATTTCATATTTTCATTGCCTGAAAAACTTTACCATACAGATGCAGATGCAAGCGGAAAATCGGCACGACAACTCCCGACCATTCCCGGTTCCGCGATGCCTGCAGGTATAAAAAACCGAAACCACAAATAAAAAAGCCCCGTCTTGCGGCGGGGCTTTGTTGCGGATTCTGCGGATTTTACACAGCCACCACGAAAACCATTTTACGTTTGGCCGGGCCTTTGGTGACGAATTCCACTTTGCCGTCAATTTTGGCGAACAAGGTGTGATCCTTGCCCATGCCCACGTTGTCGCCCGGGTGAAATTGGGTGCCACGCTGGCGCACGATGATGCTGCCTGCCGGAATCAACTCACCGCCATAGGCTTTCACGCCCAGGCGCTTCGATTCTGAATCGCGACCGTTACGGGAACTGCCGCCTGCTTTTTTATGTGCCATGAATAATCTCCCGCTTAACCAGAAATACCGGTGATCTGGATTTCGGTGTAATTCTGCCGATGACCCTGGTGCTTTTGGTAGTGCTTGCGCCGGCGCATTTTGAAAATCTGCACTTTGTCGTGACGACCGTGCGATATAACCTTCGCCTTGACGCTAACCCCACTCAGGATCGGAGTGCCGATTTTGACGGAGTCGCCTTCACCCATCATCAACACTTGGTCCATGGTGATTTCTGCGCCTACGTCTGCCGGTATCTGTTCTATTTTCAATTTTTCGCCGGAGATAACGCGATACTGCTTACCGCCGGTTTTTATGACCGCATACATAAGAAATGCTCCTGAAATCCAATGAAATCAAACTAATATTTCCGCTTTTCAGCGAACCCCACACTATACAGCAAAAGATTTTTCAGGTCAAAGGCACCCGGACGCGGCGTATCCGGGCAAAATCAGTTGTTGACAGGCCGCGGCGTCCTTCCTACCATGCCTGCTTTGCCGCTGGTTCCCCCTCATTCTCGTGAACATAGACAACCTCCGCAGTGTGATCGACGCCGACATGCGCGCAGTAGACGACGTCATACGCGAAAAGCTTTACTCCGAAGTAGCACTGATCCGCAAGATTTCCGATTACATCATTCTGTCGGGCGGCAAACGGCTGCGCCCGGCGCTGGTTTTGCTGTCGGCAGGCGCCTTCGGCTATCAGGGCAGGGCTCATCACGAGCTTGCCGCCTTGGTTGAATTTATCCACACCGCGACGCTGCTGCACGATGACGTTGTAGATGAGTCGCAAATGCGCCGCGGTAAAGAAACCGCAAACGCCCTTTTCGGGAATGCGGCGAGCGTGCTGGTCGGCGACTTTCTTTACTCGCGCGCATTCCAGATGATGGTCAGCGTCGGGTCGATGCGCGTAATGGAAATTCTGTCCGAGGCAACCAACGTCATCGCCGAGGGCGAGGTACTGCAGCTGATGAATGTGCACGATGCCGACATCGATGAGGAAAATTACTTGCGCGTGGTGCGCTACAAAACCGCCAAACTGTTCGAAGCCGCGACGCGCTTGGGCGCAATCATCAGCCGCGCATCGAAAATTGACGAAGACGCTATGGCGTCTTACGGCATACATCTTGGCACGGCGTTTCAACTGATCGACGACGTACTCGATTATTCCGGGGATCAGGACGAGATGGGAAAAAATATCGGCGATGATCTCGCAGAGGGCAAGCCGACTTTGCCACTGATCTACGCCATGCGCATGGGCAGTAAAAAACATGCCGACGTGGTGCGCCACGCGATCGAGCAGGGCGGCCTCGCCGACCTAGCCGGCGTCGCGGAAGCGATCAGGGCAACGGGGGCGCTCGACTATGCGCGCGGCCAGGCCCGATATGAAGCCAGCGTGGCGACTGCTGTTATCGCGCATTTGCCGAATTCAATTCACAAGGATTGTTTGTTACAATTGTGCGAGTTTGCAGTCGCACGGAATTTCTAATATTGTCACTTCTGCAAAACCATTCGGGGTGTAGCTCAGCCTGGTAGAGTACTGCGTTCGGGACGCAGGAGTCGGAGGTTCGAATCCTCTCACCCCGACCAAAAAAATCTAATATAATCAATTAGTTACAATGCATACGGTTTGTGCTCAGTGCACAGAAAAGAACGAGTGCATGACCAAATCCTTCGCTAAAAAATCAAAATCGGCAGATCTGCCTGCAGCGGGCGGCAAGTTGCAGATGGCCGACATCGCGCGGCTGGCCGGCGTTTCCACCGCTACCGTGTCGCGCGCGCTGAACAAAAGTGCATTGGTAAATGATGAAACGCGCGAACGCATCGAACAACTTGCGCGTTCTTTAAATTATTCCATCAACGTGGGCGCGAAAAATTTCCGCCTCGGCCACAACCGTACGATCGCCGTGGTTGTCCCTTACGATTCCGCCACGCGGCAACATATTTCCGACCCGTTTTTCCTCAGTATGCTCGGCAGTCTTGCCGACGCGCTGACGGATCGGGGTTTCGACATGTTGCTGTCCCGCGTCGATGCCGACAAACTCGATTCGGTGGCGCAGCTTCACGACTCGGGCCGTGCCATCGGTATCATCCTGATCGGCCAATGGCGCCACCACGACCAGTTGAATGAATTGGCATCGCGTCACGTGCCGGTTGTCGTGTGGGGCGCGCAGCTGCCGCGCCAATTGTATTGCACTATCGGCAGCGACAATGTCACCGGCGGTTTTCTGGCGACGGAACACCTGATCAAGGCCGGGCGGAAACGCATAGCGTTTTTCGGCGACGTAAATTTACCCGAGGCGGCACAGCGCTTCGAAGGATATCAACGTGCGCTGGCAAAATACAAAGTCAAGCCGGATAAGCAGCTTTGCCTGTCAGTACCGTTTCTGGCCGAAAGCGCGCGCAAGGCGGTACACGACCTTTGCCGGCAGAATATCGGTTTCGATGCGATTTTCGCCTGCAGCGATTTACTCGCCATGACTGCCATCAGCACGTTGCGCGACGAGCATCTGCGCGTGGCGGACGATGTTGCTGTCGTCGGATATGACGATATCGAGCTCGCACGATATTTTCACCCGCCCCTCAGCACCATCCGCCAGCCGATAGATCTTGCCGGGCGCGCATTGGTTGAAGCACTGGTTAAAATACTTGAGGGCGCGCGTCCGGCGCCGGAAATACTGCCGACGCAACTCATCGTGCGCGCCAGCAGCGTCGTGGAATCCCCGCGCAAGTAAACCGCCGTTTTCTGTAATCGATTGTGATTCGCCTTAACGCAAACCTCCTTCTTTAGTTAATCCCTGTTGCAGATTCGCGACACCCACAAATCCTCGCTTTGCGTGGAGCAAATTCGTTTAATTACCTGAAAGCAATGAATATTGGGTTGGCAGGGTTGATTTTGCTGCCAGTTATGTTGCGGCGCAAGATTGCAATCGATTGCAGTGAATGTATCCTACGCGTGCGCTGCTCCCGTTTCCACCGCAGAAGAATGGGGGCGAAGCAAGTAAACGTCCCCAAAAACCCACAGGAGATACTCATGGCATCACGTACGCAAAACAAACCCGTAATACGCCCATTGGCCCTCGCCATCATGGCACTCGCATCTGCGCAAGCTTTTGCGCAAGAAGCAAAGAAAGATGACTCGCCGATGAGTCTCGATGCAGTTGTGGTAACCGGTCAAACGCAAGGCATTTCGAAAATGAAATCCAGCGTTTCCATCAGCACCATGGATGACGAGCAAATTGCACGCAGCGGCGCAACCAATACGGCGGAGTTACTGCGTTCCATCCCCGGCATTCGTTCTGAGTCGTCCGGCGGTGACAGCAATGCCAACGTAACGGCCCGCGGCGCGCCGATTTCTGCAGGCGGATCGCGTTATGTGCAATTTCAGGAAGACGGCTTGCCGACCCTGCTGTTCGGGGACATTGCATTTGCGACGCCCGATACATTCGTGCGTACCGACTACAACGTTGACCGGCTCGAAGTTATCCGCGGCGGTTCTGCTTCCACCCTGGCAACCAACTCGCCCGGCGGCATCATCAACTTCATCAGCAAGACCGGCAAGGAATCGACCGGCGGAAATCTGGGCTACACCATAGGCGGCGCGCGTTATAACCGCCTCGACTTTGATTACAGCGCCAAGGACAACGACAAGACCTACACCCACATCGGCGGCTTTTACCGCCTCGGCGAAGGCGGCCCGCGCGATTCCGGCGTCAACGTCGAAAAGGGCGGACAGCTTAAGGCAGCTATCACGCGCGAATTCGATAAGGGTTACGTGCGCGTTAACTTCAAGTTCCTCAATGACAACACGCCCAGCTACCTTCCCGTGCCGGTTAAATTCTCTAACGGCAGCATTTCCGAATTGCCCGGTATCGACCCACGTACGGCAACTTTCTACTCGCCCTACCTGATGACCGACCACACCTTGACGCGTGACAACGGCATGGTGTCGACCAACCTGAATGATGGCTTCCTGGCGAAAACCACAGCGTTTGGCGTTGAAGCGAAGTTCAATTTGCCCGGCGATATCGTACTGGATGAAAAATTCCGTATGGCGGCAAATTCCGGCCGCTTTGTTGCAATATTCCCCGGAAGCGATGTTGCTGCTGCTCCGGCCGGAACGACCTACGTCACAGGTCCGCGCGCAGGCCAAGCCTTCACCGGCAATGCCTTTTCTGCTGTGGTTTTCAACACCTCGCTCGACGATTTCGGCCTGACCGTCAACGATGTAAAACTGACCAAGAACTTTAATACCGCTGACAGCAAGATCAGTTTAACAGGCGGTATGTTCACGGCGTTGCAAAAGCTCGACGTAACATGGAACTTCAACCAATATCTGCTCGAAGCGGTTGGCCAGCGCGCCGCTGTACTGAGCGATGCGAATAACGGCAAGGTTGCTTTCGGCGGATGCTGTTCCAACACCAGCGTTTCCGATTACAAGGCCATTTCTCCGTACTTGCAGATCGGCACCGAAATGGGCGCATTTAACGGTGATGTCAGCGTACGGCGCGACCGCATGGCCGCAACCGGGACCTATAATCAGCTGCTGTTTGCCCCGGCCGGTTCTACAACTTACGACCAGACCAAAGAGCGCGTCATCGACTGGAACGCCAACCGGACTTCATTCTCGCTTGGCGGAAACTATCGTGTGACAAAAGACACATCGCTATTCGCGCGTTACAGCGATGGCGCGTCATTCATGGCAGACCGCATCACGTTCTTCAATGATCCTAAACTTGTAAACGGTCAGTCGCCGGTGCCGATTAACATTATCAAACAGGCTGAAGGCGGCGTGAAATGGCGCAGCGGTGGCTTGAGCACCTTTGTTACGCTGTTCAACGCCAAGACTGACGAACAGAACGTCGACCTGACTTCGGCGACCCCGGTGCTCAAGGCGAACAAGTACGATTCCAAAGGTGTTGAAGTAGAAGCGGCGTACTACACCGGCGGATTCCGTCTGGGCGGCGGTGTGACCTACACCAAAGCCAAAGTTACGGAATCTAGCGATGCTGCGCGTGTCGGCAAGGCGCCAAAGCGTCAGGCCGATTTCGTGTATCAGCTTACACCGTCGTATAACTTCGGCAATCTGAATGTCGGCCTCAGCATACTCGGGACCACCGACTCGCAAGACGATAGCCCAGCCGGTCCATTGACTGTCAAGTTGCCTGGCTATACTGTCCTGAATGCATTCGCCAATTATGAATTCGCACAGGGATTGATGGCGTCGGTCGGTATCAACAATCTGACCGACCAGATCGGCTACACAGAGAGCAATGACGGTCGTCAGGCCGCTCGCTCAATCAACGGCCGCTCGGTTCGCGCTACTCTGAAATACTCGTTCTAATGCAACCTCCTCACCGCATGTCGTCCCCCACAGGGGGGATGAGATGCGGTGATTTTTTTATCTCTTTTCGATCATTAGAAATAATATTCAATTAAATCATATAGTTATAAATGTGTTTAATCGAATGTTCATTTGGCCGGCCATAATGAAAAACCAGGTTCAACTCATTACGTATATCGACAGGCTGAGCGGCGGCGGGATCGCTGATTTGCAGAAATTATTCGATGGATCGTTAAAGGATTTATTCGGCGGCGTGCACCTGTTGCCGTTTTATTATCCGATTGACGGCGCCGACGCGGGCTTCGATCCGATCGACCATACGCAGGTGGATAATCAGCTCGGCAGTTGGAGCGACGTGAAAGCGCTGGGCAATCGCGTCGACGTAATGGCGGATGTCATTGTCAACCATATGTCAGCCGACTCACCGCAGTTCAAGGATTATCTGGAGAAGGGCGCGCAATCGAAGTACGCAGAATTGTTTCTCACTGCCGATGTCGTGTTTCCCAACGGCGTGACTGAAAAAGATTTACAAACTATCTATCGCCCGCGCCCCGGCAGGCCGTTTACCGAGATCAGTCTCAAATCCGGCGAGAAGAAACATTTATGGACCACCTTCACCTCGCACCAGATCGACATCAACGTTGAAAATCCGCAGGGCCGCGCCTATCTGGAAAATATTCTGCAGATATTCAGCGCAAACGGCGTGCGCATGATCCGTCTGGATGCGGCGGGTTATGCCATCAAGCGGGCAGGGAAAAGTTGCTTCATGATGCCGGAGACGTTTGCTTTTATCGATGAATTCACCCGGCTCGCCAAGAAAAACGATCTTGAAGTGCTGGTGGAAATCCATTCTTACTACCGCACGCAGATTGAAATCGCCAAAAAAGTCGACTGGGTTTATGACTTTGCTCTGCCGCCACTGGTGTTGCACGCGTTCATTTTCCACACCGCGCGTGCGCTCAAGGAGTGGATCGCGATTCGACCCGACAACGCACTTACCGTGCTCGACACCCATGACGGTATCGGCATCATCGATATCGGCGCCGATGCGACCGACCGAACCGCGCGACCCGGATTGGTCCCCCCGGGAGAGCTGACGCAGCTTGTTGACCGTATCCACGAAAACAGCCATGGACAAAGTCGCGAGGCGACCGGTAACGCCGCGAATAATCTGGATTTGTACCAGGTCAATTGCACCTACTACGACGCGTTGGGCCGCAATGACCGCGCCTATCTGCTGGCGCGGGCAATCCAGTTTTTCATGCCTGGCATTCCGCAGGTTTATTATGTTGGTTTGCTGGCGGGCGAAAACGATATGGACCTGCTCGAGCGCACGGGCGTCGGGCGCGACATCAACCGGCATTATTATTCCCTTGAGCAACTGGCGGCAGACTTGCAGAAACCAGTCGTGCGCGATTTGCTCAATCTGATACGCTTGCGCAATACCCATGCGGCATTTTCCGGAACGTTCGCACTGTTGCCGTCAGCTACACAGGTTCTGGACATGCAGTGGACCAACGGTCAGCATACGGCGCGACTCGAAGTGAATTTCGCTGACCTGTCTTACGCGCTGACATGCTCGGGCGCACTACGGGAGTGGCGATTTCAGTCGGATGAACGCCCCATAACGGCAGCAATAGCGCCGCCCGATAAATCAAAGTAAATTTGCAGGAGCCAATATGAAACCGCTGTTAACCTTCTGGCAAATTCTTTGTATGAATTTCGGCTTTTTCGGGATTCAATACAGCTTCGGCCTGCAGCAAAGCAATATGAGCCCAATCTACAAATACCTCGGTGCCGACGAAGGTAACCTGCCGTATCTCTGGCTCGCTGGGCCGATGACCGGACTCATCATTCAACCGATTATCGGTGCGATGAGTGACCGGACCGTGACCCGCTGGGGCCGTCGCACGCCGTATTTCCTGATCGGCGCGATAGTATGTAGCCTGGCACTGCTCGCCATGCCCTACAGTCCAACTTTATGGATGGCAGCCAGCATCCTGTGGATACTTGATGCCGCCAACAACATCACGATGGAGCCTTACCGCGCTTTTGTCAGCGACAAGCTCGACGAGAAACAGCATTCGCTCGGCTTTCTTACGCAGAGCGCGTTCACCGGCCTCGCGCAAACCCTGGCTTATCTTACGCCGACGTTGCTGGTGCTGATCGGCATGAATAAAGACGCCGTAAACGAGCACAACATTCCCGGCATCACCATGGTTGCTTTTTTCATAGGCGCGTTCTTCTCCATCACCTCGATTCTGGTGACCCTGAAGACTACCAAGGAAAACCCGCTGACGGCCGGCGAAATCGCGCAAATGCGGAAAAAACCGCTCGGTATCGCGCAAACCTTCGGCGACATCATCGAGGCGATTCGCGAGATGCCGATCACCATGCGGCAACTGGCTTTGATGAAACTGTTTCAGTGGTACGGCATGCTGTGCTACTGGGTCTATATCGTGCCTTCGCTGGCGAAAACCATGTTCAATACCAGCGATGCAACCACGGAAGGATTTCGCGATGCCGGGTTACTCAATGGGCAGATCGGCGCGTTTTATAATTTCGTCGCCTTTGCCGGCGCGTTTGCCCTGATTCCCTATGCCAGAAGATTCGGTCCGAAAATAACCCATGCCGTTTGCCTGACGCTGGCTGGCATCGGCATGATTTGCATCCCGCTGATCCACACCAAGTGGCTGTTATTCATTCCGATGATCGGCGTCGGCCTCGCATGGGCGAGCATCATGGGCAACCCCTACATCATGCTGGCCGGTTCAATTCCGAAAGAACGGACGGGCGTTTACATGGGAATTTTCAACATGTTCATCGTGATTCCGATGATCATCCAGATTTTTACCCTGCCGCTTTACTACAATTCGTTGCTCGGCAGCAACCCGGAAAACGTCATACGTCTGGCCGGCGCGTTGCTGATTTGCGCAGCCGTTGCCGTCATGTTTGTCCGCGTCGTCAAACCGAAAATGGAAATTGCCGCGGCCTGATTCCGCGTAAATCCACTCGCGACAATCGGCCAGCTTTGTGCTGGCCGATTTGTTTATAATGCATGGTTGCAGCCGCAGTCTGCGTATAATATTAAATATTATCAATGACTTATAATAATTCATATCGATTGGTGGCAGACATTGGCGGCACTAACGCGCGCTTCGCGCTGGCCGCGCGCGGCGACAATCAACTTGCCCAAATCCGATCCGTCCGAACGCAGGACCATCCTACATTCGTCGAAGCGGTGCGCACCTATTTGCAATCCGCCGGCGCAGAAAAAATCCATGATGCCGCGATCGCGGTCGCCACGCCGGTATCCGGCGATCAAATCAAAATGACCAACTGTCCGTGGGAATTCTCCATCGAAGCCGCGCGTAAAGATTTGGGATTAACGCGCTTGCGTGTGCTGAACGATTTCGAAGCGCTGGCGTTGTCCGTGCCATTGATTGCGAAAACCGATCTTGAAAAAATCGGCGATGGCGCGCCGCAAGAACAAGCGCCGATCGGACTGCTCGGCGCGGGTACCGGGCTCGGCGTTGCCGGATTGTTGCGCGCGGACCATCGCTGGATCGCCATTCCGGGCGAGGGCGGACACGTCTCGATGTGCGCGGCGAACGAACGCGAAGATGCAATCATTGCGTTTACGCGCCGACAGTACGCGCATGTTTCGGCGGAACGGTTGTTGTCCGGCATGGGACTGGTCAACATTTATAACGCCGTGGCTTCCCTGTCCGGCGTCGAGCCGCAGCAGCTTGAGCCGGCATTTATTACCGGCGAGGCGTTGCGCGGCGGCGACAAATTTTGCGTAGAGGCGTTGGAAATCTTTTGCGCCATGCTCGGCTCCGTCGCGGGCAATCTTGCGCTGACGCTTGGCGCGCGCGGCGGTGTATACATCGGCGGCGGCATCGTGCCGAAGCTCGGCGATTATTTCGCGCGCTCGCCGTTTCGTGCGCGGTTTGAAAGCAAAGGCCGCTTCAGCACCTACCTTGCGCCGATTCCCACCTATGTGATTCACGCCGAGAGCCCGGCGCTGCTCGGCGCGGCATCGACGTTGGACCAGACATGATTGCCGCGCTGGGCGAAGCACTGGTCGATCTGATTCAACAGCCGGACGGAAACTTCAAAGCCTGTCTCGGCGGATCGGTATTCAATTTCTGTATCGGCGCGGCGCGGCAAGGGCTGGCTACCGCGTATCTCAACCCATTGTCGCAGGATCGTTTCGGCCGCCAATTCGACGCCAGCCTGCACGAGAACGGCGTGGATCTGAAAGCAGGTTTTACCAGCCGCCTGCCGACTGCGCTGGCGATTGTCAGCCTGGATGTCGAGGGAAAGGCAAGTTATGCGTTTCATCATGGACCGGTTGCGAATCGTGAGATCGACGCGCAAAAAATCATTGCTTCCCTGCCGCAGCCGTTGGCGCTGCTGCATACCGGCGGGCTGGCGCTGATACCGGAAGATATCGATACCGTGATCACGGTGATGCAACATGCGGCGAAGCGCGGCGCCGTGTTGTCGGTTGACGCCAATTTGCGGCCGATTGCTGCCAGCGATCTCGGCGCCTACCGGCTCGGCGTGATGCGCGCGGTGCGTCAGGCGCACATCGTCAAGGTGAGCGACGAAGATTTGCTGCACCTGGGGTATGGGTCTGACGACGCAGTTGCGTCGGCGAGGAAATTGTTTGAATCGTCGGAGGTGCGGTTGATTGCATTGACATTGGGTGCCGCGGGTGGCGCACTGCTGACGCGCTCGGACATGGCGCAAATGCCCACGCCAAAGAATCTGGCGGTAAAAGATACCGTGGGAGCCGGCGATTGTTTTCACGCAGGCCTGATTGCTTACCTTGCGCACGACGATAAACTGAGTCAGGACGCGATCAAAAAACTCGATAATGATTTTTTACGCAATGCATTGCGACATGCGATTGCAGCCGCCAGCATCAATATCATGCGCCCCGGCTGCGACCCGGGTACGTGGGAAGAAACGGTTGCATTCGATGTCGCCTAGGCCGCGCAGTACGCAGCGGTTGAGCGTGGCCAATCTGCGGTAAATGTAATTTTTCAGCCGACGGCGTGCGCAAGGCATTGCCTGCGCCATCACCCTTCATCCTTCAATTCCGCCTCACCCTGCGCGTTTTTTCCTGTCCATGAATTGAAGAATCATCGGCGTGAAAATGAGCTGCATGGCCAATTCCATTTTACCGCCAGGTACCACCAGAATATTCGGCCGCGACATAAAGGAATCGTGGATCATGGAAATCAAATACGGGAAATCGATTCCCTTCGGATTGGCGAAACGAATGACGACAAAGCTTTCGTCCGCCGTCGGGATGTAGCGCGCGGAAAACGGATTCGAGGTGTCGACTGTCGGCACGCGCTGGAAGTTGATATGCGTGCGGGAAAATTGCGGCGTGATGTAATGGATGTAGTCGGGCATGCGGCGCAGGATGGTATCGGTCACCGCCTCGGTCGAATAGCCCCTGTCGCCCTTGTCGCGCAACAACTTTTGTATCCATTCCAGATTGATAATCGGCACCACGCCCACGAGCAGATCGGCGTGCTGGCCAACATCGACCTGCTCGGTTTTCACAGCGCCGTGCAGGCCCTCGTAAAACAGCAGGTCGGTTTTTTCAGGCAAGTCTTCCCAAGGCGTGAATGTTCCCGGCTCCTGGCTGTACGGCGCGGCCTCCGCGGCATTGTGCAGATATTTGCGCACTTTGCCGCGGCCGGTTTCACCGTATTCGCGGAACAATGACGCCAGCTCGGTAAACAGGTTGGCTTCCGGGCCGAAGTGGCTGAACTTGTCATTGCCCATCTTGAGTTCTTCCGCCATTTTTATTTTCATTTCCTGGCGGTTGTAGCTGTGGAATGAATCGCCTTCAACAATCCCAGCGTTTATTTTTTCCCGCCGGAAAATATGCTGGAATGTCTTGGTCACGGACGAAGTCCCTGCTCCTGACGAGCCGGTGATGGCGATGACTGGGTGTCTGACGGACATTTTTATTCCTGTTATAAGTATTTGAATATATTAAATTAATTAATGCGTCATAAACAGCGAGCGGGTGTTGAATAAGGGCGAAGTGAATTCTTCGTCGCTGCCGTCATCGTGTTCGCGATGGTAACGCACAATGCGCTCGACTTCATTGCGCGAACCGAGAATGAGCGGCACGCGCTCATGAATCGCAGTCGGTTTCAATTCCATGATGCGCTGATGACCGGTCGATGCGGCGCCGCCGGCTTGCTCGACCAGCATCGCCATCGGGTTTGCTTCGTACATCAGGCGCAGGCGTCCGGCCCTGCTCGGATCCTTGGTGTCCTTGGGATACATGAATACGCCGCCGCGGATCAGGATACGATGGACTTCAGCCACCAGCGAGGCAATCCAGCGCATGTTGAAATCAGCGCCGCGCGGCCCGCTCTTGCCGGCGAAGCATTCATGCACATAACGTTTCACCGGCACTTCCCAAAAACGTTCATTCGAGGCGTTGATCGCGAATTCGCGCGTCTCGGCCGGGATCTGCAACTGCGGGTGCGTCAACATGAATTCGCCCAACTCGCGGTCCAGCGTGAAACCGCACACGCCGGTTCCAACAGTCAACACCAGCATGGTCGACGGACCGTATATCGCGTATCCGGCCAGCACCTGTTCGGTGCCCGGCCGTAAAAAATCTTCGGCCGTCGGGCGGGTCAATCCGGACGGCGCGCGCAACACGGAAAAAATGCTGCCGACGGAAAGATTGACGTCGGTATTCGACGACCCGTCAAGCGGGTCGAACAGCAGCAGATAGCGGCCGCGCGGATATTCATCGGGAATCTGATACGGCTCATCCAGTTCCTCCGACACCATGCCGGCTAAATGGCCACCCCATTCGCAATGGCGCACGAACGCTTCGTTGGCCAGCACATCAAGTTTTTTTTGCGTTTCGCCTTGCACGTTTTCCACACCGGCGGTGCCGAGCACGCCGGCCAGCGCGCCCTTCGCAGCTGCCTGCGAGATGGCCTTGCACGAACGCACGATGTCGCTGACCAGCAGGCCGAAGTCGCTGCCGAGCGCGGGGTTGCCGCGCAGCTGCTCGGTGATGAATTTATTGACGTTAGTACGGCCTTGCTGCATGACGCTCTCCCGCTGAATAGTCTATTTCGCCTGCTGGGCGAAAACCCGGCTGTTGCGGATGTCTTCCGCTTCCAGCGTCATCAGCGCTTCCTTGCCGACATTTTTTCCCATGCTGCTGAACAGGCGATTCGCCGCACGCAGCCGCGCGCGGTCCAGTGCGTTGCGCATCGATCGCGCATTGGCGAAGTGCGGCTGTTGCATGCGCAACACGATATATTCGCGCAAGGCGGCGGTTGCCTCGGCGCTGAGCTTGAAATGCATTTTGTCCAGCATCAGGTCGGCAATCTGCAATAACTCGTCCGCGCTGTAATCGGGAAAATCGATATGGTGCGCAATACGCGACGACATGCCCGGATTGCTTTTGAAAAACGTGTCCATGCGGTCTTTGTAGCCGGCGACGATGACGACCAGATCATCTCGCTGGTTTTCCATCACTTGCAACAGGATTTCTATCGCTTCCTGGCCGTAGTCGCGTTCATTTTCTGGACGATATAAATAGTACGCCTCGTCGATGAACAACACGCCGCCCATCGCTTTTTTAAGGATTTCCTTGGTCTTGGGCGCGGTGTGGCCGATGTATTGGCCGACCAGATCGTCACGCGTGACCGCGACCAGATGGCCTTTGCGCACATAGCCGAGGCGATGCAGAATTTCCGCCATGCGCATCGCGACGGTGGTCTTGCCGGTGCCCGGGTTGCCGGTAAAGCTCATGTGCAATGACGGCGCGCCGGAGGCGAGGCCGAATTGTTCGCGCGCTTTTTCCATCAGCAAAAACGCGGCGATCTCGCGAATTCGCGTTTTCACCGGCGCCAAACCGATCAGCTCGCGGTCGAGTTCATTGAGCAATGGTTCGATGCCGGTCTGCTGATAGAGGTCGGCCAGATTCACTGACGTTGCTTTATCAGCGCCTGGATCCAACGTCTTTATCTCGGCAGAGGACATTAAAATGTTCCAATATAAACAATATGTTAGTAACGGCTACCGGAAGGCTTGTCGGTAGCGTAGCTGTGAATGGTGTAGCGAATGTTTCTGCCGTTCACTTCCTGCCGCGTCACGCCAAAACCCGGCTCCTGTTTCGGACGATGCACGATGAACGACATGCGCATGGTCTCAAATCCGTGCACCGCGTCGAAGGCATTTACTTTAATGTAATGGTTGGGGAAAGTCTCGCGGCATTCATTGACTTCCAGCATCGCGCCCGCCGCGTCTTTCAAATCGAACATCGGCAATCCCCACATTTCCCAGTAGGTGTTGCGCGGGTGCGGATCGTCCGTGTATTCGACCGAGACGGCCCAGCTTTGTTTCAATGCGTAATCGATCTGTGCCTGGATTTCCTTGTCGGTCAGTTCGGGTAAGAACGAGAATGTTCCCTGGGTTATGCGCATACGATTCCTTTCTTAAGATGCAGTGGTGGTGGGCACGAAGTCTGAAGTATCGGTGGAAGCGTAATTGAAGCTCACGTCTTTCCATACTTCCAGTGCCGCTTTCAGTGGTTGGCAATGGCGCGCCGCCTGTTGCAGGATTTCCGGCCCTTCGTTGGCGATATCTTTGCCTTCGTTACGCGCTTTGACCATCGCTTCCAGCGCCACGCGGTTGGCCGTCGCGCCGGCCTGAATCCCCTGCGGATGGCCGATGGTGCCGCCGCCGAATTGCAGCACGACATCGTCACCGAACAAGTCGAGCAATTGGTGCATCTGTCCGGCGTGAATGCCGCCCGATGCGACCGGCATCATTTTGCGCAGGCCGGCCCACGGCTGTTCGAAGAAAATACCACGCGGTAAATCGACATGGTTGTGCGTTTCGCGGCAGACGTTGTAAAAGCCCTGCACAGTCGCCGGATCGCCCTCGAGTTTGCCGACCGCGGTGCCGGCGTGAATATGATCGACTCCCGCCATGCGCATCCACTTGGAGATGACGCGGAATGATACGCCGTGATTTTTCTGCCGCGTGTAGGTCGAGTGGCCGGCACGATGCAAATGCAGAATCATATCGTTGCGCCGCGCCCATTTCGACATCGACTGGATCGCGGTGTAGCCGATGACTAGGTCGATCATGACGATGTTCGAGCCGAGCTGCTTGGCGAACTCGGCACGTTCGTACATGTCTTCCATGGTCGCGGCAGTGACGTTGAGATAATGGCCTTTGACTTCGCCGGTTTCGGCGCACGCCTTGTTTACCGCTTCCATCACAAACAGGAAGCGGTCGCGCCAGTGCATGAACGGCTGCGAATTGATGTTCTCGTCGTCCTTCATGAAATCGAGGCCGCCCTTGAGCCCTTCGTACACCACGCGGCCGTAATTTTTTCCCGACAAGCCGAGCTTGGGCTTGGTCGTCGCGCCCAATAACGGACGGCCGTATTTATCCAGCCGCTCGCGCTCGACGACGATGCCGGTGGGCGGGCCTTGAAACGTTTTCAGGTACGCGACGGGTATGCGCATGTCTTCGAGGCGCAATGCCTTGAGCGGTTTGAAACCGAATACGTTGCCGATAATCGATGCCGTGAGGTTGGCGATGGAGCCTTCTTCAAACAAATCGAGATCGTAGGCGATGTAGGCAAAAAACTGTTCAGGATTATTCGGCACCGGGTCGACACGGTAAGCTTTGGCGCGATAGTTGTCGCAGGCGGTCAGCCGGTCGGTCCAAACCACGGTCCAGGTGGCAGTGGAAGATTCGCCCGCCACAGCGGCGGCGGCCTCAATGGAATCAACGCCTTCCTGCGGCGTGATGCGGAACAGGGCGATCACGTCGGTTTCCTTGGGCTGGTAATCCGGCTGCCAATAGCCCATTTCTTTGTACTTCATCACGCCGGATTTGTAGCGGGTGCTGGTATTCGCGATGACACGTTGATTTGCTGGGGCATTCATGCTTTTCTCCTCGGAACTCAAAAAAAATCTCAGGAATTCACAATATTCCCTTGCCAAACCTAAGTATATTCAGTACTTTTTAACTTTCACATAAGCAATCCCTGATGAATAACCTCGATCTTGTCCGCCACCTGACATTGCGCCAGCTGCAGATATTCGAAGTCGCCGCGCGCAACCTGAGTTTTGCGCGAGCCGCGGAGCAACTGCACCTGACGCAGCCTGCGGTCTCGATGCAAATCAAATTACTCGAAGATGCGGTCGGCACGGCGCTGTTTGAACGCGTCGGCAAAAAGGTTCAGCTTACCGAGGCAGGCGACAAATTACTCCATCACGCGTCGCGCATTCTGGGTGAACTGAAGGATGCCGCGGCGGTATTCGAGTCGCTCACCGGTTTACAGTCGGGCACGCTGCATATTGGTCTCGTGAGCACGGCAAAATATTTCGCGCCGAAAATGCTGGCGAAATTCTCCGCGCAATTTCCACATCTGGATGTGAAGCTGGAAGTCGGCAACCGCGAGTTCCTGCTCAAACTGTTACAGGACAATGTCATCGATCTCGCCATCATGGGCCGGCCGGCGAAGGGGCTTGATGCCGTGGCAGAGCCGCTGGCGCAACATCCGCACGTCATTATCGCCAAAGTCGACCACCCGTTCCGCAACGAGAAAAGGTTTGATTTGCAGGAATTGCGCGGAGAGACTTTTTTGCTGCGCGAGCCCGGTTCCGGTACGCGCGTGGTCGCGGAAGAGATGTTCAAAAATCATTTGTTCAAGCCGAAAAAAATCGTCACCCTGGGCAGCAACGAAACCATCAAGCAGGCGGTCATGGCAGGAATGGGCGTGTCGCTGCTATCGTTGCACACGCTGGGCCTGGAATTGCGCAGCGACGTGATTGCCATTCTCGACGTGCTCGGTACGCCGGTCTCGCGCACCTGGCACGTCGTCAATATGCGTACTAAGAGTCTCTCGCCGCCGGTGTTGGCGTACCGGGCATTCATGCTGGACAATGCTGCGGAGTTTCTTGAACAGGAGTTCGGCCGTTATGTGGCTGAAAAGAAAATTCCGGCGAAAAAACTCCGGAAGAAGCCGTGACCAAGCCGGCAACTGTCGCGACATCTGGCGCGAACAGAAAACTTCGACATTAAAAGTAACTGCTGTTTTGGGATAAATTTTCTGTGCGCAGCGTCGTTGCGCAGCAGTATTGGCTGGAGCGTAGTGGCATTAAGCAAAAAACTCCAAATTGACGCCGACCTGTTTAGCGTCCGGCACGATACCGGTTTTGGCAATGCTAATTTTTACCCACGGCGCGTGGAATTCGTTAATGATCATGCGACCGAGATGCTGGCCTAATCGTTCCAGCAGAAAAAACTGCCTGATCACCAGCTCTTCGCGGATGCGTGCCACCACCAGCGCGTAATCCGCCGTGTCGCTGATATCGTCGCTGAAACACGCTGCCGTGTCGCGCATGCCGATTTCCAGCTCAAACTGCAGGGTTTGCGGCGCGAGGCGCTCGTAGTCGTAAACACCGATAATCGTCGGCAACTTGAGCTCGCGAATAAACACGCTGTTGTTGGTGTCGCGGTTTTGCGGCGGCAGGGCAACCGGAAATTCCGGCTTGAACTGGGTAGGCTTATCGGAAAACATAATGGTCCTTCATTGTTTCGGGTGACTTTTGCGAATTGTAAGCTTATTTCGAAAACTCATGGGACTCAATTTCCAGATATAAATTAAAGACATTCCTGCGATGCAACACATCATATAATGCCCATTTCGAATAAGCGGGCAGATTCGCCAGCTTTGTCGCCTCGCCGAGGCTCACGCCGTCGCGATAAAATTTTTCCGTTTGCGCTTTAAGCGCGCGCAGGTAGGCGGACACTTCTGCCATGCGCGCGGGCTTCGACACCGGTCCGTGCCCGGGAACGATTTGCTTCAGCGGCAATTTTCCTGCCGACTCGATTGCGCTAAGCCAGCCATCGATTTTCGCTTCGCGGGTTTCCGGCAGGCGGTCAAAGCTGAAAAGATCGCCGCTGAACAAAACGCCGCTGGCGCGGTCATAAACAAGTAGCGCGCCGGGCGCTTGGCTGTGGCCGAAATACAGAATGTCCAACTCGCGGCCAGATATTTTTACCTGGATCGAACGATCCAGGATCAGCGTCGGACGGTTGACCCTGGTGCCTTGCATAATGTCTTCGCCGATATTTTTTTTCAGGTTGGCAAGGCAGGCGGCGCAGTGTTCCAGCATAGATTTATCGGCATCGCGATGACTGACAATGGCGATATTGCGCCGCTTGAATGCGCCGTTGCCAAGCACATGGTCCTGTCCGGTAAAGGTTGTGATGACCAGCACCACCGGTTTGTCGCTGACTTTTGCGATGGCGCGCAACATGTACTCGCCGTATTCGTCGCTGCTGCCGGTGTCGATGACGATAATACCGTTGTCGCCGACGATGAATCCCTGGTTCGCCACCGCGCCGCGGTTTTGCGCACTGGCTTCTTCGGTTGCGCCGATAAACGCATAAACATTCGGCGCAACTTTGCACGGCGCAGGGAAATCAGCCCACGCGACGGGCGCGAAAATCAGCCACAATAAAAACGACAGGGAGAGTTTCCGGCAAAAAGAATGGTTCATTTAGCGGGGCCAGGTAGTATGTTTTGCGGCGGCTTGCGTTAGAGCATAGGCAACATGTTAGCATTACCCTATTGTTTATTTCAGGAGTAGCTTAAATGAACGTTTCCAAAGTATTGGTTTTACTCGGCGGATTGTGTTGTTTGCCAACGGTCGCGTCGGCGCACGACTATCCGACTGCCGACCGCGTCGAATATGTGCTCGAGTGCATGAAGGACAACGAAGGCAAATACGAGTACGTTTACAAATGCTCCTGCGCCATCGACGCTATCGCCAAAGAAATGCCCTACGAAGAATACGTCGACAGCTCGATGTCGCTGCGCAACCAGAATCTGCAGGGCAACCGCGGCGCAATGTTCCGCGACCCTGAGTCGGTGAAAGACATGGCGAAAAAATACAAAGCCGTAAGGGAAAGCGCCAACAAGCAATGCTTGATTAAAAACTGATTCCGCGAGTTATGCTGCGCCTAGAAAATATTAAATATAATCAAATACTTATAATTTTCCTGCTGGCGGGATGTTTTTGCCTGCCAGCGCGTGCGCAGGAGGCGCCGCGCAAAACCATCGCCATGCTCGAATTTGAGATCGTTGACGACACCCTCGACTACGACGCCGTCCCGGCGCAAAAGCAGCGCCTGAAACTTATCAGCCAACAACTGCGCGACGAATTCGAACAGAAGAAATTTTATGAGGTTCTCAGTAACGAACCCGCCACCGCGCTGATAGCCGACTACCAATCCAAGGTCAAATACCTTTACGACTGCAACGGCTGCGAAATCGACATCGCCAAAAAACTCGGCGCGCAACGCGTGCTGACCGCATGGGTGCAGAAGGTCAGCAACCTGATTCTGAATATCAACATCGAAATCAAAGACGTCACCACAGGGCAGGTTGTCGTCAACAAATCATCCGATATACGCGGCAACACCGATCTGTCATGGCAGCGCGGTATCACCTCGATTGTGCGCAGCATGGAGGAGAAAAATCAGGGCGGGAAGTGAGAGAAATATTCGAGTGCCTGAGATCAGCCAAGAACAGTCATGCGAAATGTTTCTTGACAATAAACGCCACAAAAGCAGAGGTCTGACTTGAATCATTGACCTGTTGAAATTTCGCCAATCATAGTTATAAAGGGTGAAGTTCAAAGTTCGATCTTTAAGCTATTAAGTTGAAACGTAGTCAAGGAGCGAAGCGGGCGCCCTCATATAACGGCGAATTACAGACTGGTGCGCCGGGCACCGCAGTTCCGCATAGCGCGTATCTTGGTGTTCGTGTCGCGTCCCATAATCCCCATCCGTCGTCTGCCGCTTTCCAGGCTTCATCTGTCGCCTCAAAATATAAAATCGTCTTCGGTCCGGCGCCGCTGGCCTGCCAGGTATTCATCGAGTCGAAATACATTTTGGCATTGATCGGGTTAGCGCAACAGGCCTCTAAGGGATTGCCTGGATTGGTGGCTAATGCTTTCCAGCCTGTTTCGCCTATTATTATCGGGAGGTTAGATGCTGCGCCGTGGGTTGAGATGTAATTGGCGACCTGGGTATAGGTTGATTGAGCGTTGGCGAGCGCCGCATTCATCATAGCGTCAGCGCTGCCAGCACCTCTGTAATTCCAACGACCGATGTTGCTCATCGGGTAGGTGTGCATCGATACGAAGTCGAGCAAAGGCAATATTGAGTCGGGTAGTTCTGTTGGACCCGACAGGCCTGCAAAGAAGGTGTAATCGTCATCGGCCGTAACAGGTTGCAGCACGTTCTGCTTTACCGCAGTTATATAGCCTTTCAGGCAGTTGACAGGCATAAAAGCACTGTAGAAAGAAGTCTCATTGCCGACACTGACTGTAACGACGTTCGAATAGCTGTTCGCTTGTCTTATTGCGTTTAGTACAGCCTTAAAGTTTGCCTCGCTCGTGCAGGTCGCTTGTTGTGCGGGGGCTATTCCTTCGAGAAAAATGCCAAGTTGAAATTTTAAGGCAGGAAAATTTGCAGCGGCGACGCGAAGATAATTTTCATGGGAAAGGTCAGTATGGAATGTACGCAGCAGGGTATAGCCTGCAGCACTTAATAACTGAAGATCTTCTGTGATTTGCGCATCGGTTGGGATTTCATTGGCGCTGGGGCCGGCACCGCGATATGCGCTGTAGTTGATCGCCTTGACTGTGTTGGTATAAATGGCGGGCAGAGGGCGCGTGGTTAATGGGTAGTTCGCATTGGGGTAGGTTTGATTGGGTTGATTGCCGGTGACGCCGTCGGCGCCACAAGTTGCAAGCAAGACGCACAACAAGGCAAAACATACGATGCGGAACTTGCTGACTAGGTTTGATACTGAAATAAACATAAATAGTCCCTGCAAATTTTAGTCAAAATAAAATATGGAGTGCGAATAGATTCTAGTTGTTTCAACGTGAATTGTTTGCTCGCGGGCAAAAAAATTATTCAATAAAAACAAATAGTTACATTTATACGGCCAGATTAAAAATAGGTCTGATTAGAACGTCAGGCCAGCGCCTAGCGTCAACGAAGTAGCCGATGAGTTAGAACGCGGATCGACGCCAAAAAAAGCCAACTCGTTCGGCATGCTCAAGGGCGCGGGACCCTTACGCCCAAAGCGCACTTGCGAGAGGCCGGCATACACTTGCATGTTTTTGTATACCTCGGGCAATTTCCGGTTTATCCCCAAGTTGATGTATGTCGCGGTATTGCTCTGTCCATATTCAGTTGGCGTGCTGGTATAGGCTTTGTTGAGCCTTACGAAGCCGGTGGTGTAGGTCCATAGCCCTTGAAAATGACTGATACCGCCCATGAAATCCACCGACCATGCAGCATGCCCACGATTGTCTGAGGCGTTGTTGAAGCCGGAAGGAAAGTAGCAGCCTACCCCCGGTACGAAATCGCATTGGTAAGCCACACCGGACCAGGCATTTCGCCGAGCTCCGAGTGTGGCTTTCCAATTTGGATTGAAATAGTGATCGCCTTGAATAATATGAACATTCTCAGTGGGTCGCGTATAAATGCCGGGCACACCAGGAACGATGCCTTGACCGTCTGCATTGCCCACATCGCCGACGAAGGGACCTTTTGCAAACGAAGACTGTTGTCCGCCACGGCTTTTTTGAAAAACGTACTCAACCAAGTTCGCGCTGTCGGAATATTGCACAAATATTTCGCCTAACTTAGGTCGCGGCGGCGCTTGGTTAAAGTTGGTGCTGGAGAGAAAAGCGCTACGCGCGTAGCGAATATCGTTGGTGGCATAGGTGCCTTCGAGATAAAGTTTTCTTCCACCGTCGAGTTCAAACATCGGGCCGTTGTAGCGAACTGCTTTGTTGAAGAAGCCATAGCCCGCGCCGCTTTCACTCCATGGGCTCGACATGCCGAGCGGGTAGCTGAAACTATCGGAGCGAGACCACGAGCGCGACAGCATTTTACCCGCTCTGATTTCGCCATAAACAGGATGGCTAACGGCAATATTTTGCTCCGTCACTTTCTCCTCGAAAATATCCGCTTTGCCATTACGCAAACGGTAAGTCAGGCGGCTATCAATTTTCCAGGCTGAATCAAATTCATGCGACAAGCCGCCGCTAAGTTGCGTCAGAAATAGTGAAGGTGGGCTTTTGGTCTCTGATGATCCGGGCTGACAAAAAGTGCCGAACACGCCGCGGGGATCATTGGTGAATCCGCAGTTAACCAAGCCAGTTGATTGATTGGTTGCGCGCGAGGCTTCTGCTTTGACGAAGCCTGAAACACTGATCTTGGCAACGTCGCCCAAGTCGTAGGTTAGTTCCGCAAAGGCGAGCTGGCTAAAAAGGGCAATTCCAAAAGGCGCAAAAAAAAGGCGGTTCATTTATTTTCTCGGGGCGGATGAAAAGCGAAAGGGTGTTCGGTTTCGAACACCCTTCGCCTAGGCAGTTTACATTTTCTGCAAGCTATTAAAGACTAAACTTACAGACCCAGTGCTGTCTGGTCTGCAGCCGACACCGCACCTGCGAAGCCAATCATGCCGACGGCGATGGTGTTGTATTCGCCCGGAGCCACGGCCTTATTTTTATCGCCGACCACTTTGACGGCAACCGTAGTAATGCCGCCGGATTGTAATGCCGCCAACGTTCCTTTGGAGCAGGTAAAGCTGCTTAATGGCACGGCGTAAGTGCTGACGCCAAGAGCAGATTTGGGGCCGGCACCAACGCTTCTCAGCGTTACATCGGCTGCGCAATCATTGGTGGCCGCAGTGGCACCGACAGCATTATTGAGATCGACGGTGAAGACGTTTGAATTATTTGGAGTGGTATTTCCCATCTGAATCAAAAGTGTCGTTGCGGTACTGATGTCAAAAGTGCCATTGAGCGGCGCCAGAACGGCAATGTAGGAAAAATCCGCGGCAGTGTTAGGGGCAACCGCAGTTGCCCTTGATTGTAAATTGTAAAAACCGGTGCGATTCATGTCGGCTTGGGGAGAGCTATAGTCACCGTAGATCAAATTGCCGCCGAATCCCGCATAAACATCGCCGCCCTGAATCGAACGGAGGAAAGCACCGTTGGTTTGGGCCGCGTAAGCAATATAGGTAGAAGCAAAGAGTGAAAACGGGCTAACCGTCACGCCTGCACCCCCACCGCCACCTGCTGTTGTCGTGGTGCCGCCCCCGCCGCAGGCTGACAGGCCAACAATCCCGGCCGCAGCAATTCCGGCAACGATCGTTTTCATCGAAAATTTAAAATTTGATTTAGCTAGAAACATGGCTACCTCCAGAAAAGTTTTATGTTTAACGTATGCTGCCCGAAAGCCCGATGAAAACGAATAATGTAGGTTCATTGCCTATCCGGAAAAAATGAAAGCGCTTTCATAAAGCTGAATCATTGTACCCGTGTTGGTTAAATTTGCAATAGTTCCACAGCGTAAATCTAGGGGACGCGAAAATTGAAAGTTGGTGTTTCCCTAAAGATGCGAAGTGTTTGATCCGGGTCGTTGATTTGCAACAGGAATTCGGCAATGATGCAGTTATGCACGGTATAAGTTTCGCCAATATGGTTTCTTTGTGCGATGCACAAAAACAGTAATGTTTCTTCGAAATTGCTGAATCATGTAAAGTTAATTGCTCAAGTTTCCTGACTTCAAAATGATCCAAAATCTGATTCCCTTTGTGATTTCGACGTCACGCTCCTTGCTCATGAGCGGATTGGCTGTATCCGCTTTTTCAACGTCTGCGAGATCTGAGATTATCGAACATACCGTCCGCGTTCCAACCGTGGTCGAAGGAGTCGCCGGTATGGTGGTTGAGCGTCAAATGGTGTTGACCATCGTGCGCGATACTAACCGAAGAAAATCGCCATATATTATTATCCATCATGGCCGGCCAGAGAGCCCTGATCGCTTTGCGGTAATGGGCCAGCAGAAATATCCGGCCAATGCGAATTACTTTGTATCCAAAGGTTTCGTGGTGTTGATTCCAACCCGGATAGGCTACGGCCTGACCGGCGGGCCAGATATCGAATACACCGGCGAATGCGATCACAAAAATTATCTTCGCGGCGTTGCGCCGATTGTGAGCGAAACAAAACAAATTTTATCCTACGCAGCAAAACTGCCTTACGTAGATACGGCGCGCGGATTGGTGCTGGGAGAATCTTTCGGCGGTATCGGCGCAATCGCGGTTGCATCGAGCGAGCTTCGTTCGGTGGCGGGCGTTGTCAATATCTCGGGCGGCGATGGCGGCAGCCTCGATCGTCTCGAAAAGCCTTGCCGCCCCGACCAGCTGCGCGATGCGTTTGCGCAGTATGGGGAAACCAATCATTTTCCCAGCTTATGGCTATACAGCCTGAATGATCGATTCTGGGGCACTCACTACCCGAAGCAATGGTTTGAAGCATTTAAACATGCCGGTGGAAATGGTGAGTTTGTACGCCTTCCTGCGGATAAAAATAACGGCCACTATATTTTCGTCCGAAATCCTGACGCATGGCATCCTGCCTTCGAAGCCTTTATGCATAAGGTAGGTTTTCGGTAGATCATGAGATTGCCGGGCTAGAGAACTAACGCAGATAAGCCTTGGCGATCGGTTTAGTTTATTCTGCCAAGGCTACGTGGTGCCACCGTCAATACTTTCCCATCACTGAATTGCACCTCGATCGCTTTTTCGCCTGAGTTGAAGGCGAGGTAGGTACGAACTCCGGCAGTTTTCTGGAACACGCTGTAGAGCGGTGTGTTAGCAGAAATCGAAAAGTCAGGGGTTCCCATTTCTTTCAGACTCAAAATCCAATACAGCGTATGGGATCGGGTTTCTCCCAATTCCGTATCGCCCTTAGGTTTCCATTTCGCCAGCGCTGCGTCAGGATCAGCCATGGCTAAAAACGAGGCATATAGATCCTGCCAGACATCATCTGGCGTTCCGTCGCTTAATCCGCGTTTACTATAAGCACGCTTTTCCGGCTCGAGCGCCGCCAAGAAGCGAAGGGAATAGGCAGGGTCACGACCCAGATATAGCGAAGCGGGCGTAATTGGTAATAGATTTATGCCCTGGATTTGTCTCGGCTCCTCGGTCCACCAAGTGTTGTATGAGTAGCGGCCGCCGAAAACTAGTGCAGCGACGACTTTGCCGTAGGCGGGCGGGAATATTTTGCCGCGCATGTCGAACCAGTAGTCGGTAATCGCCTCGGTCTCAGTCGTGTAGAGCCAAATAGCTTTATCGCGCAAGGCTGTGTCACCGGTTGCTTCTGCCCATAGAATGATGCCCGCCCAAGCGTTGGCAGCCTCGGATGACGACTCTTGATTGTTGCCGTCAACAAAAGCAGCGTCGCCGGACGCCCACGAATGTCCTTCGTATGGATCGAAGTTACGCAAAAAAGGGAAATCCGCGCGGCCTCGTTCGCTCGTGGCGATGTCTGCTACTAACAGATTTACCATGCCGCCCCAGTTTTCCTTGCGTGCCCAGGCGGGGTCGCGCAAGGCGATTTGGGCGGCGACATTCACCCAGTAACCATAATGAAAATGATGGTCGTTAATATGCGTGATGCTGCCAAATTCATCATACGAGCCCACTACAGTTCCGATGCGCGCATAATCTTCGATAAAATAACTGTTACCTTCGCCTTTAAACCAGGACTCGAGACGCGATTTCAAGGTGGTAAGTAATGTTTTGGCTAATGCGGCGTCGCCATTTTGCTCGGCAACACACATCAGTTGCGCCAGCGCGGAAAACGCCTTGCCATGCCAATAGGTGCCGCCGCCTTGTTGTTTGCTGAAAATATTGCGCGACCGCGCTGCGTCGCCCACCAGTACGCTTGCGAGTCGCTCTTTGCCTGTCGCATCTTGCAGGCCACCCCAATAGGGCAATATCCCGTTGTAGCGATAAGTCGTACTGAATTCGTTGCTGGAAATCGTTTGAATGGAACCGCGCACCGAAGCATAACGATAGCTGCGGCCAAGATCTGCTTTCGTAGCGCGCGACTGGTGTGGATATAGGCCGAGGATGGGTATGGACTGAGACTCGGCACGCGATTCAACGGTCGCAGTGAAGCGTGTGTGAACTAGGCTGCTGGCTTGGTCATAGCGCCAGTCAACCGCGGTATTGGTAATGAATGCAAAGGCATGGCGCTTGAATTCAACCAAGGTTTCGGGTTGGTTATCGGGCAAAACCGCCACAGAAAAAAAGCGTCCGGACGAACCAAATTGTAAAACGGGTACGTCGCGATCTCTATCGACCCAACGCGCATCGTTAGGCGCGAATATGGCAAACTCACGTTGCAATGCGCGTACACATAAAACCTGCGGATCAATGGTAGTGGAGCACGCCACCGCGCCTTTGGCTAGTTTTACCCGCAGGTCACCAGCGCTAAGGGTGTAATAACTAAACGGGCTACCGTGCACGACGGTGGCAAGCAAGGCGTTTTCGCTCGCATCGCCCATCGAGATTGTGGCAGAAAAATCACCGCGTCCAGCGAGCTTGGCATCCAGCGGAGTGAAGCTGCTGGGTGCAAGAGTGAGTGCTGCGCGATGTGGAAAGGAAATATCAATTCTGCTACCACCGCCTTCCGGTACAGGAGTTTCAACCGGATAGCCGACCTCGAAACCATCAGCGCTCGCGCGGTATGTTGCCGGGTGCGCGTGTATCGGCTCAGACCACCGGGTGAACATTACGGATGAGTACCACTGATTAGTGGGCGCAGCCTGTTTCAGCATCGCCGGAGTGCGGTAATTTGCCGTGGGCGTTTGCGGCACGCTCGCTGAAAACAGCGAAGTTTTCGGCGCTATGCGAACTGAGCCCAGCCCGATCGAGCGGACCTTGTCGTCAGCCTGGACGAATGAGCGCGGCACAAGGCAGCCTGCAAGAATCAGCCAGAGTGCGGCCTTAGAAATTTTGATCGAGTTAAATGACATCGGCATCATTCTTTGAATTCCTTATACAGTAGTGTCAATCAAGATGTTATTTCCTGCCGCATCGAAATACAGAATATTTTTCAGGTTCGGAACGACGAATACAGGCTGCCCATTCTGAAGTCGATCCGTGTTGCTGCCGACTTTTGCGGTGACAAGCGTGTCCACGCCTGGCAATTGGACGTGCGCTATCACGTGGTCACCCAGATGCTCGCTCACTACGATAGTGCCACGCATACCTTCAGAGCCATGGAGGTTGAAATCTTCAGGACGAATGCCGATCTGCGCAGCGTTTCGAATCTTCGGTGAACTGCCGGCTGGTAGCGCCAGTTTATGGTCGCCCTCCAGCAGCAACGTGTTGTCATTCTGGTATGCGCAATCGAGAAGATTTATCGCGGGCGAGCCAAGAAATGCGGCGACAAATATATTGCGCGGCTGCCGGTAGAGCGTTAACGGATCTCCTACCTGCTCGAGCAAACCTTTGCGCAGCAGAGCGACGCGGTCGCCCATGGTCATTGCTTCGATCTGGTCATGCGTTACGTAAATCATTGTGGTGTTGAGTTCTTGATGCAGGCGTAACAGCTCGATTCTCATTTGTCCTCGCAACGACGCATCCAGATTCGATAGAGGCTCATCAAACAAGAAAAATTTTGGCTTGCGTACGATAGCGCGACCAATCGCCACGCGTTGTCGCTCGCCGCCGGAAAGTGCTTTGGGCAGGGCATTCAGCAAGTGAGAAATATTCAGGATCTCGGCCGCGCGGTCGACGGCCAGTTTGATATCGTTTTTAGATTTTCCCGACACTTCTAGCGCGAATCCCAGATTGCGTGCGACCGTCATGTGAGGATAAAGAGCGTAATTTTGGAATACCATCGCGCCTCCGCGCTGGGCCGGGTGCACATCATTTGCTCTAACGCCGTCAATCAGCAAGTCGCCCGCAGTGATGCCTTCAAGGCCTGCGATCATTCGCAAAAGTGTCGATTTACCGCAGCCAGACGGGCCAACCAACACCACGAATTCGCCTGACTCAATCGACAGATCGATGCCCTTGATAATTTCATGATCATCGTAGGACTTGCGAATGCCATGTAGTTCAATAGTTGCCACAAGTCATTCCCCAAAAAATTATTTTTCTTGGTTGCCGTTTAGAAACCGGTTATACCATTTCGCACTGTTTTTCAGATAGCGCTTTTGTGTCGCATAATCAACGTAAACAATGCCAAAGCGCTTTTCATAGCCTGAAGCCCATTCGAAGTTGTCGAGCAGGCTCCAGACAAAATAGCCGCTCACATCGACCCCTCGTTCAAGGGCATTTTGCACTGCTGAAATATGTTGTTTAAGGTAGGCGATACGCGGTAGATCATTGACCTCACCGTTAACGAGCTGGTCAGCAAAGGCGGCGCCATTTTCGGTAATCAATAGCGTAGGTAACGGATAATCGCGCTTAAGTCTCAGCAAGAGGTCAGTCAGTCCTTCCGGACAAATTTCCCATCCCATGTCGGTCACGGGTAATTTATTTTCCAGATGATCGAAGCGTGATTGCGCACTCACCACCTGGCGGGTGTAATAATTAATGCCGATAAAATCTAATGGCGCTCGAATGATATCAAGGTCGCCCGACGCAATATCGGGCGCATCTTTGCCGAGGTGTTCCAATACGTCAGCCGGGTAATTGCCTTTAAGCAGTGGATCCATGTACCAGCGAATCAGCAGGCCATCTTCCAGCTTGGCCTTGGCAAGGTCCTCAGGCGCAAGCGTTGCAGGATAGAAAGGCGATTGGTTCAACACGATCCCGAGCTGCGCATTGGTCCCGGTTGTGCGCATGCTCTGCAGCGCCATGCCATGACTCAGCAACAGATGGTGAGCAGTCTCCATGGCAATCTTACGATCACGTATTCCAGGCGCAAATATTCCGGTCTCGTGGCCTAAAATTGACACCACCCATGGCTCGTTATGGGTGGCAATAGAAACCAGTCTGTCACCAAAGCGTCGAGCCACTTCGGCTGCGTATTCGCTAAAGCGTTTGCACGTCTCGCGGTTGTTCCACCCGCCGTTATCTTGAAGTGCTTGCGGAAGATCCCAGTGGTAAAGCGTGGCATAAGGCGAAATGCCTCGCGCTAACATGCCATCAATCAAACGATCATAAAAATCAAAACCTTTTTCGTTCCAATCTCCCTTGCCCAAGGCCTGCACGCGCGACCATGAGAATGAAAAGCGATACGCATCGACTCCAATAGCTTTGATTAAATCCAGATCTTGCTCGTATAGATGATAATGATCACAAGCGACCTTGCCATTGCTCTTATCTGCAATAGTGCCCGGTCTGTCGCAGAACGTATCCCATATTGACGCGCCGCGACCATCCACAGCTGCCGCACCTTCAATTTGAAATGCAGCAGTGGCGACGCCCCAGGTAAATGTATCGGGGAATGAATTTCTCAATGGGGTGGCCAGATTGGATGCTGCACGTTTCATGTTCATTCAGTGGTTTACCAAGAAATTATTCCAAGAGTGTTCAGCCGCGAACAGCTCCTGCAGTGAGGCCATCGATCATGCGACGGGAGGAAAACACAAATAAAATCAGCAACGGAAGGACGGCGATGGCAGACCCAGCCATGATCGCGCCCCATTCGGCATTCATCGGGTTTTGCATGCTGCGAAGTGCAAGCGGTAAAGTGTAATGGTCGACGCTACGCATCACCACCAGCGGGCCGATGAAGTTATTCCAGGAGGCGATAAACGATATCAATCCCAATGTGCCAAGCGCAGGGCCAAGCAACGGCAGGACCACTTTCAAAAAGATACTAAACTCGCTGCAGCCATCCATGCGCGCTGCCTCGACTAAAGTTTTTGGGATCGAAGAGGCGATGAACTGTCGCATCAGGAAAATACCGAATGCGCTGGCAGCGCCGGGTATGTAAAGCGCGCGCGGCTGGTCAATCCATCCGAGCAAATCCATAATCATGAAGGTGGGAATCATGCCGAGGAACGGCGGAATCAGCATCGTGCCCATTACCAAGGCAAACAGGGCTGTCTTGCCGCGGAATTCGTACATCGCAAAAGCGTAGCCGCCCATGGAAGAAAACAGCAGCGTAAGTGCAGTGCTTATCGATGCGACATAGATACTCCAGCCAAGGTTTTTCCAAAATGGAATATTTTTGGTCAGAATCGATAAGTTAGCGAAAAAATCGCCGCCGAACAACAAGGGTGGAGGCAAGCGGAAAATTTCGCTTTTGGTGTGCGTCGCGAAGACGAACATAAAGTAGAACGGAAGCAACATAATCAACGCACCGATTCCGACCGTCAGGTAAGCCCCGAAGCGCGACATGGGTAAGTTTTGCACCTTCACGCTTCTCGCTCCAAACGTGGTGACGACTGAGGTTGCCGGAAGGCAAAGCGCGTGATCAGTGTCAAAACGACAATAACCGCGAACAGCATCCAAGAAATCGCGCTGGCAATGCCGAAGTCATTAAATTCGAACGCCGTCTTGAACATATACATCGCGGTGGTCATGCCGGCTTTGTCCGATCCGCCTTTGCCATTGGTGAGAATGAACGGCTCTTCGAACAACTGCAGCCCGCCGATGACGCTCAATGTCACACCGAATAGCATCATGGGCTTGAGTTGCGGAAGGGTGATTTTCCAGAACTGCTGTCGTGTGCTGGCGCCGTCCATCGTGGCCGCTTCATACAATTCTTTCGGAATGGATTGCAGCGCGGCCAGATAGAGGACCGTGTTAAAGCCGACGTAGCGCCAGAACACGACTAGCGCCACCGCCGGTTTGATATTCTCCGCACGGTTTAGCCAGTCGATATTGTGGCCGGGCAGCAGTTGGCCGATTATCGGTACCTCAGCAAACTTGCGCAGCAGCAGGTTGATGGCGCCGTAGTCAGTGGAAAGCAGGGCGGAAAACATGATGGCAATGGCCACCGTAGAGGTGATGTAAGGCAAAAAATACATGCCAACCAGCGTATTACGCAATTGCTTGACATGTTGCTGCAGAAAGCACGCCAGTGGAATCGCCACCAGGTGCTGGGGTATACCGGCAACCAGGGCTAACCATAAGGTGTTGTAGATCGATTTCCAGAACCAATCATCGCCCAAGGTAAAGTGAAAATTTCCTAGTCCGACGTAATACATGGCATCCATGCCTTGTATCGGATCCCAACTTTGAAACGCCAAATAAAATGAAAACACAAGCGGAAAAATACCGAACACTGCGAACAGCAGCAAGAATGGGCTGAGAAAAAGATACGGCACGAGGGCGGTAGTACGCAGCTTCATGGTTTGCGCAGTCGATATTCCAGGAAGCGACTCGCCTCGGCCAGAGCATCTGGAATCGGCATGTCATTATTCAGCACTTTGTCCAATGCAGTGTCGACGATCTCGGCGGCAATGGAATCCAATTTGTTGACCGGGATTGGGCGGATTCTTGCTGCTTCATCGCGCCATAATTTGCGCGCCAGCTGGCCACCAAGAAAAGCAACCGGCTGATCAAAAAACGCATCATTCTGTGCTTCAAGCAACGCAGGGAACGCATCCTGTGCCCGAAACGCGGCCAGTTGGCGTTCACGCTTAAGCGTCAACATCTGGAGGAATTCAAACGCCAACTTACGCTGCGCCGCTTTGGTGGGTATGGCGTAAAACGTGCCACCCCACGCAATCCTGGCATGCTCGGGCAGCTCGGATGCGCGCCAGAGGCCTGCAGTTTCCGGTGCCAGCCAGTTTGCCAGATGTCCTCCTAGCCAAGCGCCCATCATTTGCGTTGCCACCCCGCCACTGCGTAGCGACTCGGACCATTCTGATGTCCAGGCCTTCACGTTTCCATCAAGTCGCTCGCGGCGAATCTGACGTGCAAGCTCAAAGGCGCGCTGGAAGCGCGGGCTGTTAACCAGAACACGATCTTGAGTATCAAAATAAATTCCCTCACCTGATTTCAGATCTGAGCGAATCATGACATCTTTAATATTTCGTGCGTCTGCTACCAAGTAGGCGCCGGTGGCAGTTTTAATTTTGTGCCCATTAGCCACGTAGCTCTCCCAGCTTGCAGTCAGTTGTTGGATGTTTACGCCACTACGTTGCAGCAAGTCATTGCGATAAAACAATGTGCCGGGGCCAATATCGCCTGGCAGCGCAGTTAAGGCACCGGTTTTGGCCGTAGCTTGTGGGAAGGTATAGGCGACGAAGCGGTCTTGATATTGTCTGGCGTTGAAAGGTGGTTGAGCGAGATCCGTGAGCCCGCCACTATTGGCAAAGCGGCCCAGATAATCCACTTCCACCACCATGATGTCGGGAAGATTAGACCGCGTGGCCAGCGCGGTGGTCATTGCAGTATGGTGATCCGAGAATTCTCTGCTCACGACGATAACATCGACATCAGGATGCACGAGCTTCCATGCTGGAATAGCTGCGCGGACTATTTCGTCAACGGCAGGGTAGGCGGCAACGGTAAGCGTGGCGCTGTTCGCAGCGCCTGCAACAATCAGGCAGGCGAGCAGATAAGACTTCACAGCGACCCACCTCGTATAGTGGAGCAGTGAAAAATCAGCGTGAATGCGACAGACTGCGCCGCTCATTTTATCCCCCTCCCTAAGTTGGTCGCGTCTAGCCGGTTATGAAAGCGCTTTCATTTTTGCATTAGAATAGCTATGTGACGGCCTGCTGTCAAACTTTCTTTCATCCGGGCTTTATTGCAGGGTACTTACGATCAACCAATTGACCGGGTCGAGTTTCTAACGATCAGTTCGGGAGCCAGTGCGACAGGGTGCGGAATCTTCCTATCAATTAACTGGATGATGGATTTAGCCGCAATTTTTCCTGTTTCGTAGATTGAGTGCCTAACCGTCGTCAACGGAGGGAGTGAAAAAGTCGAGGTGATCAGGTCATCAAAACCGACGAGAGAAATGTCGGCAGGCACGTTTATGCCGCGGCGGTACAAGGCAAGCGATGCACCGTAAGCCATCTGGTCGTTTGCCGCAAAGATTGCGGTGAAAGGAACTTTTGCTTCAAGTAGTTTCTGTGTGGCCTTCTCGCCGCCGCTTTCGAGGAAATCACCCCTTTCGGTCAACTTAGGGTCGTAAGGGATATCATTTTCGTCCAAAGCTGCGCGATAACCCCTGAGGCGCTCAATAGCATCAGGATGGCTTGGCGTTCCCTTCAAAAAAGCGATGCGCCTGTGCCCTAACCCGATCAGATGTTCCGTGGCCATTCTCGCGCCTTGGTAGTCATCAAAATTGAGGCTGATGAGTCGGTCTGAACTGAGATTTCTGCTGGTGATTACCATGGGCGTCTGCCTTGCTTTTTCGATCAAAACGCTATCGGGCAAGCAGGCGGTTAGAATAATAATGCCGTCAACCCGGCGACTTTCCAGAAAACTGATACAACGCATCTCGTCTTCGGCGCGCCAATGACTGCTCACAAACAGCGGCGCATAGTTTGCTGCCAGCAATATTTTTTCTATACCGAGCAATCCTTGACCATAAAATGGACTGCCAAGTACCTGTGTGATGACGCCAACGCTGCGGCTTTTCCCTCCTGCCAGGCCACTGGCAACTGGGTCTGAAACAAAATTCAATTTTTTTATCGCGGCTTTGATTGTGGCATGTTTGATGGCGCTGACTTTAGCGGTGCCGTTAAGGTATCGTGATACGGTACTCGGCGATACGCCAGCTTCAATGGCTACCATTCCTAGTGTTGACACAGTGCGTATTGCAGGCGCTCCGGATTTTTTCTTATTACGCAATGACATATATAGTCGGATAAATGAGTGACACTCGAATTTTCTAAAAAAGCCATTTTCGTGCCGAGAAAAACTTCGAAATCTGGTCCGTTTTCCTCATTAAAAAATAACCAGAGCAAGAATAGCGCATCGAAGGATATTAAGAAAGAGTATTTAGAATAGCGGGTGTTTCCGCTGAAATTCGGTAATCTAAGGGATGCGATACGAATATTGCGTCGAGAATCGGCGTTAAACAGGCGCAAAAAATAGTATGTCAAATCTGAATATTCAGTTTGAGACAAGGGGCTGCGTTTGATCGTTAACTATTATTGGCTGTTGCAATATGCCCGCCAAGCATGCGAATAAGTTAGCGTCGGCCTTTCAGGAATAAATAATGCTCGTGCGCACGGATAACGCTACGTTTTCTATTTTCCGTTCTGAGATTTTGCATCCACCCAGATAAATCCCTTCGCATTCGGCATCATCACCTTCGGTAAGGCCTGCGCGTTCATTTCCTGTTTCTCGTTGATCACATTATTCAATTGCAATAAGTAAGCAGTGAGGGCGTAAGTTTCGTCGTTCGTGAGCGAGCCGGGCGCGGTCATCGGCATGCCGCGGCGGATGAAGTCGAACAGTGTCGTCGCGTAGGGCCAATAGGTGCCGATGGTTTTGTCGGGTGAGGCGCTGGTGAGGGCGTGGGTGCCGTTGGCGAGTTCGGTGGCCGATGCGCCGATGCCTTTTTCGCCGTGGCAGGACGCGCAGTGTTTTTCGAACAGGGGTTTGCCTTGCTGCGCGTTGCCGCGACCGGTGGGCAGGCCGCGGCCGTCGGGGTAGATGCTGAGATTAGTGCTTTTTATTTCTGCTTCGGTAGTGGGTTTACCGAGGCGTGGGGAGTTGTCGGCAGCAAAAGCGGTTTGAGTAGCCAGCAGTAACAAAAAGAATAGTTTCGTATTAAGCATACACATGTGCAACCGAACCATCGTCATCGATTTCCCACGCCACGATGCCGTTGTAATGAAAATAGCCGTGGCGTCCGCGCTCTTGAATTAACGCTTCCCGCTCGGGCTGCACGTAGCCGGATTCGTCGGTGGCGCGACTTTTCAGGATGGCGGCTTTGCCGTCCCAGTTCCAGCCCATGCGAAAGCGGGTGAAGCATTGCGGCAGCACCGGTCCTTGCATCGCGGCTTCTCCCCAGCTTTTGCCGCCGTCTGCGGAGACTTCGACTTTGCTGATTTTGCCTCGGCCAGACCAGGCGAGTCCGCTGATTTGGTAAAACCCCGGTGCGCGCAATTTGTAACCCAGCGACGGCGACGTGATCAGCGATTTCGCTTCCATCACAAACGTGAACTGCCGTGCTTTTCCGGAAGGCAATAGTTCGGTGTATTGCGACGTTTCGTTGCGCGACATGATGGGTTGGTCGCTGAGCTCGAAGCGGCGCAGCCATTTCACATTCAATACGCCTTCCCAGCCGGGAACGATCAAACGCAATGGAAAACCGTTCTCCGGCCGCAGGCGCTCGCCGTTCTGGTAAAGCGCGATGATCGCATCCTGCATGAGTTTTTCCAGCGGTAGACTCATGTTGTGAGCGATGGCGTCTGCGCCTTCGGCGATGACCCACGAGGCTTTCCCATCGACGCCGGCTTCATTCAACAGCACGGAAACCGGCACCCCGGTCCATTCGTTGCACGAAGCGAGGCCATGCAGATTTCCGGCGGAAGTTTGCAGCGGCTCCTGATGCCAGCCGGAAAAACTGTTGCCGCCGCATTCGAGAAAAATCAGCTTCGAGGTCATTGGATAGCGCAACAAATTGTCCACGCTGAAAGTCAGCGGTTGCTTCACCAAACCATGAATCAAAAGTTTGTGTTGGGCCGCGTCGATTTCCGGCACGCCGTTGTGGTGGCGCTCGAAATGCAAACCGGTCGGCGTGATGACGCCTTCGAGTTCGTCCAATGGCGTCCACGAGGAACCGTTACCCGCAACGACGCGATTCGCGGTAATGCGACGAATGGTTTTAACTTGTTTGGATGGTTGCCCGTAATTGGAAAACGGCAGGCCTGGCTTTTGCATCCACGGCGGCGTGGTGAGATTTTCTGCGGCGATTGCGGGAACCGCCATGGTCGCGCCGGTTGCAGCCACTTGCTTAAAAAATACGCGGCGATGTAACAGGCCGTTGTCGGCGACAATTTCGAGATCGGATGCAGCGGGCAGATTTTTTTTGTTTTGGCGCATCTTGCCTGCTGGCGTGATTATTATATAACTATTTGATTATATTAAGTATTTCATTACGATTTGCCTGCCACTACTTCGAGTGCGCCATTAAATTTTTTGTCGGCCGTATCTTCCACTTCTGCTTTCAACACGCCCTTTTCCTTCGGCACAAAGTAGAAACGGAAGTTCGGGTTTTCGCTGATGGAAAAATCGACATCGGCGGTGAGTACCGGTTTATCGGCATACGTCACGTTGATGCGGCGGACGTAATAAGCGGGCACGAACAGGCGCGTGACCTGATCCATCGCCAGGCCCGAATTGTTCGGATGGTTGACCATGAGCTGCACCAGATTCGGCTGGTTATATTTCACGTCGTTTTCCAGCCGCATCTTGATTTTGCCCACCTTGGACATCGCTTCGGCCTGGTCCTTGCCGGCCGGCGCGGAGCATCCGCCGGATGCCTTGATATAACGAGCCACGCTGTAAAGTTTGCCGTCGTTCATTTCTGCGATGGCGCGAATGTAGGAATACTCTTCCACGCGAATCCGCGTTTCCAGATCAGCACGACCGCTGTCCGGCGTCATGGTAAACACGGCTGCGATCGGCGACGGGTTTTTGTCCACGATGAGATAGACTTTTTTCACGTATTCATTCGGGTTTTGCTGCAGCTGGGCCTTGATTGATATTGGCACGGTCGCCGCATCTTCCGCGCGCACCGGCGCGTCAAGCTGAATGACTTTGTCGGCTTTCTCGCTGATCGGCCGGCTCTCGAACAGGCTTTTGCGCACCTTTCCCCACATTTCCGTATTCGGATCGGGGTCGGCGTCGGCAGCGTAAACTGTCGTTGCGCCCAGCGTCAGGGCAATCACGCACAGCAACGGCTTGAGAAACTTGAGTGAGTTCATGGCACTTACCCCTGAATAGGCATTCACTGAAAAAATTCTACTCTTCCCACTCCAGTTGCGCAAACGCAGTGGTGACGTTGCGCTTGTGAAAAGTATCAAACAATAGCCAGTTATCGCGCTCGCCGATTCCCACTGTTTCAACTGCCTGCTGGATGGTTTTCCTGTTTCGCAGCATTAGTCGGGTTTCGGCGAGTAAACTTTCCAGATAGCGCTGCTGGTTGTCTGCCGCCGCAGGCCAGTTTTTTTGCACGGCGCCGTGGCCGGGAATCACCGTCGTCGCTTTGATGCCGCGAAGCTCGTTCATCACCACCAGCCAGCCGGTCAGATTTCCGTCGAGCACCGGCGTATGGCCAATGAATAACAGGTCTGACAGCCACAAGGTTCCGCTGGTTTCATCAAACACGGTTACATCATTGTCCGTGTGCGCCGTGCGCCACGCGCGCAAAGCCAGTTTGCGTCCGCCGAGATCGAGTTCGAGCGTGTCGGTTAACGTTTGCGTCGGCGCAACGATGACGCTGCCATCTGCTGCCTCGCCCAATACACGCTTGATTGCATTGAGATAATTCTGCGCGCGCGTTGCCATGGCGAGCGGCAGTTTTGCATGGCCGATAAACGCGGGCCTGTCGGCATTGAAAGCAGCGTTGCCAAAAATATGATCCGGATGCACGTGGGTATTAATGACATAACAAACCGGCAGCGGCGTCACGCGCGAAATTGCCGCACGGAGTTTTTTGCCGACGACGAGACTGCCGCCGCTGTCGACCACGGCGACGCACTTGCTGCCGACAATAAAGCCGATGTTGGCGATGTCGCCCTGGTTCGCGGCAGCACTCTCCTGCACCACCGCCTGATGCACAAACACGCCCTTCGCCACTTCGCTCAACGGCCATTGGTCGTCCTCGATAGTCGCCCGGACATGCGTCGGTGGCAACGCTGCGCAAGCGGCGAGAAGACCGACTAAAAATAAATATTTAAATATAATCATATAGTTATGAATGGCGCGCGATCTGACAATGGAACGACATTACGTGTGCGTGAGATTGTATGGTAATGCTTTTCGTTGCATTGGTAAGCGCAAATAAATCGTTACACCAACTTGCGCGCGTGGATATATGCGTGGTGCAATGGCTAGCTGCTGGCATAGACATTGCGATAATTCGACAAACACCTCATCGGAGCGAAAAGTGACTGACCATAGCGACGCAATGCTGCAGGATTGGCGCACCCGCGCGCTGAACCTGGAAAATCAGGTGAACAAAATCGTGATCGGCCAGGAGCGCGTGGTGCGCCTGCTCAACACCGCGCTGTTCGCGCGCGGCCATGTCTTGCTCGAGGGCGATGTCGGTGTCGGCAAGACCACATTATTGCGTGCGTATTCGCGCGCCATCGGCGGTGCCTATTCGCGCATAGAGGGCACGATAGATTTGATGCCGAATGACCTGATTTATTACACCTTCATCAGCGCAGACGGCAAGCCGCGCGTCGATCCCGGGCCGCTGCTCATGCACGGCGAAAATCTCAGCACGTTTTTTTTCAACGAGATCAACCGCGCGCGGCCGCAGGTACATTCGCTGCTGCTGCGCGTGATGGCCGAGCGTAGCGTGACGGCGTTTAACCGCGAATATCATTTTCCGCACCTGTTGGTTTTTGCCGACCGTAATCGCGTGGAAAAAGAAGAGACATTCGAAATCTCGTCCGCCGCACGCGACCGGTTCATGATGGAGATTTTTATCGACACGCCCGCCGATGCGGCGATTCAGCAGGCGCTGATGTTCGATCCGATTTACCACGATTCGGACGCGCTGGTGAATCGCATCACGCCGGGCCTGCTCGAATTCGAGAAGCTCGAGGACATTGGCGCGGCGATACAACTCGGCATCGAAGCCAGCCAGACGCTTTGCGATTATGCGCTGAATTTATGGCGCGCCACGCGCGAGCCGGCGGCGTTCGGCGTAAAAATCAACGGCGCCGATGTCAGTCATCTGGTGCTCGCCGGCGCCAGCCCGCGCGGAATGAGCATGTTGTTGCGCGCGTCGCGCGTCGCCGCCTGGCTGGACGGCCGCCATTACGTCGTGCCGGAAGACATCCAGTCGATCTTCGCGCAGGTCATCGCGCACCGCGTTTTTTTCAATCCGGTGTACGAATTGCGCCGCGCGGAAGTGTCGCGTGAATTGATCGACGGCATCATGAATAAAGTTGCGGCGCCGTAAGCCGATGGCGGAGCCGGCAATTTTCAGCATGGCGCGGATTTTCCTCCCGATGGCGATACGCGAGCCAAAGCGGCGCAAGGCGAGTCGGAGCGGGTGCAGACCGCATTCGCGCTGGACGCAAAGTACGTACCGGCAAGCGATGATCGGGCCGGTTACCGCCCATGGCGGAGCGCGGCATTAGCTATGCTCGGCGAGTTCCATTACCGCATCAACGCGCGCGCGGGCGGTTATTTCCCCGGTCACCATCGCAGTGTGCAACCCGGCGGCGCGTTCGAGTTTCGCGGCCACGTGCCGCTGCTCGACCGGCCGGATGCGCGTCGACTTGATGTTCACGTCAGTCTGCGCGATCCGTTCGGCGGCTGGGTGGTGCGCGATTTCAAGCAACGCAGCAGCGTGCCGTTATATGTCATCGGCGATATTTCCGCGTCGATGGGGTTTGCCGGCCTCGCAGGGCGTAAACTCGACGTATTGGCGGACATTCTTGCCTCGGCCGCCTACTCGGCACATCGTACCGGCGACCGTTTCGGTTTTGTCGCCTGCGATACGCAAGTGCGCGAAGAGTTTTTTCAGCCGCCAAGTCATTTGCGCGGCGCTGGTGCGGCAGCGGAAAAGGCGTTGCGCGGGTTAACGCCAACCGGCAAAAAAGCCGACGGATTGCTCGACGCGCACAAATATCTGGCCCGCCAGCGCGCGCTGATTTTTCTGGTGTCGGATTTTCATTTTCCCGTTAAATTGCTCGATGACATTATGCAAACCTTGTCGCGACACCAGGTTATCCCGCTGGTGTTATGGGACGCTGCCGAATACGCAAACCTGCCTAATTACGGCTTCGCCACCTTGCGCGATAGCGAGAGCGGCAGACAACGCAGCGTGTGGATGCGTCCGAAACTGCGCGAGCGCATCCGGGCGCATTTTGCGCAACATCGCGCGGCGATGGAGCAGATCTTCATGCAACGACAATCGCCGGCGGTTTTTCTGCAAGGCAGGTTCGAACCTGACCTACTCACGCAATATTTTTATAGTCATGCGTAACCTGGTTGCTCTGTTTTTTTGCCTGCTGACTTTGCCGCTGGCTGCCAACGCAGAGCAGAAACCGGCGGAGGCCAACACGGAAAATAACGGCGCGGCGCAGGTTAGCGTGCGCACGCTTGACCCACGACCGTTTGGCTATGTCATTGGCGATGAATTGTCTCGGCGCATTGAAATTGATACGCCGCCGAGTTTTAAACTGTCTGCCGATTCGTTGCCGCGCCCCGGCCGGGTCGATGCCTGGCTGGAGCTGCGCAAAATAGCGGTGGCGCAAAAAGCATATGGTGCCAACGTACGGCACACGCTCGACCTGCGTTATCAGATTCTCAATTCACCGCAAGCCGTGAAAACCCATTATCTACCGAAGATATTGATTATATTAAATAATAATGATCAAATGCAACCGGTAGAGATTAACGAAACGCCATTCACGCTTGCGCCGATCACGCCGGCGTTTGTGCTCGCCCGTGACGGTCTCGAGGAATTGCGCGCAGATAGACCCGCCCCGTTGATCGACGCGTCAGCGCATTATTGGCGCCTCGGTTTTGCTGCATTGGCAACTGCGGCTGCGTTGTTTTCGTTGATTTATATAAAGTGGGGCA
>JBAVXA010000211.1:0-26172 GCA_049698095.1 Burkholderiales bacterium
ACCATGATGACGCTCCTTGGTTTGATTGCCCGGAAGCGAAAATCGCATCCAGTGAGTTCAATTTACCGGGAGGGAGCAGGGGAAACGAGGAACAAATACCGCGAATTTTGTGACAAATTCACCGGAAATATGGGTTTGCAGGGGGGATTGCAATGCGTTCCGTGGCGGCGGCTACCAGCCGGGAGGCGGTTTTTTATGAATGGTAATGATCTTTTCGTGCATCGAGAGGTAGCCGCCCGCGGTCAGGTCTTTGAGAATACGCGTCACCATCTCGCGCGATGATCCGACCCGGTCAGCGATGTCCTGATGTGTCAGTTTTTGCTTGATGACCATTCTGTCGCCATCCGGTTCGGCGAGTTCCAGTAACAGCCGAGCAATGCGCCCATAAACGTCGAACAGGGCGAGGCTTTTCAGATTTTCACTGACAATACGTGCCCGACGTATCAGCTTGTGGATGAGGTGTATGGCAAAGTCAGGGTGTAACGTAATGAATTCACGCAGCTGCCTGCCGCTCACCACCGAGCAAGTGGTCGGCTCCATCGTCATGGCCGATGCCGAGCGCGGTTCTCCGTCCAACGACATTTCGCCGATGTAGTCGCCCGGTCCGTGCACGTTGAAGATCACTTCCTTTCCCGACTCTCCGGCGGAATAAACTTTCACTTTGCCGGAAAGGATAATGTAAAGCGAATCGGACTGATCGCCCTCATTGATGAAGATCGCCTTGGCCGGAAAACTGCGAATATCGCCTGTCTCAGCGATCGCCCGTACCAACTCGTCATGCAGTCTTTCCGGAGAAATAGAAACAGCACTGGCGGACAATTTACCTCCTGGTCAATTATCAGGCATGCGATTCGGTCGGCCAATCCTAGGCGCGATACTGCGATGCCCAAACGCCTGCTGATTGGCTAATATTATCTCAATCGAGTACCGGTTTGGGCAAAAAAAGCCAAAAAGTCTTTTTCTATAACTATTTGATTTATTGGAATAAATAGGAAAACGATTAACTTTGGAATCAACTCTGAAAAAACAGCCGAAAAAATAGTCTATATTGAAAACCGATTGCGCTTCAACCCTGCATTTATTCGAACGAAACCGTTCCAGCAAGTTATATTTCCGGCGTTTAGCTTAAATTTGTTGCAAATAACAAAGTAACTTTGGGGAATATGTTTACTCTTTCTGATTTGCTCAAGACGGTCGACCTCGAGCGTTACGCGCCACTGTTTGCGGCGAACGAAATCGACCTGGCCTCTGTGCAATTGCTGACCGAACTTGATCTTCAGGAGCTCGGCCTGCCGCTGGGTCCCAGGCGGAAACTTCTGAACGCCATCAAGCTACTTGATGGTGCACGGTATCGAGGCGTGCATAAAGGCGAAGGTTCGGGCGCCGCGGAGCAGGCAGTCTCGCGCCGCCCTCTCGACGACAGTGAACGGCGTCAGCTAACGGTAATGTTTTGCGATATGGTCGGGTTTACCGATTTGGCATCGCGCGTCGACCCGGAAGTGTTGCAGCATATTATCCGGAAATATGAGGATACTTGCGCGGCATGCATTACGCGTTTCGATGGCTACGTGTTTCAGCGGCTGGGCGACGGAATCGTTGCCTACTTCGGTTTCCCTCTGGTGCACGAGGGCGAAGCAGAGCGCGCGATTCACGCAGGACTCGCCATCATTGATGCGTTTGCGAAATTTGAAATCCCCGAGCTGGGGAATATTCGCGTGCGTATCGGCATTGCGACCGGCCTGGTGGTTATCTCCTCAGAGCAGAAATCCGCCAGCGGTGAAACCATGAATCTTGCCGCGAGGTTGCAGGAAATTGCCCCGGTAGGAAATATCGTCGTGAGCGAAAGTACCCATCAACTGGCGGGCGGGCTGTTTGTTTACGAGGATCTGGGGGCGCAAGCTCTCAAGGGATTTAACCGCCTGGCCACCGCTTATCGCGTGCGAAGCGTGAGTGAAATCTTCAGTCGATTTGATGCCACGACAGGCGGCGAGCTTAGTCCTATTGTTGGGCGGGAACAAGAAATAGAGTTGCTCGTAGACCGATGGAATCTGGCAAAACAGGGCGAAAGTCAGGTAGTTTTGCTGTCTGGCGAGCCGGGCGTCGGCAAGAGCCGTATTCTGGCTGCGCTCCGCGAAAGGCTGGATGGCGATGCGAAGAGTTTTCTGATGTTCCAGTGCTCGCCTTACCATTCCAATACAGCCTTTTATCCGATTATCAGTCATTTGGAACGCGCGTTAAAGCTTGGCAACGACGATACCGGTGAATCGAAACTGGAAAAGCTTGAGACCATGGTAGTCGGCCATTACGGCAGACCCAAGGAAGACGTGCCTTATCTGGCGTCCATGCTTTCCATTCCGGCCGCGAAGAACGGCGACGTTGTGCTTGCGCCACAGCGCTTCAAAGACGAGACCTTCAGGGCGCTGGTTGATCTCACTAAGGCGATTGCCGGGAAACAACCGGTAATCATGCTGTTCGAAGATACGCACTGGATCGACCCGACGACGTTGGCATTACTTGACCAGCTTATTGTCCAGGCGATTAACTTCCCGCTGCTGATGATTCTTACGCACCGTCCCGATTTTGTTCCCCCCTGGGAAGCGCTAGGCCACGTGTCAGGGATCCGGCTGTCGAAACTCTCACGTGCGCAATGCGGTTTGCTGGTGTCCCGATTGACGGGCGGAAAAGCCTTGCCGCCGGAGCTGCTTGACAACATACTCGGGAAGACGGATGGCGTGCCGTTATTTGTCGAAGAGGTGACCAAGAATGTTCTGGAATCCGGCATGCTGCGTCAGGAGGGGGATAGCTATATCTATGGTCACGCAGGCAACAGCATCACCGTCCCGACAACTTTGCGTGACTCATTGATGGCGCGCCTGGAGCGCAGTGCAGAAGCAAAGGAGATTGCGCAAATCGGCGCTGTGATCGGCAGGGAATTCAGTCATGAATTAATTCTGGCTGTGGTGCCGAAATCGGCGACTGAACTAAATCGCGCGTTACACCAGCTCATCGAATCCGGCCTCGTATTCAGGCGCGGCATATCGCCGGATTTTATCTACACCTTCAAGCACGCACTGGTACAGGATGTCGCGTACGATTCGTTGCTGAAAAGCAGACGGCAGCTCCTGCATTCGCATATTGCAAAGGTCATCGAAGATCGACAACCCAGCCTGCGGGATACACTGCCGGAAGTTCTGGCGCAGCATCTTTCGACGGCAGGTCAGGCGGAACAGTCGATTCCATTGTGGCGCGCCGCCGCCGGAATGGCGACAAAACGGATGGCGCTGAAAGAAGCCATATCCCATCTTGATAATGCAATGAAGGACGCCGCATCGCTTGCGCCGTCCCGCGATCGCGATAGAGTCGAACTTGACCTGCACGCGTCGCTCGGCACGGTTTACATGCTTGCCAAGGGTTGGGCGGCGCCGGAGGTGGAGCATGCCTACGCGCGCGCCAATCAGCTCAGCGCTGCCGTAATCGACCCTGAAGACGCCGTCAGAACCCTTTGGGGCATTTGCGTGTTTCACCTGGTACGCGGGGAGATCGACTATGCGCGGGGTATGGGTGACCGAATCATGGATATTGCCAATTCGTCCGGTAGCCGAAGGGCGCGACTGGTTGCTCATATGCTCGGCGTGCAACTGTCAATGTACTCCGGAGACTTTACCGGTGCGCAGACTCACGCCACCGTCGCCGAGCAGCTTTATTCGGTCGAAGACGACCAGCCAATGATCAGCCACTTTTCAACCGACCTCCGCCTTACGGTCAGGCTGCACGCAGCGCATATTCAATGGATTAGCGGTTTGCCGGATCAATCGATCGCCCTGAGCGTTCAAAACGTGGAATTTGCGCGGCCGCTCAATCACCCGTATTCCCTTTCCTGGGCGATGACCTGGGGCGCCATACCATTGCTCTATCGGCGCGAGCATGAAGAATTACTGAAGTTGGTTGAACAAGGCATTTGTATTGCAGAGGAACACGGTTTTGCCTACACCGCCGCTATCGGCACGATGGCACGGGGATGGGCACGGGCCCAGGCAGGTGCGCAATCCGAGGGTATCCGTGAAATGAAGCAGGGATTGACCAACTTCCGTAAAACCGGTGCGGAAATCGTTGTGCCGTTTTTCCAGACTTTGCTGGCGGAACTCCTTTGCGATGTGGGCGAAAAGGACGAGGCACTGTCGCTGACCGACCAGGCGATGGACCAGATAGGACGATGGGGCGAGCGTTGGCAGGAGGCTGAGATACACAGAGTGCGCGGTATTCTATTTGCGGCACATCCACAAGCTGATATCGCGCGCGCCGAGGCGAGCTTAATCCAGGCAATCGATATCGCATCAAAACAAGGTGCAAAGGGGTGGGAACTCAGAGCGCGAGTTGCGTTGGCACGGCTGTTGTCTGGCGAAAACCATTGCACGCAGGCGCGCGCAATACTTGCGCCGCTTGTCGCGAGTTTTCACGAGGGCGCAGGTACGAAGGACCTTGTTGATGCCAGAGAACTGTTACATTCACTCTCGGCGGCGGGCAGCAATTCCGTCAACTCAGAATAAATATTGTTCACCCTGGATTCAACGTTCATGCGGTTGTGACGATCCGCTGCAGATTGGCAGGGTCGAAGAATTCTCCGACTGGAACGGTTTGGGCAAACACGCCGAAATACCGATCGGTATCCGCTTGATTGTGCCGGAGTGCCTCGAATACGGCCATCATTTCCGCTGGAGGCGCGGCAAGCGAGGCCATCTGACAGGTCAGGCCGAAAATCGGCATTGCCGCTTCGTCCCGCCTGATCGCGTATTGCGCCAGCGCGTCGTCAATTGATTTCCTTCCCGAGAACCCTTCATCAATAGCGTCTGCCAGGAATTCAGCATCGCGAAATGCGTTGCTGATTCCCGCGGCGGTTATCGGATCCATGGTTACCCCGGCATCACCCACCAGCGCCCAGCCGTTGCCGACCGGTTTGCGGAAGAACCCAGGAGCCGCGCCGCCGGTTAACGGCGCATCCCGATTGCCCTCCCGTACGCGACCATAAAGGTCCGGCGCGAGTTTTTCCAATTCCGAATAAAAGTGCTTCTCCACGTCTTGTCGCACTTCGCCGAGATCACTCGACACCCAGGAGATGCCTACCAGTGTCCGGTCGTCATTCGTGCGCCAGGCGTAAACCATGCGCCCGGGACGGGGCACAAATTCTATCGAATCGAGATCTACCCCGCTAAAGTAGGAAAAATAAGTGCCCTGCACTTGCGGGGCTTGATTGTATTCGACCGCGCCTACCTCGCGTGCGACGCGCGAATTGGACCCGTCCGCGCCGACGACCAGGCGTGCCTGCGCCCTGAGGCTTTCCTTGCCGGAGCTTACGCCTTGCACGCCAATCACGCGCTCGCCTTCCCGGAGCAAACCGGTGACGGAAAAATCCTCGTGCAGTTCTGCACCCGCCGCCACTGCGGCGTCGACAAGCAGTTTGTCGAGGACGATCCGCCTTGGGGCGATGGCAATGCCGACTTCGCCCGCCGCTGTTGGTCGCCCGCTCAAGGAAAAACCGCCGAGGTTCATGCTGACGTCCGTCAAAGCCGGGCAATTCGTAGCCTGAATCGATTCCAGCAGTCCCCAGCGCTGCAATCTTTCCGCTCCCGCCTGCCACACAAGATGAGTCGACATCGGCATGTCGCTCGGAAAGTCGGCCTTATCCGTTAACAATACTCGATAGCCTTTGCGTGCCAGCAGCATCGCTGTTACAGCACCGGCGCATCGCGCGCCGACTACAATCGCGTCGTACATATTCGCCCTTTCTTTGCCAGATAAATAATCGTATGCTCGATCGCCATTCGCATAAAGCCCTTAGGGTGCTTTCGAGCAATCGACCGGCACCAGAGTTGGCCAACCGTAGGGAGGCATTGGTCGTGTGTCGATTGAGACAACAATGACCTGTGGCTGGTTCGTTTCGCGCGAAAGTCTTAGCGCATCGAGCAGGGCGTTGCGAAAGGCGGCGGTGCCGTCGGCCAGCGTCACCCCGACTGCGTTCGCTCCCAGTCCCTGGGCGAACAGCACCAGATTCGGCTGGCCGAGCCTGTAGTATTGACGCCATGACTGGGCTGGCGGAAATAATGCCGCCATGCCCTGACTTACCATACCGAGGTCGTTGTCATATAGCACCACCCAGATTGCCCCGGCGCTTTGCTGCGCCGCAGTTGAGATTTCCGCTCCATGCATCATGAACGCCGCGTCGCCGACAATGCCGATGCAGGTCTTTTCCGGTGCTCCCAGTTTTGCGCCGATCACTGCGGCAACGCCAAACCCCATCGGGCCCATGGCCAGCGCGCTGTGGTAACGAAGCGGCGGATCGACGACCATATAATTGAGCGACCATCCGACGCAATTTCCCGCATCGATGACAATATGTCCGTCGTCAACCAGTTCGTTGATGATCCGCATCATGGCAGCAGGATGTACGGGTGCAGCATCGGAATTGCGCGCGGCAGGGTCATCGAAAGGAGAATATTGCTGCTTGATTGAATTGATGATTTTTTTGCGCGTGTCGACTTCGGCTTGGATCGGTTGGCGAGTTTCCCCTGACGCGCAAAGAGCGTCGATGGTCGCGCCGACTTCCGCTACGATTCCGCGAGTGATCGGAAAGTCGCGCCCGATCACACTTTGGTCGAGGTCCACCTGAATGCACGCGCGGCTCGGGATCAGGATCTTGCCGTACTGATCCTTCGCACTGCAGCTGGTCGAGAGTTCGCCCAGCGATGATCCAAGCACCAGCAACACATCGTAAGCAGGTTCGTTGTCCGGCCTTAAATAGTGCTGCGGCCAGCTACACGCTGTCATCCCGTAATTGCGCAATGATAGAGCATGGCTTTCCGGAAAAATTCCCTTGGCATCCGGCGTAGTCATCACGGGGATGCCGAATCGATCGACAAAATTGCGCAATGCGCCGAGGCGGTCGACCGAATCCAGCGCATTCCTGCAGCCGTTGCCAAGGAAAATCAATGGCCTGCGCGCGCCCAGTAAATCGTCCAATGTACTGTTCACTTTTCGCACGTCGGTTCCGCTTGGCTGCGTACGGTAATTGCCCGCCGTCGATGGGAAAGAAATCCTGTTGCCTTGTGGATCTTGTGCAGCACTGCCGATGACGCAGGCGCCGGCCACATCGCCCGGCAGGCTAATATGGGAGGTACGCGGTGGTGTCGAACGCGCTTCACGCAGCGCTTGCTGGAATAAGGTCTGGAAATTGCTCTGATCGTTGATCTCGGCACTAAACTGCACGGCATTGCGAAAGATTCCATTGATATCGAGTTTTGCGTCCACGCCTTCCTGAAGATATCCCATGCCAAAGTATTTTCGCGGCACTTCGCCGGTGATAATCAGAAGGGACGAATTGCTTGCCTGCGCATTCATCGCGCCGGTCAACGCGTTCGTTGCCGACGGCCCCGAGGTGGTGAGCACCACCCCCAACCCTCCGGTAACCCGACTATAGCCATCCGCAATATAAGCAGCCCCGGATTCGTGGCGGCAAATGACAAAATCGAATTCGCCTGACTGCTTTTGCAGTTCGTCCATGATATATATGACCGCGCCGCCGGGAACGCCAAATATCCTGGTGACCCCCTCCAGCCTTAAATATTCCAGCAGGAGTTGTGCCACATTGAGATTCATTCGAAATCCGGCGCCTAGAGGCGGAGCGGGATTATTTTTACGATCTGTTCCCATTTTTCTACTCCCTTATAATGCCAGTTCGGCAGTGTGCGGAACCGTGCCGCACGGCGTGAAATCTGCGATGTTTTGCTTCCACGGCATACAGTTCGAACTAAAATTGTCGCTTTATTGTTTGTTCCTGGTGTAATAAAGGGCGGTCGCCCGCATTTCCATTCCAATGCCCAGCAAGACCAGCTGGTCCCTCTGTATGTCGGCAAAACATCGCGCCAGATTCACGGGAACGGACGCGCTTACCATATCGCCTAACTCCTCCAGTGTGCTGATGTATTGGCCCGGTTGAATAGCCTGATTCCACGCGTCATAAACAAATTTCGAGGTCTGGTGGGCAATCAGCGTGATGTCCCGTGCCTGCAGGTTGTTTCGCGCAAGCAAGCGATTAACAACGACTCCCGGTATCGGCACGCCGAATTGCTTGACCGCGTTGCCTCCGCGTTCGTCATCCAGCTTCATGAGCGGTAAAGTGAATGCACCGGTGTCAGCTGAGCCTTCTACAGCCGGCCCGTTTATGGCTGGATTAAGCGGTCGCTGTGCCATGCGTAACGCACCGAACCATTCGGAGTGTGTTTCATTCTCCCAATCGACCAGGCGAAATTTTGACTCGTTCGCGGTCCGCCCGACGATCGCGGCGCCGGCGCCGTCGGACGCCGCAAGCGCGACCGACTCATGATAATCGACATGATGAGTCCAATTGCATCCGCATACCACGAGCGCATTCGTGGCAGTGCCGACTTGCAGCAGGTCATGCGACAATTTCATTCCATCATGGAAATTGGTGTATTCGGTATTCAATGCAATTATCCGGCATTTGGGCGAGAGCTTGAGCGCGGCATGCACGGCAGCGAGGCCATTGGGAGCGGAATATTGGCCAACCGAAGCGGAGCCGATCAGAAGATCAATATCGCCGGGCATTTTTTGCGCGTCGCTCAATGCGTGGTTAGCGGCGCTAACCATGATGGCGATCACGTCTTCAGGATCCTTCAGGACGCGGCGTTGCTTTAGGCCGGTGAACAGGTCTGTGTTCGGCGGCCGGTGGGCGTTGAACCAATCAAAAACCGGGTCTTCGTTGGTGCGAATCGTGTCGGGGACGCAATACCCAACGCCAAGCATCGCAATCCGGATAGCCGTATCCATCTCTACCGCCTTCCTGCAGCGCCGCTGTACCGCCGCATCACAGGCCTATCAGGAGAGAAAGTTCGAGCGAAATTTTGCCAGCGACAATGCAGGTTCCGCAAACCAGTATAGTCGGCGCTAGCCGCATTCATGTCTTCACCCAGGCGGGGGCCGCAAGTTGAAACCGCTTTTGCAATATGAGTTCTGCGGTCTCGAGCGCACCCTCGACCCACGTCTGGGTGGTGGAATACGCTTCGCCGCAAATGTAGCAGGGGAAGTCCCGCACAGGTTGGGTCATTTCTTCAGTGATTTCCCACGACTTATAGCCGGGGTTCCACAAATGCACGCCGCCGCCGAACGGATCGTCGGTCCAATCCATGAACGCCGCGTCAACCGGATCGGGCGCGTCGCGAATATCGTGCAGGAGAACCAGCTGACGATGCATTTCCGCGACCATTTGATGTGGCGCCAGGTGGTCGTCCCAGTTACGGCGCTGTCGCACGGCAAGTTCGCTAAATGCAGCCGCAGGCTTGGCGTGGCGTACAGTTTTTCTCTGAAATACATGCGATCGGGCGCTCCGCCGGCTGGCGCCCAAGTCTAGCCGTGCGGCGTCGTGCGGGCCGAGCGGAAGTCCGCGCAGGCCGCCCCAAAATTCTGCATTGGAGACGTCGTTGTAGGCCATGATCGCGGCGTTTGTATTCAATGGGTCGGCGCCAGGCTGCTTTCCTTCGACAGCCCAGTAATAGCATTGCCGTATCGGCGTGTCGGTCAGTGACCGTCCTTGCGACACGCCCGTGCTTTCCCACCACGGTTTATCGTAAACCATGAAAAGCTTATCGAACGGAAATCCCTCGACAGAATCGATTAGCCAATTCACGTGGGAAGCGGCACCGGTGCCGAGCAACGGGCCATCACGCCGCAGTAATTCAAGCGAACGTTTCGGCATGGCGAGAATGATCGCCCTGGCGACGACATCGCTTCCATCGTGGAAGTGCAGCTTTACCCCGCGCGTGCCGTCATCCAGCGCGGTTGTTTCGAACCCGTCTAACCAGGCACCTCGTACAACCTCGCCGCCGGCAGCGGTAAAGCGGCTTTCCAGACCCCATGGTACGGCCTCATACCCATCGTCCAGCAAATAATATTTCACGTCAGGGGTGAAATCAAAATACTCCATAATCAGGTCGAGAGCATTTGCATTCGCGCCCAGGCAATCGTAGCCGACCGTGGCACGCGCGAGTGCATAGGCTTCAAAACTCATGCTGCGTGCCAGCAGGTTCCAGAATCCGTGCTGATATAGCGGCGTTCCGTCTATTGTCGCGGATTGAAGGTAGGCACGCAGTTTTTCGCCGCTAAGAGATTTTATCTCCGGGAGCAATTTTTCGATACTCCAGCCCAGCAGGGTCGACGCCGTATTTCCGGCCTGCAACCATGTCTGTTCATCCTGTTGAAGGTTGTAAGGCAACACGCCCGGGTCCACGAGTTGGGCAGCTTTCAGCCGCCTCCCGCGCAAATAGGCGATATTTTTGGGGTCATCGACAACTTGTTCATGCCGGGCGAGCTTCAACTCGTTTTCAACCAGACTGCGGATGAGCGGCTGCGAGGAAACATAGCGCATGCCGCCCATTTCACACGTGACATGCGGCATTCCCGGAGGTTGGGCAGATAACAGGCGGCCGCCGATTCTGTTGCTGCCCTCGAAGACAGCGACTTTCAGCCCGGCATTTTTCCCTGCCCATGTTTTAAGAATAGGCGACGAACCGATTTCACCGGTGACGAGACGGAAGCCAGTATAGATTCCGGAAACGCCACCGCCGACAATTGCGACGTCATAAATTGCTGAAGCACTGCTCGCCACCATGTTCCATCCCCAATATTTTTCTTCATCTGATCAAGCGACGCGCGAGGTCGGCGCCTGACGGGCAACCATGTGTTCGTTTTTGGTTCTTTTATGGGTATAGGACAGATTCGAACTTATTTCAAGCCTGAATTTTCAATACCAGGCCAGATGGGCTGAGGCCGGACAACCCAATCTGGCGCAGCATCGTGCCGCCGGATTTCCGAATCGAAGAGAAATAAACCAGGAACTTTCACAGTGTGTCGGTGGTGCCGCATAACACCCTAATATCTGCAGTTATTCCCCACCCGAATTCTGTGAATTACAAAATTATTAAATAGAACCAATAAGTTACATAAATACGCTGACTGCAGGAAAATATCGGCCTTAAGTATTTTGATCCGGAGATGGAGGTGTCGCGACCGGCATGGGAGCCGGTTAGGGGGCACATTGAATTGCCGTGCGATTCAGAAAGGGGGTCGTGCAGCCGCGTGCTTTATCCGACAATATCGACGCTAAGATGTTTTTCCACTGCGGCGAGTAATTCGTCCGGCTTGAACGGTTTGGTGAGGTAGCCGTTCATTCCGGCTTTCAGGCATTTTTCGTGATAACCATCCATGGCATGCGCGGTGAGGGCGATAATCGGCACCTGTCCGTTTGCCGACTTATCACGTTTACGAATCGCTTCGGTCGCGGCAAAGCCGTCCATGCCGGGCATCTGAATATCCATCAGAATCAGATCGCAGGCTTGTCCGTCGAGAATTTCCAGCGCTTCCGCCGCATTATTGGCGATGATCGCGGAATAATGATTTTTTTGCAGCACGTGGGCGACCAGCAGTTGCGTATCCTGATTGTCTTCCACCAACAATACGGTTTTGCCCGCTGCGCGTTGCTCGCGCAACGAGTGGCGTGTAACGAGCACAACTGTCTTGTCGCTCACCTCCTGCGCGCCGGTGACTGTCAATACTGCGTCATACAAATCGGTCTGCGTGTAAGGCTTGGAGAGGTAGGCGGCAATGCCGTTTTCCTTACACATTTGTGCGTCGCCGCGTCGGCCCTTGCTTGCGATCATGATGAGAATGGTGCGTGCGAGGCGGGGATGGTTCTTGATTTTGTGCGCCAGAATGAAGCCGCTGGTATCGCCTTTCAGGTGGCTATCGAGCACGACCACCGGGATCGGATTGTCGTCAACCACACACATTTCGAGTAGCGTCATCGCCATATCGATGCTGTCTGCCTCGAACGGTGCCATATCGTGGCGCTGGAAAAAACGGCTGAGCTCGTCGCGTTCGCGCGCGTCGTCGCTGACGACCATGGCGCCAAGGCCCTTGAGGGTCTCGAACACCGGCGCGGAGTGGGCAAGCAGTACCGGTTTGCGTTCTTCCAGTGTGATGGCGAAGCTGAAGGTACTTCCCTCGTTCAGAGCGCTTTTCAATTCTATTTTGCCGCCCATCGCGCGAACCAGACGCGACGCCAGCGTAAGGCCCAGGCCCATGCCTTCGAATTCACGCGCGTGTGAAGTATCTGCCTGGTCGAACGCGCTGAAAATTGTTGCTTGCATGTCTTCGGCGATACCAATACCGGTATCGCTGACCGCAAACCTGAGTTTTACCTGACTGTCCTGTTGCGATTCCAAAGTGATGCTGACCAGCACATGGCCTTTTTGCGTGAACTTGATCGCGTTGCCGACGATATGGTTCAGCGTTTCGCGCAGACGTCCGGGATCACCGACCAATCCGTCGGGTACGCCTTCGCCGATATCCAGATCCAGCGAAACCTGATCGTTTTCCGCCGCCGCGATTTTCTGCTCGAACAGCGGAGACAGGCAGTCACGCAGGCTGAATGGCAAATGATCCAGCGTGAACGAGCCGTCCTCGAGTTTGGAAAAATCAAGGATATCGTTAATCATGGTCAGCAACGACTGGCCGGCGCGTGAAATGTGCTCAAGCTGCACGCGCTGTTCCTGGTTGAGCGACGAATTCAGTGCCAGATCGGCATTGCCGATTATGGTATTCAGTGGCGTGCGCAACTCGTGGCTCATGTTGGCGACGAAATCGTTCTTGGCTGCGTTGGCTTCTTCGGCCAGCCGCTTGGCCGCAATCAGTTCCATTCCGGCTTGCTGGCGAGCCGTCGCGTCGCGGTGCAACCAGAGGTAGCCTTGATAGGAATCCTCGACATGAATGGGAATAAAGGAACGCTCGAATACGCGCCCGTCTTCCAGTTCCACTTCTTCGTTCAGCAGTTCCTTGCAGTCAAGCAGGATATCCGACACGCGGGTGATAAATGCCGCGGGGTCAGCAAATTTCTTTTTTATTTCGTGCGTCACATGGCGCGCTTCCATGCCCATCAAAGAAAGAGGGGCCGCTTCGACACCGAGATAATCGCAATAAGTCTGATTGATGTGGGTAATGATGCCGAGCTTGTCCACCATCATTACGCCGGTGTGCAGGTTGTCCATCAACGTAACCAGCCGGCTGCTGGCGGCATTGAGGTCTTCTTCCGTCTGCTTGCGTTGGGTAATATCGCTGATGGTGCCGCAGGCGCCTGTCGGCGATCCGCTACCGTCAAAGGTCGCGGCGGCGCGCAACTCGGTCCAATGCACTTTGCCGCTGCGGTCATGGCAGCGCATTTCGTGCCCGTACCGGACAGTTTTTCCATCCAGCAGACTTTTCAAATAAAAGCGCACGCCGCTTGCGTCGTCCGGATGCACAATGAACAAAATGGATTTGCCCAGCGTTTCGGCGACAGAATAGCCGGACAAACGTTCCCATGCGGGGTTAAGGTAGACGCAGTTGCCGTCCAGGTCGCTTTGGAATACGACGTCGTTCAGGCTGTCGACAATACCGCGATACTCGACGTTCGGCGGCGTCATGGCGCGATTCCTGAGTTCGGCTGCTGGAATATGGGAGACATCGTTGGGCACAAATACGCTCGGTTCAAATGCATAAGATGCCTGAATGTAAACCATCGCCGAAAAAAAAGGCAGCAAAAACGGCACTTTTTCCCACATAAATCCGGATATTTTTCAGTCGGTTTGTGGACTACTTCACAGACGCGCGCGACAAATTGATAAGGCGAGCAGTGGACGCATCGTGAAGCGCCGCCGGTTGTCCGGGTCGCAGCTCGGGCAAAATTCTGTTTGCCAGTTGCTTGCCGAGTTCGACACCCCACTGATCGAATGAATTGATATTCCAGATTACGCCTTGTACGAATACCTTGTGCTCATAAAGCGCAACCAATGTGCCGAAATTTCGCGGCGTCAGTTTATCCAGCAAAATGGTGTTGGTTGGCCGGTCGCCGGGGAAGACTTTGTACGCGACCAATTTCTGCGTGTCGTCTTCCGACATGCCCTGCGCCAGAAGTTCGCTACGCGCCTCATCTGCCGATCTGCCGAGCATCAACGCTTCGGTTTGTGCAAAACAATTCGCCAGCAGCATCGCCTGGTGGTCGCCTGCCGGGTTCAGGCTTTGCAGACATGCAATGAAATCGGCGGAAACGATGTCGGTTCCCTGATGAATTAATTGGTAAAACGCATGTTGCCCGTTGGTGCCGGGTTCGCCCCAGATGACGGGCCCGGTCGCGTAATCGACCGGCTCGCCGTTGTTGTCGACGCGCTTGCCGTTACTCTCCATATCGAGCTGCTGCAGGTATGCCGGAAAACGCGCGAGGTACTGATCATACGGCAGCACCGCATGGGTAGCGACGTTGCAAAAATTGCGCTGCCAGATGCCGATCAGCGCCAGCAGCACCGGCATATTGGCGCCGAATTTTGCGTGGCGAAAATGCTCATCCATTTCATAGGCACCGGCAAGCATTTGTTCGAAATGATCCATGCCTACATACAGCGCGATCGGCAAACCGATGGCAGACCAGAGCGAATAGCGGCCGCCGACCCAATCCCAGAAGCCAAACATGTTTTGCGTATCGATGCCGAAGTCGGCGACGTCTTTCGCATTGGTTGAGACGGCGACGAAATGTTTTGCAACGGAATCTGCCGGCGCACTTTCCAGCAGCCAATCACGCGCGGTTCGTGCGTTGGCAAGCGTTTCCTGCGTAGTAAAAGTTTTCGACGCAACGATGAACAGGGTGGTTTCCCGATTCAGGCGCTTCAGCGTTTCGACGATGTGCGTGGCATCAACATTGGATACAAAATGCATGGCCAGCCGTTCATGTCCGTAATGTTTTAATGCATGGCAAGCCATCAACGGGCCCAAGTCGGAACCGCCGATGCCGATATTGACAATGTCGGTGATGGCTTTGCCGCTGTAGCCGCACCAGTCTCCGCTACGCACGCTGTCGCTGAACGCGCGCATTTTCTGCAGCACGGCCAGCACATCCGGCATGACGTCCTTGCCATCGGTAAAGACCGGATGTCCGTTGCGATTGCGTAACGCAGTGTGCAAAACGGCGCGTTTTTCGCTTGAGTTGATTTTCTCGCCCCCGAACATTTTTTCAATTTTTTCGCCCAGATTCGCTTCGCGCGCTAGCTTGAGCAACATCACCATGGTTTCCTGGGTGATCCGATTTTTCGAGTAATCGAGAAAAATATCACCCACTCGCAATGAAAAATGTTCGGCGCGCGCCGGGTTATTGGAAAATAATTCGCGCATCGAAGTCATGCAAATCTGCGGCTGATGGGCGGCAAGTGCCTGCCAAGTCGGCGATTGAGTAAGTTTTGACATATTATAAGTATTTGATTATATTAAATTATTTATGTTAAGCGTAAAGCTGTTTTTGCAGCGCCCATTGAACGTGTTCGCGCACCAGAGGGGAGGTATGACTGGCGCGCGCGCGCAAGGCTGCGATTATAGCCGGTGATTTCCCGGCGTTGCCCAGGCCGATCGCGATATTGCGCAGCCAGCGCTCGTGGCCGATGCGATGAATCGCGCTGCCCGCCAGTTTTTGCTCGAACTCGTTTTCGTTCCAGCCGAACAATTCGATCAATGTAACGTCGTCGAGGCCGTTGCGTACGGCGAAGTCGGGCTCCGCAGTGGCTTGGGCGAATTTGTTCCAGGGGCACACCAGCTGGCAATCATCGCAGCCGTAAACGCGATTGCCGATCAGCGCGCGGAATTCCAGCGGGATACTGCCGCGATGTTCAATAGTCAGATAGGAAATGCAGCGGCGCGCGTCAAGTTTATACGGGGCAATGATGGCCTGTGTCGGACAAACGTCGATGCACGACTGGCAGGTGCCGCAGTGGTTGCCTTGCTCGCCATCGACCGGCAGCGGCAGATCGGTATAAATTTCGCCGAGGAAGAACATTGAACCGGCCTCGCGCGTCAGCAACAAAGTATGTTTCCCGCGCCAGCCGATTCCGGATTTTTTTGCCAGTTCCACCTCCATCACCGGCGCGGAATCGGTGAATACGCGAAAATGAAAGTTTTCGATGTGTTGTTCAATTTTCTTTGCCAGCGCAGCGAGCCGATGGCGCATTACTTTATGATAATCGCGTCCGAGCGCGTAGCGTGAAATGAAGGCGCTGCGCGCATCGTTGATCACATCCCAGCTGTCACGCACTTTCGGCGGCGAATAATTCATGCGCACGGAAATCACACGCAGCGTACCCGGAAACAGCTCCGTCGGACGCGTGCGTTTGACGCCGTGTTTTGCCATATAATCCATGTCACCGTGGCAGCCCAGAGACAACCACTGTTGCAGGCCTTGCTCCGCCGCGTCAAGCTGAGTGTCGGTGATTCCGGTTTGCTGAAAACCGAGTTCATGGCCCCATCGTTTAATATCAAGGGCGAGTTGATATAAGTCTGTTTGCGGGGCTGACGGCGTATCTTGCGGCATGCGCCTATGATACTGCCAACCGCCGCCGCAATAAAATCACGCGGGCCGTTTTGCACTTTGCAATGAAAAATCTTAGCCGACATCTTGCCGACGAAAGCGCGACCCAACAATTGGGGCGTGAACTTCTGTCATGCCTGGTGCCGGGTATGACGATTTATCTGCGCGGAAACCTCGGCGCGGGGAAAACCAGCCTCGTTCGCGGGATGCTGCAGGGGCTGGGCTTCCACGGGAAGGTTAAAAGTCCGACTTACACCCTGGTTGAACCTTATGAGGTTTCTCATTTATACTTGTATCACTTTGATTTTTATAGATTCGTCGACCCAGAAGAATGGATAGAAGCCGGCTTGCGCGATTACTTCAATGCGGACAACGTTTGTCTGGTCGAATGGCCGGAGAAAGCGGGCGATCTGTTGCCGACGCCGGACCTGACCATCGAGTTGCACATCCTGCCAGACGGTCGACGCGCCGATATTCAGGCGCTTTCTGCGCGTGCGGAGAAATGCCTGCAGGCCGTACAGATCGTATGACCTCGACCTTGGTACGTTTTCTATTGGGTATATTTTTTTCGCTGGTGATCAGCGTTAACGCCTATGCGCTGACCAATCTGACGTCGGTGCGCGTATGGCCGGCGCAGGATTACACGCGCATTACCCTTGAATCAAGCGCGGCGATCAAATGGCAGCTGATGGCGCTGAAGAACCCGGAGCGCCTTGTGCTCGATCTGGAGGGCGTCGATATCAACGCGGCGCTGGAGAGCCTCGCGACAAAAATAAAACCGACCGATCCGTATATCGTTGGTGTGAGGGTCGCGCGTTATAAGCCGGGCGTGGTGCGGGCCGTATTTGACCTTAAAACCGAGGTCAAACCCAGTGCGTTCATACTTACGCCTGTGGCCCAGTACGGCCATCGTCTGGTCCTCGATATTTATCCGGAAAAGCCGGTCGATCCGATTTTGGCAGTGCTGGGGCTGAACGAGAACGGCGAGCCGATTAAGGAAGGCGCACCGAAAGACGCGCCGCAGGCAGCGCTGCCTGAGCGGCAAGGCGAAAACCACCCTGCGATCAAACAGCATGTCGGGCGGAAGATCATTATTGCCATTGACGCCGGTCACGGCGGGGAAGACCCGGGTGCGCAAGGTGCCAATGGCTCGCGTGAAAAAGACATCACGCTATCCATCGCGCAAAAATTGCGCGAGCGGATCGATCAGCATCCGGAAATGCGCGGCCTGTTGATTCGTGACGGAGATTATTTTATTCCGCTGCAAACGCGCACCATCAAGGCACGCAAAGCCCATGCGGACTTATTCGTGTCAATTCACGCCGACGCATTTGTCAGTCCCGATGCGCGCGGCTCTTCAGTATTTGCGTTATCCGAGCGTGGCGCTACCTCGACCGCGGCGCGATTGCTGGCGCAGCGCGAAAATGCCTCCGACCTGATCGGCGGGGTGAATCTTGCCGTGCGCGATCCTTATCTTGCGAGGACGCTGCTCGATTTGTCGCAGACCGCCACCATCAACGACAGTTTGAAATTGGCCAAGGAAGTGCTGGAGGGTATGGGCGGAATCAACAAACTGCACAGCCACAAAGTCGAGCAGGCGGAATTCGCAGTACTGAAATCGCCGGATATTCCGTCAATCCTAGTGGAGACTGCCTTTATTTCCAACCCGGAGGAAGAGGCGAGATTGAACGACGACGGTTATCAGGAAAAAATCGCCAACGCCATTTTCAGCGGAATCAAGCGTTATTTCGCCAGGAACCCGCCACTGATCCGTACCAAGGTGACCATGCGGGATTAACTCTAACTATTTGTTTATATTGAAATTATTTATTTTTGAGAAGGCGCGTCAAGCGCCTTTTTTGTTCTTCAAAGGTAGGATTTTCGCGTGGGATCCAGGACTTGCACGCAGCAGCGAACTTGCGTCGGCGTCGCTTAACGGTTTGCTGATGATAAAGCCCTGTGCAGCGTCACATTGGTTGGCGCGCAGAAAATTCATCTGCGCCTCGGTCTCGACGCCGACCGCGACAATGCGCAAACTCAGGCGTTTGGCCATGGCGATCACTGTCTCGGTGATGGTGCAGTCTTCCTTGTCGCCAGGGATGCCATCAATAAAATTACGCGCGATTTTCAAACTGCCTACCGGAAATCGCTTGAGCTCGCTCAGCGACGAATGGCCGATGCCGAACTGATCCAGTGCCAGACCGACGCCCAGTTCGCGCAGTTCGCTGAGAATTTCCGCTGTGAGTTCCGGGTTCCGCATGGCCGTGCTCTCGGTAATTTCCAGTTCCAGGCGCGACGCGTCGAGCGCGCATTCCTGAAGCACTTCCCGCACCAGGGAGGTGAGATTGCGCGAAAGCAACTGGCGTGCAGACAAATTGACGCACATGATCAAATCGCGATGCCCGGCCATTTCCCATTGCTTCGCTTGTGCGCAGGCTTGTCGAATCACCCATTCGCCAACCGGTGCGATGAGTCCCATTTCCTCCAGTACGGAAATAAACTGACGCGGATAAATTTCCTCCTCGCCTGTCGGGTTTTTCCAGCGCAGCAGCGCTTCCATGCTGCGAATCCGACCGGACGCCATTTCGACCTGGGGCTGGTATTGCAGGGAGAACTCCTGCCTGTCGATGGCGCTGCGCAGGCTGGTTTCCAGGTCAAGGCGGCGCGACAGCATTTGTTCCAGTTCCTGGCTGAAGAAGCGCATTGTGTTGCGGCCGGCCTCCTTGGCTTTGTACATTGCCGTGTCCGCGTGGCGCATCAGGGTGGCCGCGTCTTCCGCATTGTCCGGGAAAAAGCTGACGCCGATACTGGCGGAAATATTAAAGCTATGTTCGCCGATTTCGAACGGCGCCGCCAATGCCTTGAGAATTTTTCCGGCGACGATTCGTGCGTGATCGGGATTTTCAAGGTTCGGTAAGGTGACGATGAATTCGTCACCGCCTTCGCGCGAAACCGTGTCTTCTTCGCGAACTGCATCGGTGAGACGCTGTGCCACTGTGCGCAGCACATAGTCGCCCGCTTCGTGGCCCAGCGTGTCGTTAATCAGCTTGAAACGGTCGAGATCGACATACAGCACGGCGACATGGCGCTGCGCGCGCTTCGCCTGCGCAATCGACTGCGCCAGCCGTTCCTGCATCATGCGTCGGTTCGGCAGACCGGTAAGCGAATCGTGATTCGCCTGGTAATGCGTGACCTTGTCTGCATAGGTTCGCTGGGTGATATCGTTGATGATGGCGGTCACACCAGCCATTTTGTGGTTTGCGTCATAAATGGGCGCGGCAAACCAATCGCAGACGATGGTGCGGCCGTCTTTGGTCACATTATTGGCGGTTGCATGCGTACCGTCAGGATGTGCGGCGAGATTCTCCCAAAGTGCTTTCATCGCGGCGCGTCCGTCGGCGGCAACCAACTCGGCGGCATGGTGACCGAGCATTTCGTCACGCCGATAGCCGAAAATAGTTTCCGCCGCCTTGTTCCAGTTGGTGACGCAAAAATTCATATCCAAGTCGGCTGCGCCGAGTGGCGAGTGTTGCAGGTGAAGTAAGAGTTTTCTGTTGGCAACCAGAGCCTGCGATTCGGCCCGCAGGCGCCCCATGGTTTCCGCTTCGAGCGCGATGATTGCTTCGTGCGATTGCTGGCGCTCGGTTTCCAGGTTCGATGCCAGCGACAGGTTCCGGAAGCGCGTGGTGAGAGCATCGATGACACCGGCGTTAGCGCGAGAATGGATGAATAATAATAGTCCGACAAGGGACAGCAATACCAGGCCGAGCAGTACGTGGTTGTGGTCGCGTAACAGCAACAATTGGATGGCCAGCGGAACCAGCGCCGGTACAACATAGGAAATAAATGCTGGACGATAGGGCGCGTGTTCGGCCAGCGCGCCCGTGGTGAGCAATGCCACCAGCATGATAACGCTCATTTCATTGAACAAATTGCCAAAAGGGAAAAGCAGCGTACCGACAACGGCCCAACCGAATCCCATCAGGCCGGTGCCGACCACAAACCAGTTGCCCCAGCGCGGCGCCTGCGCCACGCCGGGCTTGACGCTCATATACGCTTTATACAGCCCGTAGCGAGCAATGGTCAGCATTGAAATAAACGTCAGCCAGGCAAATAGCTGTGGGCGTGGTGAAAGTTCGTTCCACAAAACGGCGCCTAGCGCGAGTGCAACCATCAGGGTCGCCAGATAACCAACCAGCGAAAGGCGATAGAGCAGACGCACCTGCTCAGCATAGACCAGCTCGCTCTCCGTGGTGCTGCTTTGCATCACGCGGCTTACTGGAGAAAGGGTAGGAATTAAATTTGCAATTGCCATACGCGCAAGATTTTCGGGTTGGGTAAGTGCGGCCAACCACCTCCGCTGCTACCAGACTAGCACGCCGAACCCAGAATGATAGGTAGGGAAATGCGGTATTTTTCCCGTATGCGGGTTACCTGCCGGGGACTTTTCATGCAATTTCCCGCTGCATGTCAGCTTTTCCCACATAGGTATTTTTTCCCGCGTTGCGGAGCAGATATAATGCTGTATTGTTCTGGTCATTTAACCGATGTCTTCCATCCAACTATTGCCGGATTTACTCATAAACCAGATCGCTGCTGGCGAAGTGGTTGAGCGACCTGCAGCCGCGCTGAAAGAGCTTTTGGAAAACAGTCTCGATGCCAATTCCCATTCCGTCGCGGTACAACTGGAGGCCGGCGGTATGAATCGCCTGAGCGTGACAGATGATGGCGCGGGCATTGCGCGTGAGGACTTGCCGATGGCTCTGGCGCGCCATGCCACGAGCAAAATTGCCACTTTACAGGATCTCGAATCGGTCGCCAGCCTCGGTTTTCGCGGGGAGGCCTTGGCAAGTGTCGGCGCCGTATCGCATTTGTCGCTGTCGAGCCGGCGCGCCGACGACAAGCATGCCTGGAAGATCGAAGTCGCCGGCGGCGCTCAGTCGGACATCCAACCCACGGCACTGGCGCACGGAACGCAAGTAGACGTGCGCGATCTGTTTTTCAATACGCCAGCGCGACGAAAATTTCTGAAATCCGAGGCGACAGAATTCGCTCACAGCGACGAGGCGTTCAAGCGCATCGCGTTAAGCCGCGCCGACGTGGCCATGACATTGACGCACAACGGCCGCATTTCATGGCGCCTGCCGCAGCAGGATCCGGTTGCGCGCGTCGCAGCAATTCTCGGCGAGGATTTTGCGCGCGAAGCGGAAATTATCGACGTCAGCGCCGCGGGCCTGCGCCTGTCCGGCGTAGCCGGGCGACCCGCGGCAGCACGGTCCAGCCGCGATAGGCAATATTTTTACGTTAATGGGCGCTTCGTACGCGACAAGCTCTTATCCCATGCGATTCGCCAGGCATACCAGGATGTTTTGCACCATTTGCGCCATCCCGCCTACGTTTTGTTTTTACAGATTGACCCCGCGCTGGTCGACGCGAACGTGCATCCAACCAAAACTGAAGTGCGTTTCCGCGACGGGCGCGCGGCGCATCAGTTTGTTTTTCATGCATTGAATAAAGCATTGGCCAAGCCGGTCCAGACCGGCATGGTCGGCGTGAACGAGCCCAATGGGTTTGTGCGCGCGGAGGCCGTTATAGGCGAAAAATATTCCGCGCTCAACCCGGCGCAACATTTCTTTTCCGGTGCGCAACAAACATCGTTCCATGCGGCCGAGCCGCGCCCATTTTATGAAACTTTGTTCGGTAAAAAAGAATATAATAATCAATTAGTTAAAGAATTTGCGGGGGGGCGCGCAGAAGGCGAAATTGAAACAATCGCCTCGCGCCAGGACGCGCAGGCATTGGGTTTTGCCCTCGCGCAGTTGCTCGGCATTTATATTCTTGCGCAAAACCGCCACGGCCTGATTATCGTCGATATGCACGCAGCCCACGAGCGTGTGGTGTACGAAAAACTCAAAGCCGCGCTGGAACAGAAATCCATTGCATCGCAACCGCTGCTGATCCCGGTGTCGTTTAATGCAAGCGCCCTGGAAGTGGCATGTGCCGAAGAACATGCCGACACTCTGGCAATTCTGGGTTTCGACATCGCCGCGCTGTCGCCGACGTCGCTCGCCGTGCGTGCTGTGCCGAGTTTGTTGCAGGACGCGGACGCCATCTCGCTCGCTCGCGACGTGCTCGCCGATATTAACGAAGGCGGAGCGACACGCGTGCTGACCGAGCGGCAAAACGAATTGCTGTCGACACTTGCCTGCCACACTGCCGTGCGCGCTAACCGCATGCTCACCATTCCGGAGATGAATGCGCTGCTGCGCGAAATGGAAACGACTGAACGTTCCGGCCAATGCAATCACGGCCGCCCGACCTGGTTCCAGGTCACCCTGGCCGAACTCGACAAAATGTTCATGCGCGGTCAATAAGCGCGATGGGCGACGCGCCATTTCCGTTTGCCATTTTGTTAATGGGCCCGACCGCCAGTGGCAAAACCGGCGTCGCGGTGGATCTGGCGCAGCATTTTTCATGCGAAATTGTCAGCGTTGATTCTGCCTTGGTGTACCGCCAGATGAACATCGGTACGGCCAAACCGGACGCCGCTGTTCTCGAAAAAGCGCCGCATCATTTAATCAATCTCATAGACCCGACGCAAAGTTATTCCGCCGCGCAATTCCGCAAAGACGCCTTGAGCGTAATGGGCGACATCACCGCGCGCGGAAATATCCCACTGTTAGTTGGCGGCACCATGCTGTATTTCAAAGCCTTATTAGAGGGCTTGAGCAACCTGCCGCAAGCCGACGCCGAGTTACGCGCGGAACTCGATGAACGCGCCAAAAAAGTCGGCTGGCCCGCCATGCACGCAGAGCTGGCCAAGCTCGACCCAGAAACTGCCGCGCGCCTTAAACCGATGGACGCGCAGCGTATTCAGCGCGCTTTGGAAATCTGCCTGCTTAGTGGCGAGACAATGACTTTACAAATAGGCAACGCCGACACCACCCCGTTGCCTTATCGGTTTATTAAAACTGCTCTGGTACCGAGCGACAGAAAAATTCTGCACGAGAGAATTGCGGCGCGTTTCGATGCAATGCTGAAAGCGGGCTTGGTGGAAGAAGTGAAAAATCTCCGACAGCAATTTGATCTAGATCCAGCCATGCCTTCGATGCGTTGTGTTGGTTATCGGCAAGCGTGGAAATATTTGGATGGAGAAATCACGCAAGAAGAAATGCGTAATAAAGGCATTATTGCGACACGACAGTTAGCCAAGCGACAGTTAACCTGGTTGCGTTCGATGGAGGGTGTGACGCAGTTTGACTGCCTTGATTACGCGCTGGCAAATAAGTTACATCAACATATTCAGCAGAAGCTGAAAATTACGCCGCTTACCGGTCCCGACCGGGCAGCGGGCTTGTCTACATGAGCAACAGCGAACGATTAGCCGTTGGTTTTCCGGGCGACGCGCGGATCGGCGGATTCCCCGCAATCGCTCATGACGCCAAAGAAACAATGTCAGTTCAGCGTCTCAACCTTGAATGATAGCGATACGCGTGCGCGAAACGCCACGACTGTGCCGTTTTCAACCTTCATATCCAGTTTCATAACCTCGGCAACACGCAGATCACGCAGCGATTTGGATGCCGTTTCCACGGCGTTTTTTGCTGCAGCTTCCCATGAAACCGGACTCACCCCCACCAGCTCGACTATTTTGTAAACACCTTCATTATTTTGCGGCATGATTTTCTCCTTGATTAAAAAGCGATTTAGTTCTTTTGTGTAATTTCGGCACCAGCAATTCCATCGGCAAACGTAATACGAACAATTTCTTTCAGCTTCACACTTTTCGCCGAGCGCACAATATCGCCTTTGGCGTTGTGTACCAAGCTATAGCCGCGCTCTAATACGGCTTGCGGGTTCAATTGCGCTAATTGTAACTTGAGCGATTTCAAATCGGTCTGGCGCTGTTGCATTAAGTTGATTTGGCTGCGGCGCAGGCGTTGTGCCAGTTGTTGCTGACCCGCTGCCAATAAATCCAACGAGGGTTTTGCGTTGAGCAATTGGCTTCTAAATTGTTGCGATCTCACATGCTGCGTTTCTGAAATTCTTTGCATCGCCTGACGCAGGCGCGTCTGCCATTGAGTCAGCTGCGTCCTGTCGCGTTGCAGTCTTTGCGCGGGCGAGAGCAGCAGGCGCGACAGGTTGTCCAGCGTCTGCATGTTGGTTTCGAGCCGCGTTTGCATTTGCCGGTTGGCGCGCGCGCGCAATTGAGCGAGATGGCGGCGCAGGTCTTCGCCGCTGGGCGCGACCATTTCTGCCGCCGCGGTCGGCGTCGGCGCACGCAGGTCGGCGACAAAATCGGCAATGGTGAAATCGGTTTCGTGGCCGACGCCGCAGACAATCGGGATGTGCGAGTGGGCGATCGCGCGCGCGACTCTTTCATCATTGAATTGCCACAGGTCTTCGATACTGCCGCCACCGCGACACAAGATCAATACATCGCATTCGCTGCGGGTGTTGGCGGCATAAATGGCCGCGGCGATTTCTTCCGCCGCACCTTCCCCCTGCACCGGCGTCGGATAAATCACGAGCGGAATATTCGGCATGCGCCGCGCCAGTGTCGTCAAGACATCGCGCAACGCGGCGGTGGCGGTTGACGTCACGATGCCGATTTGCTTCGGCAGTTGCGGCAGCGGCTTTTTGCGCGCCGGATCAAACAGGCCTTCCGCATTGAGTTTAGCCTTGAGTTTTTCATAGGCTTCATACAGCGCCCCCAATCCGGCGCGACGCATATTTTCCACCGTGAGTTGGAATTCCCCGCGTGCTTCGTATAAGGTCGCCAGTGCACGTACTTCAACCTGTACGCCTTCCGTCGGCACCCAGTCGAGCAGGATATTCTTGTGACGGAACATGACGCAGCGCACTTGGGCGGCCGAATCCTTGAGCGAAAAATACCAGTGGCCGGACGCGGCGCGGGTCAAATTTGAGATTTCGCCGCTTACCCACTGCAAGGCAAAACGCTGCTCGATCAGCTGTTTGATCTGGCGATTGAGCTCGCTTACCGATATCACGGAAGCTTGTGGCGTAGCGGAGTTTTGCGTCTCGGGGAAAAGCATAAGTTCATGGTAGCACAATGAAAAGCGGGTACTTTCGGGCTTTTTTATGCGCGCTTATTCACTCATTGAAATGGGATTTTCGTCACTAACCGGATGAATTTCATCCACTGGCGCAACATCTGGCAGGCCTGTCAAGTGGGTTCGAAAAATAAATAATCGTGTGAAATCGATATCACTTTAACTAATTGATTATATTAATAAAAGTAAACAGATGCTTTTTTGAGCAAAGAAGAAAAAAGTCTTTCGGCAAGAGGGTTTATATCTGCCGCCCCGAGCTTAACCACAACTTTATCCACAGAGATTGTGGATGATTTTATTGCGAAAAAAACTTGCCAAACGGAAAAAAATTTGAATCCATCGATACAACGCGAATTGCGCTCTGCACGCACGGCCAATGAAGTGCCTGCTTGTCGAAAATCACTGCAGCGGCTAAAGTGTCGGGCATTGCTCGTCTGTTGCAGCCGTCATGCATCCCGCTTTGGAGACTCACCTTGCTTTCTATTATTGAAGCGGCCGGCTGGCCGATCTGGACTCTTATCATTGCGTCGATTATTTCCTTTGCGATTATCGTCGAGCGATTTCGCTTTCTGCGTGCGGAGGTTGTCGCGCCGAAAGATTTGCTGGTCAAAACCATCAACCAATACAAGCAAACCGGCGTGACCAGCGAAA
>JBAVXA010000212.1:0-3522 GCA_049698095.1 Burkholderiales bacterium
CCCACCCATTGCAAGATGCGCGCCCGTAGCTTGCGCCCGCGTTCGGTCAAATCACCGCGCACGCCGGTCAGATCCACAAAACTTTCATCAATGGAATAAATTTCCTGCGCCGGACCGAACCCGGCAATGATGCTGGCCACGCGGTCGCTGATGTCGCCGTAGAGTTCAAAGTTAGCGGATAGCGCCACCAAGCCGTGTGATTCCTGCAAGTGGCGTATCTGGAACCACGGGTGTCCCATCTTTACGCCTAGGGCTTTGGCTTCATTGCTGCGCGCAATGGCGCAACCGTCATTATTGGATAACACGATGACCGGCTTGCCGTTTAAGCTGGGACGAAAAATCCGCTCGCACGACACATAAAAATTATTTCCATCGACCAAGGCAAACATGGCGCATCACACCGGAAATATTTTGAACGCCGTCAACACGACACCGAAGATGGTAATCGTTTGGCCGTCTTTGGGGATGATATCGGCAAAGGTCGGATTGCCCGCCTTGAGTTTCATTTGACCGGCGCGGATCACCAGCTTTTTGATCACGAACTCACCGTCCACCACGGCAACGACGATATGCCCATTACGCGGGGTAATGGCGCGGTCTATCAATACGATGTCGCCGTCGAATATCCCTTCGTCGCGCATGGATTCACCCGATACCGTCATTTGTATCGTCGCTTGTGGGTGTCGGATGAGTTTTTTAAGTACATCGATGCGCTTGCCGATGTGGTCTTCAGCGGGCGAGGGGAAGCCCGCTTGCACGCTGGCTTTAAGCTCGTAGGCGTAAATGTGGGGCAAAGTAAACGGTTCGGGACGCATGGCGGTAACAACAGTATGTCAGCCTTAGCGTCTTTGTGAGAGCAAAGGTATCTGGCTGTTACGACATTATACGCAGCTTATTTTTGTTTCAAAATTGGGCGCAGTTGGTATTTTATAAGCCCTTGATTCTGGATTTATTTTATCCGTTGAAGCGAACCCATTTCCGCTTGTTACGATTTTGCAGCGCGTTATTCTTTTCGGCCTTTGCGCCAATCTCCCGGCGGTATCGGATCGGCGTCAAGCCACAGTCCTTTTTTGGCTTCTCTGGCTTGGATTTCGGTTTGGCTGTACAAGATGCGTTCTGTTTGCGGTTGCGACTTTTGATATTTTTTAAAGTGCCAGGCGTAACCATCTACAATTTGCTGCAAACAAATATCTTTGTCGTCCAGCCAAATTAAACCGACGATGCGGCCATAGCGGTCGGTAGTGCGTTCTTCAACCCTGACGGCCTTGTTGTATATCAAATCGGATAGGTTCTGTTTCGAGCGTTGGCCGAATGCTTGGCCTTTTTCGGGTGCGTCGATGCCGCTCAAGCGGATTTTGTGGGGAACATAGTTTTCTGTCATGACGGTAACGGTATCGCCGTCACTGATGCTCACCACCCGGCCCGTTATGTCTGCCTGAGCAGCGCCAGTTGTGAAAACGCACAACAGGGTTGTCCACAACAAACGCAATGCACTATTTCTCATCAAAGGCTCTGGTATTTTATTAATAAGTTAAGGCTACCAGTATTGCATTTTCTCGTCTGTGATTTTAAGCACATGCCAATTTTTATTGGGGGTTCACTTTGCTGAGTTCAGGTAAATTGGTATCTATCGAGCAACAGGGCCAAGCATGGGAATTCGACCATTTGATGCATATAACTGTGGTCGTGCATAGTGTTTTTGAGCATCAGAGGAGGGCGACAGAACGTCAATAATTTGGCGTGTAAGTTGATGTCCTTGACATGTCTGTCCAAATGTATATACTCGTTTATACATAGGAGTTTTATCATGACAAAAACCGCAACCTTAACGCTTCAGCAGTGGGGCAATAGCCTGGCAGTACGCATTCCATCTGCGGTCGCCAAGTCCGCTGGTTTCAAGGTCGGCCAGCCGGTAGAAGTGTCGGCGCAGGATGCGGCGGTGATGGTAGTGGCCTTGGGCGAGCGTCGTCTCACGCTAGCGCAGAAACTGGCCATGTTCGATCCCGAACAGTATGGTGGGGAAGCCATGGTAACGGGGCTGGCCGGCAAAGAAGTGTTTTGATGGCAACCCGCAAGGTTTGGTCTCCCGATCGGCGTGACATTATCTGGATCAACTGCAATCCCCAAGCGGGTAGGGAAATGAAAGACATTCATCCGTTGCTGGTGCTGTCTCCACTATCATTCAACCAGCGCACCGGCATCGTGATCGGTTTGCCGATGACTACAGCGGCGTTTAATGAAACCAATCCCTTCGCGATAAAATTCACCGGCCCCAAAGGGAAGGTGAGTTATATCCTGGGTCACCAGCCGAAGTCATTCGATTGGCGGGCGCGGGACGCGAAACCGCATCCTTGGAAACGCTTGCCTGACGAGGCCTTCGCGCTGGCGTGCGATACGCTGAATCAGATCATCGAGATCGGCAACTGACGCTGCGCGATCATTTAACCGCATCACAGCAATAATCATAGGAATTCGAAATATTGTAACGTCTTGATTATATTGATATTTGTCAAGGCTGTTTTCAGATGTCCGTCCGCCAGCTAAGTTGAAATGTCCGCCATAATCTTTTGTGGCCTGTTTGAATGCCTGTGATCAATCTGCAGAGGAAAAGGCAAAAATTGGCCCAGCGCGGATCTCTTTTAGCCAACCGTCGTGCGCTTTGCTTGGTGTATCGCTTCATGCAAATCCGTTTCGTTCAATGCACGCGGTGCCTTCTTCCCCGGCGGCCGACCGCGCTTGCTCGGTTCACCATTGCAGGCGGGTGCCGACTGTGAGCGTCGATCATCGCGTTTGTCTTGCACATACTGCGCGATTTGCAACACATGCCCCAAGCGCTTGTTGTCCACAATCGCGCCCTGGTCGATGACGGATAATCGGTCATAGGTGGAGTAGGGCAGGGCTATTCCTTCCGCTCTCGGCTCGATGCGACCATCGGGGTAGTGATAGACGTCAATATAGCAACCCGCCAAACGACGTGTCGCCGGCGTGTCGATCAACAGATACAGGATTTTATTATATTGTAGCGTCAGGCTTTTTGACACGCAGCGCGGCTCGCGCCAGGTGAAGATCAACTCGAGGTTCTCGTCCGTGCGCATGGGCCGGTGGGCGTCATGCGGATGCAGGGGCGGTTTGGCAAAGCGTTGGTTGTAGTCCTTAATGAACGCTGGCGCGTATTGATTGGCGTCCTGGATCGAGCTGATGTCGCGCAGGCGCATTTCCTTGACCAGTCTGTCTTGCAGGGTCAGGTGGGTTCGTTCCACCCGTCCCTTGGCTTGGCTCGAATTGGCGCAAATGCCCTCAACATTCAATTCAAACAAAGCGCGACCGAATTGCGTGTGGCCATCGCCGCTGGTGGCGTGCTTCTTGTTCACCCGGAAGACACTGTGCTTGTCACTGTAGAATGCAACCGGTTTGCCATGTCGCTCCAGGTAAGCACGCGTCGCGGCAAAATAGCTGAAGGTGGATTCACTCTGGGTGAAATGCAGCGCCATAATCCGGCTGGTCGCGTCATCGACATAGACC
>JBAVXA010000213.1:0-7316 GCA_049698095.1 Burkholderiales bacterium
GTCCGCATTTCGATTATTTTCCCGACACCGAAGGCGGACGCGAGCACAATGCCCGCGGCGGCCAGCGCATCATTACCGTCATCATGTATCTCAATAACGTCACTGCCGGCGGCGCGACCATTCTGCCGAAAATAAATTTAAGCGTGTACCCGAAAAAAGGCGCGGCGCTGTATTTTTCCTATTTTAATTCGCTCGGGCAAGTCGACCCGGACACGCTGCACGGCGGCGCGCCGGTGATTGAGGGGGAAAAATGGATCGCGACCAAGTGGATACGCGAGCGCGAATATATTTAGAAGGAATCGGTTCCTGAGAGTCGATTTATTCGATAAAACAAACAAAATGCGATTTATGTCGGATTGGATCCAGCAGAACAAGGGGGCTGAATCAGTCAAAATAGGTCAAAACGATTGTGCGCCGCGGCGTTCCAAAAAGAATGTGCCAATGCGGCTAATTCCAATTGCAGATAAACCGGCGACCAAAGGCATTATGTTTACCAAATAGCGTATTTGCGACGCGATTGCCATATAGGCCAGCGAGCACAATATTGCACTTAAGGTTAGCGGCCAAACTGATTGCCTTAATTGAAATGCCCCGATCAATCCAGTAATAATGAGCAGCAATTGTTGCATCACCATCATTCCGTCAAGCGCGCTGGGATTTATAACGTAAGTTTCGCGTACTCCGAAATCAAACCAAAGCGGCAAAAAGCGATATGCCGAAAGCACAAAATAGCGAAACGGATTCTCGGAAATTACTCGAATACCCTCTTTCATCAAGATGGATTGTGTTTCGACTTCATTGTATTTTCTCGTCTGCGGAACATGTTCAAGAAATTTATCAAGCATTATTTGCGCTTCAACCGGCCCGACATAACGTGGTAGAAGGGTTTTCTCCTCCAGAATTGAGTTATGCCTGAAGATGTTATAACCAGTCAATGTGCTGCCTAATACAGGCGAACCAAATACCAATTGATTTCTAATAACCCAGGGCGACATAACCATCAACAACGTCGCGGCCAATATTAATACCGGTTTAATACGAAGGAAAAATGGAATTCGCCATACCAAGGTCCGCTCAAGCAACAGCCCAACGCATAGTCCAAAAGCTAATCCGAAGCTGACGGAGCGGGACATCGCCGCCAACCCGAAAAAAAATCCTGCAGCAATCCAATGCCGCAAATTTTCGGAATCTTCGCGCCCCTTTTGAAAAAACAGTATGCCAGTGGTAAACCAAAATGCCGAACCGATCTCGCCGGAATTTTCGCCAATAATTTTTTGCACCGGAACCGAGGTAATCCATAATAATACGGCAATCAATGCAGTTGAACGATTAAACCGCCTCAGAAGAAGGAAAATCATCCATGCCGTGCACAGATAAAATGCCAATTCTATTAGAGTGCCTGACTCGAGATTTGGAAGCAATATTTTTCCAAGTGCAAAGATCAGCACTGGAACTGGCTCACGAATTGCTGTTTGCTGATTTTGGGGCCCGCAAAAAGGGAAGTAATTCGAAGCGCAGGAAACATACCCCTCTCCGCGAATCAAGCCGTCGGCGATTGCAGATGGCGAATCTGCCCGAATTTCGGGTGAATGATGACGAACCAAATGTGCATAACAGGAAAATGCAGCAAAAATAAAGATTAATGCCAGAAGGAAATTCTCCCATTGCTTAGACATAGCAGAGGAGCCATCGATGGGACGGAGTAATTTTCGAATCAAATGAAATAACCTATTTCTTGATGAAAAATTGGTGACGGCTTGTGATTTCTTATTAATGTCGAATGAAGTAACTCTTAATCGACAATGTACAGCAGTTAGTTGGAGATATCAAAGATTAACGGTTCTGGCGTGCAACTAACTACACAGGGCAAACGCTCAAGTTGCTCCCATTTTTCAGATATTTGCTCGGCCACCGATTCATTCATGCATACGTCTGAATCTGGTTAGCAATTAGGGGCGTTTGGTCCTCGGGCCATGCATTTGCATAAATTTCCGGCAGACATACAACCGTCATTCCATTAAACACCGTTTTTCCCGAACCACGCGAGCATCTTTTTCCAGGCATCTTCCGCCTGCTCTTTGCGATAGCTGGGTCGGTAGTCGGCGTTAAATGCGTGCGGCGTATCGGGATACACAATAATCTCCGATTGGCTGGCGCCGGATTTTAATTCGGCGCGCATTTTTTCTACCGACTCGAGCGGGATGCCTTGATCGGCGCCGCCGTACAAACCGAGCACCGGCGCCTTCAGCGTTGCCGCAATGTCGATCGGATGTTTGGGGTTGAGTTCGCTTGCTGCACCAACCAATCTGCCATACCACGCCGCGCCGGTCTTGACGTTGGGATTATGCGCTGCATAAAGCCAGGTGATGCGTCCGCCCCAGCAGAAACCGGTAATCGCGAGACGCGCCGCATCGGCTTTGCCCGACGCTTTCGCCCATGCCACGGATGCATCCAGATCTTCCAGCACCTGCTGGTCCGGCACTTTGGACACGACCTTGAAAACGATTTCGTTCATGTCCTTGATCGCCGCAACATCGCCCTGGCGCGCATACAGCTCCGGCGCGATCGCCATGTACCCTTGTTTGGCCAGGCGGCGGCAGACATCTTTGATGTGCTCATGCACGCCGAAAATTTCCTGTACCACCAGCACGACCGGAAACTTGTCGCCGCTGGCGGGCATGGCGCGATAAGCGGGCATGTCGCCGCCCTTTGCGGGAATTTTCACTTCGCCTGCGGTGAGGCCATCGCTCGATGTGGTGATGGTTTGCGCTGCGACCGGTTGCGTCGATAATGCAAAACCACTGGCAAGCACGGTTACGACAAACTCACGGCGAGTGATGTTGGATCTGGGCATCAAGCTTTTCAGGTCTGCATGCATGTGGACTCCTGGTTGGGTAAATGTGTGACGGGAATTTTGTTTTGGCTAACCGGTCTCACCAATGAAACCGGCAGGCATGGCCAGCACCGTAAAGTGCGTTCCAAATTGGTTCGCTCTATTGCACGAACTGAACTGATTTTATAGCGGATTTTTACCGCAATGCAATAAAATTTCATAAAAAAATAGTTAAAAGAAACAATTAGTTATAAAATAATGGTCAACCATTGGTTGACGACCCCGTTAATGGAAGCGTTTACTGCGGGGTATCGTAGCATTGTGCAGCGATCAGCAACGCGATGTAAGTCGCGGAAACAGTAAACAGCCAGACTCAAAAGGAGATACACCATGGAAACGACAAGCAAACCAAAATCCAATCCGATTTTCGTGATCGCCGCCATCGCGATCACTATATTCAGCGCCATTGGCATCGGCGCCATGACCGGCCTGATTCCCAGCTCGTTCTCGAAAAATGATGCGAGCAAAGCTGTCGCGACATCCGCTGCCGGACCGAGCGCAGCGAAACCTGCGGAAACGCCAGTAATGGCGTCGGTCGATACCGCGAAACTGTCGCCTGAACCGAAAGCCGACGCCGCCCTGAGCAAGGCCGAAGATAAAGTATTACAGCCGGTCGCGCCGGAAACCAAAGCTGCCGCGCCCAAGCCTGCTGCGCCGAAAGTAGCTGCGCCGAAACCGGCGCCGAAACCAGCCGCGCCGAAGACTGTGGTTGCCGACAATAGCTACGTCGGTCAGCCGTATACGGCACCGGTTCAGGTAGCAGCGGCTGCCGCAGCAGCACCTGCTCCGGCGCCTGTCGTTTGCACAAACTGCGGCGTGGTTGAAGCGATCAATGCCATTCAACAGCAAGGCGACGCCAGCGGAGTCGGCGCGGTAATCGGCGGCGTCGCTGGGGGCGTTGTCGGCCACCAGGTGGGCAGCGGCCGTGGACGCGACCTGGCAACCGTGCTGGGTGCAGTAGGCGGTGCGGTTGCGGGTAACCAGGTGGAGAAAGCCAAAAAAGCCGTGACGGCATACGACGTCGTGGTTCGCTTGAACGACAATACGCAACGCACCATTCGCGCAACCACAGCGCCGGATTACGGTGTCGGACAGAAAGTCAAAATTGTAGACGGACAGATCGTTCGAAACTAACGGTGATTTTCGCGCAAACTGAAGCCCTGCTTGATGCAGGGCTTTTTTTTGCCCGGCGATTTGTTATAGTCAATGTCGGCAAAAGGAGAATGACATGCAAACCATCACCATCCCTGTAGAGGGAATGACCTGCGGCGGCTGTGTTCGAAGCGTGACCGGCGTCTTGCAGAAAATCAGCGGCGTGAAAACCGTCTCGGTCTCGCTGGATCAGAAACAGGCACAAATTGAATACGACGAAGCGAAAACAAACCCGGCCAGCTTCAAACAGGCGATTGAAGACGCCGGGTATGAGGTCCCGCCTGTTTGACGTTTTTCTCGCGCGGATGCGTGCTTGAGTGATGTTGCCACTTTGCCTCTCCCATCCGCCGGCAGCTAAAAAATATTAATTAAGCTCAATTGTCTACCTATGCATTGATTTTGGTGCTTGGCGCCGCGCTTCTGCACGCCAGCTGGAATTTCCTGCTCAAGCGCGCCGGCGGCGGCGGATCGTTCGTCTGGCTATGCTCCTGTATCACCACCCTGATTTACGCACCGCTGGCTATCGGGATTATCTGGTATCAGCATATCGCCATTAACGCTCTGCAGCTTGCCTTCATGGCAGGTACTGCCACGTTACATACAATCTATTTCCTGCTATTGGCGCGCGGTTATCGCTATGGCGATTTGTCGCTGGTTTATCCGTTGGCGCGCGGCTCCGGGCCGCTGCTGACAATTCTGGTCGCCGTATTACTGTTGCATGAACGGCCGTCGTTTATGGCATTGATCGGCGCGGCTCTGTTAGCACTTGGCGTGCTATTGCTGACGTTCGACCCGCGCAAGAAGATCGATTTTGCCGCAATCGGTTCGCGCAACGGTCTTGCTGTCGCTTATGCCTTGCTCACCGGTGCGACCATTGCCTCTTATACCGTGTGGGACAAGTACGCAGTTGCGACACTGCTGATTCCACCGCTGGTGCTTGACTGGGCGAGCAACCTTGGGCGCACCGTCATGCTGGCGCCGTTTATTCTGCGCGATGCATCAGGATTGAAAAGCGTCTGGCGCAATTACCGCAGGGAAGCCATCGCAGTCGCTGTGTTCGGCCCCTTATCCTATATTTTGGCGCTTACCGCGATGGTATTTACACCGGTTAGCTATGTTGCGCCGGCACGGGAGATCAGTATCCTGTTCGCTGCGTTGATGGGGACGCAGTTGCTGAACGAAAAACAGGGGAAACGGCGTTTGATTGCAGCCGCGATCATGGTGGGCGGCTTGATCATGCTGGCGACCAATTAGAATTCCTGGCGCACGCGCAAATAACTGGCGAACCGCGGCACGCCCTTTTTGGTCAGTCCGTTATATTTATATGTGACGATTGCCCCGATTGCAGGCGGATGCTCTCTTACTTCATCACTGAACCCGGTGCCGATGCGAAAACGCTTCCCCTGCGGCGTTTCCATTTCCAGCGCGCCGAGCACGCCGTGATATTTGCCTTTGCCCGGAATATGCCCGATCACTTTCGCTTCGGTATCCATCGCGGGTTTGAGTTTAAGCAGCGCGTCGCTACGGCCGGTGATGTAAGGCGCATCGGCAAGATGCAGCATCAGCCCCTCGCCGCCTTGCTGCACCACCGAATCGAGCTTGCGCTTCAACTCGCCCCGGTCCGCTATGCGCAATTGCTCCACCGCTTTTAATTGCGGCCAGTCTACGCGTTTGATTAAATCGACGATTTTTGCGTAGCGCTGCGTGAACGGGCCCGGTTCGTCGGGCAACTCAAAAACCATGTAATTGACCTGCCGCCATGCCGCGTCATCCGGAATATTTTTCTTCATTATGCCGGACAGTTGCTCGAAGCGGCCGCGCCCGAGCCACAGTTCGCCATCGAGTTTCTGTGCCGGAAGTCTGGCACGGAACCACGCCGGTGCATTCACCCCGTTACCGCTGCGATAATACAGCTTGTTCCCGTCCCATGCCGCGCGCACGCCGTCGTATTTTTCGCTGACCAGGTACTGTCTGACATCGACATCGGGGCCAAGGACGTTGGCAAGCAGAAAAGCGGGCGGGGATTGCTTTGCGCTGTCGGCAACGGCGGATTGCCATGCAAGCAGTGCCGCGAATAGCAGTGCAAGGACATAGCGAACGGAAATCGGCATGGCGGCAATTATTCGCTTTGAATTTTGTCCATACGTTCGCGGAGTGGCCAACGGAACTGCGTTCCTACGCTGCTATTTGCGCAGCGTGGCGAGGCCGACGCCCGCGCCGATGAGCAGGCCGCCGCAAAACTTGTTGATTACGCGCGCGTAACGCGGTTGGCGCGCCAACTCGGACGCCTTACCGGCGAGCGAGCCATACGCCAGCAGAATAAAGAACTCGAGCACCACCGACGTCACGCCCATGATGAAAATCTGCCACGCTACGGGTTGCCGGGTGTCGATAAATTGCGGCAACAGCGCGACAAAAAACAGCAGCGTCTTCGGGTTCGCCAATTGCAGCGCCAATGCGTTGAGGAATAATCGTCCACCACCCGCCAATTTCTGCTCCTGAGGCGGTTGCTCGATTAGCGATTCTTTTTCCAGCCAGGTCGAAACACCTAAATAAATCAGGTACGCCGCGCCGATCCACTTGATAGCGAAAAAAATATCATACGACGCCAATAACAGCGCACCGAGGCTGGTCGCGGAGAGGATAAAATAAACAGTGTTGCCCGCAAGAATGCCCAGATTGGAAAATATCGACATGGCAGCGCCGCGCTTCAGGCCAGTGGCGATGATCATCATCACCGCTGGTCCGGGCGAAATACATAACAAGGCTTCTGTGACCGCGAATAGCAGCCATGCGTCGAATGACATTCGAGTGCTGTTAAATAACCGTCTGCCGATTTGCGATAATTACAGCCTTTCGTACACGGCGGCGATGCCCTGCCCGCCGCCGATGCACATGGTCACCAGTGCATAGCGTTTCCCGGTGCGATGGAGTTCATAAATCGCCTTGACGCTGAGTATGCAACCGGTTGCGCCGATGGGATGGCCCATGGCAATGGCGCCTCCGTTGGGGTTTACCTTGGCCGGATCGAAACCCAAATCCTTGGCCACGGCGCACGCTTGCGCGGCAAAAGCTTCATTCGACTCGATGACATCGATATCGCTGACTTTGAGTCCGGCGCGCTGCAAGGCCTGCTGCACGGCGATGACCGGACCGATGCCCATGATCTTCGGGTCGACGCCGGAATGACCGTAGCTGACCAATCGCGCCATCGGCTTGAGGCCTTTTTTCTCCGCCGCCGCACGTTCCATTAACACCACTGCCGCAGCAG
>JBAVXA010000214.1:0-5000 GCA_049698095.1 Burkholderiales bacterium
GTAATGAATTGCGCATACAGCCATGCTGCCGCAGTTTTGTTGGCGTCATGATCTTTGAAGAAGGTCCATGAGCCGACGTCCTGATAACCGTTTTGCATGCCGGATTTCCAATACGGGCCGTGCGGTCCCGGTGCCATGCGCCACTTGGGCGAGCCGTCGGCATTCACCACGGGCAAACCGGCTTTGGTCATGTCCGCCGTGAACGCGGTGTACCAGAAAATCTGCTGCGCGATTTGGCCTTGCGCGGGCACCGGTCCGGCTTCGCCGAAGGTCATGCCGCTGGCTTCTTTCGGTGCGTAGGCTTTCATCCAATCGACATACTTGGTCAAGGCATACACGGCTGCGGGCGAGTTGGTTGCGCCGCCGCGTGAAACCGATGCGCCGACCGGCGTACATTTATCCGCTGCTACGCGGATGCCCCATTCATCTACCGGCAAACCGTTAGGTATGCCTTTGTCGGCGGTGCCTGCCATCGACAGCCATGCGTCAGTGACACGCCAGCCGAGCGACGGATCTTTTTTGCCGTAATCCATGTGGCCGTAGATCGGTTTGCCATCGATGGTTTTGACATCGTTGGTGAAAAAAGCGGCGATGTCTTCATAGGCGGACCAGTTTTGCGGGACGCCTAAATCGTAACCGTATTTGGCTTTGAATTTATCCTGCAGATCTTTGCGCGCAAACAAATCGGCGCGGAACCAGTACAGGTTGGCGAACTGCTGATCGGGCAATTGGTACAATTTGCCATCCGGTGCGGTGGTGAAACTGGTGCCGATAAAATCCTTGATGTCGAGATCGGGATTGGTCCACTCTTTACCCGAGCCGCTCATGTAATCGGACAGCGGCAAAATTTTACCGTAACGATAGTGCGTGCCGATCAAATCAGAATCAGAAATCCAGCCGTCGTAAATCGATTTGCCCGATTGCATGGAAGTTTGCAGCTTCTCCACTACGTCGCCTTCCTGAATCAAATCGTGTTTCACTTTGATGCCGGTGATTTCTTCAAATGCTTTGGCCAGCGTTTTCGATTCGTACTCGTGAGTGGTAATCGTCTCAGATACCACGCTCACTTCTTTAATGCCTTTGGCTTGCAGCTTTTTCGCCGCGTCCATAAACCATTTCATTTCCGCCATCTGCTTGTCTTTGCTCAAGGTTGATGGTTGAAATTCCGCGTCGATCCACTTCTTTGCTTCGGCTTCACCTGCCCATGCACCGTGTCCGTAAACCATAGCGGCGGCGGCGAAGGCGATTGCTTTGAGTTTCATTTTCATTTCGTCTCTCCTTGTTCACTCCTCCCGCTCATGGAATTACAAAGCGATAGCTCGGGGAAGAAATAGCCATCACTTTTTTCTTGCGCTTTTATCAGCGCAGCATTCAACTAGCCTTTACGCATAATCAAAGCCAGCAACATCATTGATGCTACGAAACCAAACCATACTGAAGGTTCAGCTTCGAGTTTTAATAGCGCCATCATTTTTCCGGAAATGCCTATCCAGATCAGATTTACAAATGCCGCCGTCAGCAAACCGATAAATAACCTATCTCCGCGCGTAGTTGGAATGGGCAGCCAACCTTTGCGCAGTATGGTTGGGCTTTTGATTTCCCACAGCGTCATGCCGAACAGCATTAGCACAATGCAGGAAAAAAATATCGCCACCGGCGTGGTCCATACCATCCACTCAAACATGATGATCTTCCATATTTACACCCGCCCCATCGCGAAGCCTTTGGCGATATAGTGGCGCACAAACCAGATCACAATCACACCGGGCACGATAGTCAACACACCCGCAGCCGCCAGCACGCCCCAGTCCATGCCGGACGCCGACACTGTGCGCGTCATGGTCGCAACGATGGGTTTGGCATTAACGCTTGTGAGTGTGCGCGCCAGCAAGAGCTCCACCCAGCTGAACATGAAGCAGAAAAATGCGGCGACGCCGATACCGGCTTTAATTAGCGGCACGAAAATAGTGAGAAAAAAGCGTGGGAAACTATAGCCATCAATATACGCCGTCTCGTCAATCTCGCGCGGAATGCCGGACATGAAGCCCTCAAGTATCCACACAGCCAGCGGCACATTGAATACCAAATGCGCCAGCGCCACAGCGATATGCGTATCCATCAAGCCGACACTGGAATACAATTGGAAAAACGGCAGCAGAAAAATCGCTGGCGGCGTCATGCGATTGGTCAGCAACCAGAAGAATACATGCTTGTCGCCAAGGAACGAGTAACGCGAAAACGCGTAAGCAGCAGGCAGCGCGACCAACAAAGAAATCGTCATGTTAATCGCCACATAAATCAGCGAGTTGATATAGCCTGAATACCATGATGGGTCAGTGAAAATCGTCACGTAATGTTTCAAAGTGAAATTTTTCGGCCACAAGGAGAAGGTGCTGAGGATTTCTTCGTTCGGCTTGAACGACATATTCACCATCCAGTAAATCGGCAGGATGGCGAAAAACAAATACAGCACCAACAAGGCGGAACGTTTTTGAAAAGGCGCTTTAGCCATGACCGCCTCCTTGTGCATCCGAAGTACCAACGCGCTGCATCCAGTTATACAGAATAAAACACAGCAATAAAATAATTAGAAAATAAATAATCGAGAACGCCGCAGCAGGCCCGAGATCGAATTGGCCGACGGCTTTTTGCGTCAAGTATTGCGACAGGAAAGTGGTCGAGTTACCCGGCCCACCGCCAGTCAACACGAATGGCTCAGTGTAAATCATGAAGCTGTCCATAAAGCGTAGCAATACCGCGATCATTAACACCCCGCGCATTTTCGGCAATTGGATATAGCGAAACACGGCGAACTTGGACGCGCCGTCAATTTGCGCCGCCTGATAATAGGCGTCAGGTATCGCGCGCAGACCGGCATAACACAGCAACGCCACCAGCGGCGTCCAGTGCCACACATCCATCAGCAACACGGTGAGCCATGCGTCGAGCGCGTTGCCGGTGTAGCTGTAATTAAAGCCCAGTTTAGTTAACGCTGCGCCGAATAAACCAATATCGCTGCGGCCGAAAATCTGCCAGATGGTGCCGACCACATTCCACGGTATCAATAACGATAAGGCTATCAAGACCAAAGTTGCCGACGCGCGCCAACCCGCCGCGGGCATCGCTAACGCGAGCGCGATGCCGAGGGGGATTTCGACTATCAATACACTCAATGAGAATCCCAATTGCCGCAACAAGGCTGAATGTAATTCCTCATCGCGCATCACTGAGCTGAACCACTCCGTGCCGACGAACACGCGGCGCTCGGGCGAAATAATATCCTGCACAGAATAATTCACCATCGTCATCAACGGCAAAATCGCGGAGAAGGCGACGCAAATAATCACCGGCAAAATCAGGAACCAGGCTTTTTGATTGACCGGCTTCATGCGACCAACTCCCCGTTGCTGTAAAAACAAGTATGTGCCCCGACGACTTCGAACCACATCGCATCACCGACGGCAGGCAAGTGCGCGTCAGCGGGCAGGCGCACGCGAAACAATGATTCGCCGACATTGCCGGTGAGCAAGCTATGTGTACCGACATCCTGCGCGCGATCGATTTTGATTTGCAGCGCGCCGGGCGTATCGGCTGTGCAGGGTTGGGCGTATTCGGGGCGGATGCCGAGAGTGAACTTTTTCAGAGCCGCGAGCGTCTGGCGTTTTGATTCGTCGAGCGATTGCAACACCGGTTTATTTTGCACCTGCAATTGCCCGTCATGCCAACTGGCGTCGAGAAAATTCATGCCGGGTGAGCCGATGAAATGGCCGACGAAGGTATGTGCCGGACGTTCAAATAAAACTTCCGCCGAATCGGTTTGCAATACTTTGCCTTGTGACATCACCACGACTTTTTCGGCGAAGGTCAACGCTTCGACTTGATCATGTGTCACGTAGATCAAAGTCAGCTTGAGTTCGTGATGGATTTGCTTGAGTTTACGCCGCAATTGCCATTTGAGATGCGGGTCGATCACCGTCAGCGGTTCGTCGAACAATACCGCCGACACATCGCTACGGACCAGCCCGCGGCCGAGGGAAATTTTTTGTTTCACGTCCGCGGTTAATCCACTCGCGCGGCGATTCAATACATTGGTCAGTTCAAGCAACTGCGCAATCGTATCGACTCTTTTTGTTATGGCCGCTGCCATGACGCCGCGGTTACGCAAAGGAAACGCCAAATTCTCGGCTACGGTCATGGTGTCGTAAATCACCGGGAACTGGAACACCTGCGCGATGTTGCGCTCCTGCGGCGATTTACCGTTGACTTCTACGCCGTCAAATTTTACCGAGCCCTTAGACGGATCGACCAAACCGGACATGATATTCAGCAAGGTCGTTTTGCCGCAGCCCGATGGGCCGAGCAAGGCATACGCGCCACCTTCATCGAAGGTCATTTTCAACGGCAGCAAGGCGTAATCCGCATCGCTGTGCGGATTGGGTTTATACGAGTGCGCCAGATCGAGTTCTATGCGCGCCATTTAATTCGCTCCCCGACGCTGCGCGGCGACTAATAATTTTTCGTCGTGACCAAACACAAAACAATGCTGCGGATTCACATAAACGGTCAACGGTGCATCCAACTCGAAAAAATGCACGCCGGTAAATTGCGCCACAAGATCGCCCAGCGCGGTTTGCAAATGCACGAAGGTATCCGAGCCAGAAATTTCGGCGAGGATGACTTTGCCCGGCAGCGCATAATCATTCGCGCCGCTTTGCAACTTGAGCGCGCTGGCGCGGATGCCGACGGTGACGCTTTGGTTGTTGACGTTCGGGCAGGCGATAGGCAGTTGCAGCGCTCCAGCCAAATCGATTCCCGCGCCGTTGTATTCGCCCGCTATTATATTCATCGGTGGATCGCTGAAAGCTTTCGCCACACGCAAGGATGCAGGGCGATGAAACACTTCCGCCGTCGCGCCGTATTGTAATAATTTTCCAGCGTCGAGCACCGCCGTGTAGCCGCCGAGCAACAAGGCTTCGGCAGGCTCTGTGGTGGCGTACACC
>JBAVXA010000215.1:0-15759 GCA_049698095.1 Burkholderiales bacterium
GACCCGATTGGCAACCTGGTCACAACGGCAAACGATCCGCAGACTGTTACGGTAGTAGCCGGGACAACGCCGACCGCGACGACGCCTGTAGGGTTCCAGGGGCAGGGTATTATTTCGGGTCACGTATTTCAGGATAGAAACGGCAATGGCAGCCAGGATGCGGGAGAACCAAATCTGCCCAATGTTCCGGTTGTGATAACGACCAGCGGCGGCAAAACGCTGACCGTGAACACAAATTCGACGGGCGATTACTCATTGGCAGTTCCCGCAGGAAATACAACGGTAAATGTGACGGATCCGGTAAATACGACGTTGACGACGAAAAACGATCCTCAGACTGTCGTCGTGGTGGCAGCAGCGACACCGACCGCGGCGACGCCGGTCGGCTTCCAACCCAAGACTGCAGGCATTACCGGCAATGTTTGGCGCGATGTTAACCACGATCGGACGTTAAATAATGGGGAGTTGGGCGTTGCGGGTTTCCGCGCGGAGGTGCTGGACGCGAATGGCGTGGTAGTAGGCAGCGCTATCACGGATGCGAGCGGTAACTATACGATCGTCAACCTTGTTCCGTCGATACCTGGGGATACGACGACCTATTACAAAGTGCGCTTCGTCGATCCAGCCACCGGCATTGTATACGGCAAGCCAATTTCTTCGGATCCAAACAATCCGAACGGAGACACCACGAGAGGCATCATTGAAGGCCTGCAATTAAATCCGGGTATTACGACGGTGCAGCAAAGCTTGCCGTTGGATCCGAGCGGTGTTGTTTATAACTCGCAAAATCGGCAACCCGTGCCGGGTGCCAAGGTTACCCTAGGCGGACCTGCAGGATTCGATCCAGCAGTGCACTTGCTTGGCGGTCTCAGTAACTCGACGCAAACCACCGGTGCAAACGGTTTCTATCAATACATATTGCTGCCAGGCGCCCCAGCTGGGGACTACAGCATTTCGGTCGTGCCGCCTGCTGGCTATGCTTCGCCGTCGACCCTGATACCGCCACAACCCGGCAAGCTTGATCCAACTGGATTGGGTGCGGGCGGGATATTCCCTGTGCAGAGCCAGCCGGGCGCGCCTGGGCAAGGTGAAGCCACAATCTATTACCTTGGGCTGACGCTGGAGCCTGGCGACCCGAATGTAGTGAATAACCATGTCCCTCTCGATCCGTCTGTTGCGACCACGCTGTTTATTCAGAAAGTGGCTTCCGTCACCAATGCTCAGGAAGGCGATAGCGTGCTCTACACCGTGCGCGTGAAAAATGCGTCCGGCCCCGCACTTTCCAGCGTGGTCGTTACCGACCGCCTGCCGGCCGGATTCCGCTACATAATCGGCACCAGTAATATTTCCGTCGCAGGCACTTCGATTAGCGCTGCCGATCCGGCGGGAGGAGTCGGCCCCACATTGACTTACACCATCGCGACGTTGCCAGTGAATGGCGAAGCGGTGCTGACTTATCGTGTTCGAATCGGCGTCGGCGCGACGCGCGGCGATGGAATTAACCGTGTTGTGGCGCAAAGCGGAAACGTAAAGTCGGCCGAAGCACGGGCAGCCGTGATCGTTTCTGGCGGCGTATTCAGTGATAAGGGAATTATCCTTGGCAAGGTCTATGTCGAGTGCAATAACGACCGTATTCAAAACAGGCAGGAGCTCGGTATCCCGGGCGTTCGCTTGTATGTGCAGGACGGCAGTTATGTGATTACCGATGTCGAAGGCAAGTATAGCTTTGCCGGGCTGAACGCCAGGACCCACGTGATTCTGGTCGACGAGACCACGCTGCCGGTCGGGGCAAAACTGAAGACCCTGACCAATCGCAATGCCGGTGACCCGGTTAGCCAGTTTGCCGACCTTAAGTTTGGCGAAATGCATCGCGCTGATTTCGCCGAAGGTACCTGCTCGGAAAAAGTGTTGGACCAGGTCAAGGCGCGCCGCGCGCTGGGAGAAGTTGATGCGCCGCAAACAGAAAAATCGAAGCAACCGGGTTTAATATTCCGCTCTGGAGGCGACAAGGCGGATCAGCCGGTACCGCAGCCGCGCCTTGACAACCCGGATACCAGGTATCGTGCGCCAGGAGCTGCGCAATGAACAAAACCATTCTGCGTTTCTCCGCCGTTTACATTGCCCTGGCCAATGCCGCGTGGGGGCAGTCCGCCGACACCGACACCGCGCAGGGAATTCAGCTGAAACTGGATTCAAATCTGACGCTACAACAGGCAGGTCGGTTCAACGACATTCCGCCGGGGGCCGTTAACAGCCAGAACAGCCCGTTAGCAGAAACAATGCCGTTGAATATCGCTCGCGACGCGGGTGCAGAGATGGTCAAGTCGATTGAACTCGCGATCGAACGGGACGGTATACCGGCTGATGGGCAAACTGCAGTCGTACTCACCGTCCGCCTGTTCGACAAAGACAACAAGCCAGTAATGTTGCCGACCAGAGTGACCGTCGAAACCAGTCTGGGCCGTTTCAAGCGCATTGACCGAACCGAAGGGCTCGATTTCGAAAATGTCGAGCAGGGAAACCAGATCATGGTGCAGAACGGTGTGGGTCAAATCACCCTGATCGCGCCGGCCGAGCCGGGCGATGCGACATTGCGCGCCACCGCCGGCAGGACATTTGTCGAAGGGCGCCTGAGTTTTATTCCCGATTTGCGTCCGATGATCGCGGTCGGATTGATCGAGGGCATTATCAATTTCCGCAGTTTCGACCCGGGCAAATTACAAAACCGTTCGCGCGATACGTTTGATCAGGAAATGCGCAACTTCCAACGCCTGTTCAACGAAGGCAAGGGCGATGCGGGCCTGCGCGCGGCATTTTTCCTCAAGGGTGCGGTCAAGGGCGAATATCTTCTCACCATGGCCTACGAGTCGGACAAAGAGACGCGCGACCGTTTTTTCCGCGACATTCACCCGGACGAGTTCTATCCGGTGTATGGAGATGCATCGGTTAAAGGCTACGATGCGCAGACGACCAGTCGTTTTTACGTTCGCGTCGACAACAAGAAATCCTATTTCATGTTTGGCGATTTGTTGACTGCCTCGGTCAATGAGGGTCGCAAGCTTGGCAATTACAGCCGTACGCTGACGGGTGTAAAAGAACACTACGAAAATAAGAACATGGCGCTGAATGTGTTCGCCGCGAAAGACAATCTGCGTCAGGTCGTGGACGAATTTCCGGCCCGGGGCGTTTCCGGATGGTATAATTTAAGTAAACAATATCAAGGACTTACTAACTCAGAGAAAGTCGAGATAATTACCCGTGATCGCAATCAGCGCGCCATTATTCTGAAGACGGAATTGTTGACGCGATTTGCCGACTACCAGCTGGAAGAATTCACCGGGCGTATCCTGCTCAATCGCCCTATTCCTTCGTTTGACGAAAATCTCAATCCCAATTTTATCCGCGTCACTTACGAAATAGACCAGGGTGGCGAACGCTTCTGGGTCGGCGGCGCGGACGCGCAGTTGAAACTCGGCGAGAGATTGGAAGTGGGCGGATCCATTGTCGAGGACCGTAACCCGACGGCGCCATATAAACTCAAAAGTGCGAACACGACGATCAAGCTTGGAGAAAAGACGTTTGTTTCTGCCGAGTTTGCCCAGAGCAACGGACAATCCGGAATCGGAATCAATGTGGTTGATCCCATTACATCTGCCGATAAAACGGGCAAAGCCGCCCGCGTCGAGTTGCGTCATAATGGCGACGATTTGCAGGCGCGCCTTTATGCTTCCAAATCCGGCGGCGACTTCGACAATCCAAGTTCCGGCATATTGGCAGCGCGCATCGAAGCGGGTGGATATGCCACGTACAAGATTGACGACAAGACGCGGATAATCGGCAATGTCACGCGTACCGAAGATCGCCTGACCACCGGAAAGCTCGATAGCGCTCAGGCCAGTATCGAACGCAGCATCAGCGAAAATCTGAAATTTGAAATTGGCCTGCATCGTGCAAAATCGAACGGGATAGAACAGACACCAACGCTCCCGATTACTCCTGCGTCGGGCACATCGGCCGGCATCGGATTGACTGGTGGTTCGAACGTTCTGCCGCGCTCGGCAACCGAAGTATTGACGGACAAGAGCGAGCTCAACAGCGTGCGGCTAAAATTGACGACACAGTCTGCTGGCGGAAAGGCCAGCGCCTATATAGAAGGCGAACAGGACACCAAAGTACACGAGAAACGCCTGCTCGCGGTTGGCGGCGATTACCGCTTCTCCGATCGCGGCCGTGTCTACGGCCGTGTCGAAAATATCAAAAATGAAACAGACAGCCAGCGTGCCGCGGTCATCGGTATTGATACCAGCTATATGAAAGACGGCCAGGTATTCAACGAATATCGCCTGCGCGATTCCATCGACAAACGCAATGCCGAAGCGGCTATTGGCGTACGCAATCTATGGACCATTGCAGAGGGTTTGCGCTTTTCAACCGGCTTCGAATATCTGCGTGTCATCGACGGCGACGGCAATCCGGCTGTCGGCGCATCGCTCGGCCTTGATTACACGGCGAATCCGTTATGGAAAAGCTCTGCGCGGCTTGAAGCGCGGCGCGACAAAAATCCGATCGATCCGACCACGACCTGGTTGTCCACGCTTGGCCTCGCGCGCAAGCTTGACCGCGACTGGACGTTCCTCGGCAAAAATATCTACAGTCTCACCGATCATGCCGCCATGGCGGATCAGGTGAACGAGCGGATGCAGCTTGGCGTCGCCTACCGCGACACCGATACCAACCGGATTAACTGGCTGTCGCGCTATCAGTATTCGTACTTCAAAAACGATCCGGCCCTCGGCGCAAGCGCCGATTCGAGCTTGCCGTCGATCCAGCAGCCGCTGAAAATCGTCCACGAACTTTCGACCAATGTAGATTACCATCCGTCCCGCCCGCATCTGCTCAACGGCGGCTACGCCGCGCGCTGGGTCAAGGATACATTCGCAAAACCAGACGGGACGCGCCAGCAGTCCAATTATCTGGAACACTGGTTGCGTGGGCGCTATATGTACGATTTCAGCGAGCGTTTCGATATCGGGTTGATCGGCAGCCTGAAATACAATCCGAATGCCGATGGGCTGCAAACACGTACGCGTGAATACGCCGCCGGTATCGAGTTTGGCTATTTGATGCAACAGAATCTGTGGGCGTCGCTCGGCTACAACTTCATCGGCTTTAAAGACAGCCCGACCGGATTGGCAGATGACAACTACACCAGCAAAGGCCCGTTCCTGCGCCTGCGTTACAAATTCGATCACCGCTTATTCAGCGGTAATGATCCGTCCGTAAACAAGACTTTGATTCCAGATGTGGCCAAGCCGGATGAGAAAAAATAGTCCGCCATTGAGACAGAGGTAAACGAAATGAAAACAAACCATTTGATCGAACTGAAGCTGCTTGCCGTCGCGGTGACTGCCGCGGCAGTGTTGCTGGGCGGATGCGCCAGGGGCGGCCCGAGCAATTTGCCCGACACGCGCGGCGCAACTGCCAGCCAAACGCTGCCGACGTTGCAGGAAAATCGCATCACCGACGAAGCCGTCCGCGCCGACCAGCGCGGGCTGGCATATCTGCAGGAGCGTCTCAAGCAACTCAATGTGTCGGGCGCACGCAAAATCGATGACTACCATTACGCCAAGGCGCAATGCTGGCTCGATTTCGGTTTCGACGAGTACCACGACAACGACCGCAGCGGCATCGTCGAAGGCTCGCTCGACCAGGCGAAAAAACTGATCAGCGGCATGGAAGCAAAGATCGCGCTGGGTAACGAGACCCCCATCATTCCCGGCAGCAAAAAGCTGCGCGATGATTTATGGGCCAAGGCCGAGGCATATAGGCAACAGCCCGGTTTCCAATGCGCTGCGGCGACGGTCGCTTGTATGGAAGTCCAGCTCGTGCATGCCGGCCATGAAGATTTGGAACTTGGCTGGCGCCATGCAGCGCTTGACATCAGCATCGCCGAAAATCTCGACGCCAAGGCAAAACGGCTGATTGATGAATGCGCAAAGCCGCAGCCGGTCCCGCTGGCGGTTGTTCCGGCCGCGCCGGCGCCGGTTGTCCTGCAGGCGCCCGCGCCAGCGCCGATCGTGCAGACGGTCGTGGTCGAGCGCTACAATCTCATGGCTGATGCATTGTTCAATTACGATCGCTACGACCTTGCTAACCTTCGACCGGAAGGCAAAGCGCGCCTGGATAATCTTGCCGAGCGCATGAAGGCGATGAGCGGCGTCGAAATGATTAAGCTGACCGGCCATGCGGATCGCCTCGGCGGCGACAACTACAACCAACGCCTTTCCGAACGCCGCGCCGAAACGGTTCGCGCCTATCTGGTTAGCAAGGGCGTCGATAGCAATTTGATCCAGGCATTATCGCGCGGAGAAACCGAGCCGCTGACCACGCAATGTTCCGGCGACACGCGTACCAAGGCGCTGATCGAGTGTTTGCAAGCGGACCGTCGTGTGGAAATTGAAGTGCTGGGAACACAGCAACGCTGAAAATTTAGTCCTTTATCAATTGAAAAACCCCGCGCTGCGGGGTTTTTTATGCTTGTTAATTATCCGCAATAAAAATTAAAAAATAATAATATAATCAAATAGTTACTAATCTCATTTATGTCGCTATGGATAAAATTGCGCGAAGCAAAACAGACTTGCGCTACACTGCGCTCTCGCCACTTATTCGTGAATCATTTCGCGACTGCCGCATGACGTTTGATTCAAAAACTGTTATCGCTGAAACCCGTGCCTGGGTGAACCGCGCCGTTATCGGCCTCAATCTTTGTCCGTTCGCCAAAGCGGTACAAGTCAAAAATCAGATCCGCTACGTCGTAAGCGACGCGACCGATGCCGACCAATTGCTGACCGCATTGTGCGAAGAGTTGCATTTGCTCGCAGGCGCCGCGCCGGAGCAGGTCGAGACCACGCTATTGATCCATCCACAGGTGTTGACTGATTTTTTTGACTACAATGATTTTCTCGACGTAGTCGATGCGGCACTGGAGGAACTGGGGTATGACGGCGTCATCCAGGTGGCGAGCTTTCACCCGCAATACCAGTTTGCCGACACGGAGTTTGCGGACGTGACCAACGCGACTAACCGATCGCCTTATCCCACTTTGCATCTGCTGCGCGATGAAAGTATCGACAAGGCGGTTGAGGCTTTCCCGGAAGCGGAAAAGATTTTCCAGACGAATATGAAAACCCTGAAGAAGCTCGGACCTGAAGGGTGGGCGGCGTTGCAGGCACAAATGAATAGCGATATTGAAGACGACCAGGACAAGTGATAATCAATCCGTTCCATCGAACAGGTAGGTAACAGCATCGAGGCCGGAGTAATTCAGCGCATAGGTAGCCTGCTCGCGCACTACCGGCTTGGCGTGAAACGCAATCGATACGCCGGACGCTGCCAGCATTTTCAAATCGTTTGCGCCATCCCCGATTCCGATTACATTTTCCTTTTTCAGTTTCAAATCCCTGCGGATGCGTTCCAGCCAGTCAGCCTTGCCCTGGGCGTCGACAATCGGTCCAACCAGTCTCCCGGTGAGTTTTCCGGCACTGATTTCCAGCTGGCAGGACGCGGTGTAATCGAGCCCCAGTTTTGCTTTGAGACGCGAGGTGAAAAAAGTGAAGCCACCGGACACCAGCAATGTTTTGATGCCGGCCGCTTTGCATTTAGCCAGCAATTTTTCCGCGCCAGGGGTGAGCTGCAAGCGTTCATCGTAAACCCGCTGCAACGCCGACTCATCCAACCCTCTTAGCAGTGCGACGCGGCGGGTCAAACTTTCGGCGAAATCCATTTCGCCGCGCATCGCGCTCGCCGTGATCGCCGCCACTTGTCCTTTGATGCCAAGCATATCGGCGATTTCGTCGATGCATTCGATCGTGATCAGCGTGGAATCCATGTCCGTTACCAGCAGGCCGAAATTCTTCAGGTGCTGGCTCTGCGGCACGAACGCGAAATCGAGGCTGGCATTTTCGCAATGGGTCGCGACCGCCGGCTTCGTGGTCGGGTCGGCATCGGTCAGGCGAAACGCTTCAGCCGAAATCTTTTTTATACCTCCAGCGCCGGAAAGTTTTGCCAGTTGCTTCAAGTCCTGGGTAAAAACATCGACGCCCTGGATGATCAGGTTCACGATAAATCCTTGATTAAAGTTTTGATGTGGTTGACCCGCTCGCGCACATTTTCCGTCGCCACGTTCATGCGCAGGCGGTCCTGTCCGGCCAGCTTGATATTTCGCTTGCTCTGCATCAGGTGAATAATTCGATGCGATTCGACCGGCGGCTTGGGCATGAACTGGATGGTAATGTTGTCGCTGTTGGCGTCGATTTTAGTGATGCCGAGCGGTTTGCTGAGAATGCGCAGACGATGCGTGTCGAATAATACCTGGGTCGGCTCCGGCGGCAGGCCGAAACGGTCGATCAGTTCTTCCTGCATCGAGGTGAAGTCGTCTGCCGAGCTGCAGTTGGCAAGACGCTTGTAAATCACCAATCGTTCGTGCACATCGCCACAATATACCTCCGGCAAAAGGGCAGGCGCATGCAGATTAATTTCCGTGGTAATCCCGAGCGGTTGCGCTAAATCGGGTTCCTTGCCGGCCTTGAGCGATTTCACCGCGGTTTCCAGCATGTCGGTGTAAAGCGAAAAACCGATATCCTGAATGCCGCCGCTTTGCGAATCGCCCAGTACCTCGCCCGCGCCGCGGATTTCCAGATCGTGCATGGCGAGATAAAATCCCGCCCCCAGATCTTCCATCATCTGGATCGCTTCAAGACGTTTTTTTGCGCTGCTGCTCAAGACTTCGTCCGGCGGCGTGAGCAGATAAGCGTAAGCCTGATGGTGCGAGCGGCCGACGCGACCGCGCAATTGATGCAATTGCGCCAGGCCGAATCGATCGGCGCGATGGATAATTATGGTGTTGGCGGTAGGAATGTCGATGCCGGTTTCGATAATGGTCGAGCACAATAAGACGTTTGCGCGCTGGTGATAGAATTCGCGCATGACATGCTCGAGTTCGCGCTCGCGCAGCTGCCCGTGAGCGACAAGAATTCGCGCTTCCGGCAGCAGTTCGACCAGCCGTTCATAAATATTCTGGATGGTTTCGACTTCATTATATAAATAATAAACCTGCCCGCCGCGCTTGAGCTCGCGCAATACCGCTTCGCGTACCAGCCCCGGCGAATGCACATGCACAAAGGTCTTGATCGACAGGCGTTTCTGCGGAGCGGTGGCGATTACGGAAAAATCTCGCAGGCCTTCGAGCGACATCGCCAGCGTGCGCGGAATCGGCGTAGCCGTGAGGGTCAAAACGTCGACTTCGGCGCGCAATTGCTTCAGTTGTTCCTTCTGCCGGACGCCGAATCGGTGCTCTTCGTCGATGATGACCAGCCCCAGGTTCCTGAACTTCACGTCTTTCTGAATCAGTTTGTGCGTGCCGATCACGATGTCCACTTTGCCTTCCGCCAACAGTTTGAGCGAATCAGTTTGCTCTTTGGCGGAGCGGAAGCGCGAAAGCTCGGCGATTTTGATCGGCCAATCGGCGAAGCGGTCGGAAAAATTATTGAAATGCTGTTCGGCCAACAACGTGGTCGGCACCAGAATGGCCACCTGCTTGCCCGCATCCACGGCAAGAAATGCCGCGCGCAAAGCGACTTCGGTCTTGCCGAAGCCGACGTCGCCGCAAATCAACCGGTCCATCGGTTTGCCTGACTGCATGTCTTTCATCACCGCTTCGATCGCGGCTTGCTGGTCAGGCGTTTCTTCAAACTCAAACGTCGCCGCGAACGTTTCGTAATCCTGTTGTTTGATGGGGAAGGCAAATCCCTGGCGTGCGGCGCGCTGAGCGTATAGGTTTAGCAGTTCCGCTGCGGTGTCGCGCACCTGTTGCGCCGCTTTGCGCTTCGACTTTTCCCATTGCCCGCTGCCGAGTTTGTGCAGCGGCGCGTTTTCCGGCGCTGCTCCGCTATAACGGCTGATTACGGAAAGTTGCGAAACGGGAACATACAGCTTGTCGCCGCCGGCGTATTCGAGATGCAAAAATTCGGTTTCCCCTTCACCTAGATCAAGGTTGACCAGGCCCATAAAGCGGCCGATGCCGTGCTCCGAGTGGACCACGGCGTCGCCGGTTTTGACTTCGGCCAGATCGCGCAGCATACCTTCGCTGCTGGCGCGGCGTTTATCTTCGCGCCGCCGGCTTTGCTTTATCTGTGTAGCGTATAGTTCATTTTCGGTAATCAGTGCGAAATTTTCGTCATCGACAATAAAACCGTGCGACAACAGCGCGGCTGAGAGACAGAGTTTTTTGTCGCTGGCAAAAAACGCGGAAAAATTATCGACCAGCTTCGGCGTGAGGCCGTGTTCATTGAGAAACTGCGCAATCGTTTCACGGCGCCCCAGACTCTCCGCAATCAACAATATGCGGCCAGAAAAATTATCAATAAAAACAGATAGTTGTGATAGTGGCTCGGGTGAGCGACGGTTCACCTCAAGCTTCGGCAAAGACACAACGCCGGTGGGCGGTCGAGACGCGCTCTGCGCAGGCATTTCCAGCCGCGCAAACGGTCTAATCGTCGCGAAGAAATCCTCGACTGGAAGAAAAATTTCCACGGGAGATAACAGCGGACGATCCGGATCGCCGCGCAATAATTGATAGCGTGACAGGGCTTCGCGCCAGAAATCCTGCGCTGCGCCCATCACATCGTGATGCAGAAACAAAGTCGATTCAGGCGGCAGGTAGTCGGTCAGCGTTGCCGTATGCGCAAAAAACAGGGGAAGATAATATTCGATCCCCGCGGGGGCGAGTCCGTTACTGATATCTTTATACAGCCGGCTTTTGGAAGGATCGCCTTCGAATTTGTCGCGAAAGTTTTCGCGAAAGCGCGATTGGCCCGCATCATCAAGCGGAAATTCGCGCGCCGGAAGCAGACGGATTTCGTTCACCGGATAAATGCTGCGCTGGGTATCGACGTCGAATGTGCGCAGGGTGTCGATGTCATCGCCCATCAAGTCGAGGCGATAGGGTACCGCGCTGCCCATGGGAAACAAATCGATCACGCCGCCGCGTACTGCGTATTCGCCCGGGCTGACCACCTGGCTGGTATGTGCATAGCCGCCGAGCGTGAGCTGCGCGCGCAGCGCGGGTATATCGAGGCGCTGGCCCTGCTTGAGAAAAAACGTATGCGCCGAAAGGTATTCGCGCGGTGGCAGGCGCGTTAACGCGGTCGAGATGGGCACAATCGCGACGTCGCAGGTCTGCTGAGAAAAATAATGCAGTGTTGCCAGCCGCTCGGATATCAAATCCGGATGCGGGGAAAAATTATCGTACGGCAGTGTTTCCCAGTCGGGCAGCAAGTGCACCGACAGATTCGGATCAAACCAGGCGATTTCTTCGCGCAAGCGTTCGGCATGCTGCGCGTTGGCGGTGATAATCACCAGCGGGCGTGCCTGGCGCGCCGCGCGCGCGAGCATCAACGCGTCCGCCGTGGGGAGGAGGGGGGGGATTTGGCGCCGTTCGCCCGGCGCGGGAAGTGAATCGGTGATGCGCATGAACCATCATTATATCGTCAGCGCACTATCCCGCGGAATTATGCGCGCAGGTGTTTTGCGTTGGGCATGAGCATGCGGGGTAGATTGGCCGGCGCCGATCAGGCCGGGTTCGGCAGTACGGAGAAATGTTCGCCGAGATAGTTAAGCAGCTCGCGCGCGTTGGCGAAGCGCTGCTCCGGCTTCTTCGCCAGCAGCCGGTCGATTAATTCCTGATAGCCGCGCAGCTTGCCCGGCAAGCGCGGTACTTCATCGTGCATGTGTTTGTAAACCAATGCGACGGCCGATTCCGCATTGAACGGCCGGTCGCCGGTAAGCATTTCGTACATGATAATGCCGGTGCTGTAAATATCGCTGCGCAGATCGAGCGGTCGCCCGGCGCCTTGTTCCGGGCTCATATAATAAGGCGTGCCGACCACCTGGCCGTGGTGCGTGATGTCGCTCTGGTCGCCGATCTCCTTTGCCACGCCGAAGTCGAGCAGGGCTAGCGTGCCGTCGGCGCGGAACATGATATTTTCCGGCTTGATGTCGCGATGCACGATACCCGCAGTGTGAATCGCTTCCAGCGCCTGGGCGATGTGCGACAGCGTGATGACTGCGTTCAACGGGGTCACACCGCCGGAGATTTTCGATCTCAGGTCGCCGCCGGGGAAATACTCCATGGCGATATAAACATGTTCGTCGGTAAAACCCTGGTCGTAAATGCGCGTGACGAACGGGTTCTGGATTTTCGAGATAATGCCGTATTCCTGAATGAAGCGTTTCAGGAATTCATTGTCGCTGGTCAAATCTGCATCGAGAATTTTCAGCACCACGCGCCGGTTATCGGCAATTTTCTCCGTCAAGTAAACCGTCGACATGCCGCCGTGGCCGATTTTACGGATGATACGATAACCATTGATGAAGATTTCACTCGCCTTGCGTTTGCGTCCGTCAGTCTCGAAGTTATCGCCTATCGGATGCGTCGCGACGAGTTCAGGCGTCGTTGGCGGGACCGGTTGCGACGGTTGCGAGTTGCTGCGTACGCGCTTGGTCGGCCAAGTCGTGCCGAGACGAAGCAGCTTGGCTTTGAGTGCGCGGAAATCGCCGATCGATTCGCTTATCGCTTCGGTCAAGCGCGCCTTGGATAAATCATGTTTACGCAGATAGTCCGACGCGCCGGCCTTGAGCGCCTGCACGGCAAGGTCCTCGTTACCCGCGCCGGTGAGAAATATGATCGGCGGACATTGCGGAATACGGCGAAATTCTTTCAGCCAGGTTAAACCGTCTTCCCGGCCGAGCATGTAGTCGAGCAGAACAATGTCGTACAGCTCCCAGCCGAAACTCGAGCTCGGTTTGCCGAGCGAAAGCGGATCCCACTCCTCGACGGTGGCCTCGGGCCACTCAGCCAGAATGAACTGCCGCGCCAGCATGCGGAAGTCTTCCGAATCGTCGATCAGGAGAATCTTGTAGTCCATAAAATATAATTAAATCAATTACTTAATGTTAATTTTGACGCGGCCAAGATAATCTTGATAGCGCGAAAGTGTATCACGCAGCCTGGGTAAATCGCTGTTAAGCGCGGCATCTTCCAGCTCGGTGCCGAAACGAGTGATAGCGTCAAAACCGTAGCTGCCGCCGACGCCTTTAATGCTGTGGCCGACAATACGAATGGCATCGAAGTCGCGCGTCTCCAGCGCGTGCGTCACGGTTGCGATGTCTTTTTGGCGGTTGGCGAGGAAGCGCGGAATCAGCGCTTCAAGGTCTTTGGTAACATTGACAATAATCGGTTCGGCCACGGCGTTTCCTCAGTTAAGTCGACAGAAGCAAAAATACAGGTTATCGCGCGACGGATTTTCCTGCTGTAAATAAATGTTGCAGGTCAGGCGGCGTCGGGCTGATTGGCCGATTTTTCTTTCGTTTCCTGAGATAACAGCGACGCAATTGCGCGCAGCAGTTCATCGCGTTTGACAGGCTTGTTCACCGCGCCGTTGCATCCTGCGGCGAGGGCGCGCGCGGTCTGTTCGCCCTTGTTGTGGCCGGTGAGCGCCAGAATCGGTCCGGTATAACCGAGCGTGCGTAATTGATCGATCGCACCGACGCCGCCGAGAACCGGCATTTCAAGATCCATCAGGATCAGGTCGGGGTTTTCATGCAGCGCGCGGCGCACCGCCTCCTGGCCATTTTCTGCCGTGTTGACGTGCAGTCCCTGGCGCGTGAGATAGAGCTCGATCAGGTCGCGCAGATCCGGGTTGTCGTCGGCAAGCAGGACATTCCCCGCCATCATGGGCAATTCGCCGGCAACGTTCGGCGCCGCGGCGGACACCGGCGCCGCGCAGGGCGTGACGGGAATGCGCAGAGTGAACTGCGCGCCTTCGCCCAATTTCGATGCGACGTGAATCCGGCCACCCATGAGCTGCGCCAGGTTTTTGCTGATCGTCAGACCGAGTCCGCTGCCGCCGTGCGCCTTCGCGACATTTTCGTCCGCCTGTTCGAACGCGACAAAGATTCTTTGCAATGCCTCATTGCCGAGGCCCGGGCCGGTGTCAGCGACTTTGATTTCGAGCTGGTCATTTTTCCACGCGCAATTCAGCGACACCGAGCCGGTATCGGTAAATTTGATGGCGTTTCCCGCCAGATTGATGATGATCTGGCGCAGGCGGAAGCCGTCGAGCATGAATGCCTCCGGCATGCCTTCGCCGTATGAGGTACTTAGTTTAAGTTTTTTTTGCAGCGCCAGCGGCGCCAGCGACGCGGCGACATCCTCGATCACGTCGCGCAGCACAGTCGGCGCGGGCAAGATGTTCATCTGTCCGGCTTCAATGCGCGCCTGATCGAGAATGTTATTGATCAGCGACAGCAGATGCTGGCTGTTTTTGTCGACCAGCCCGGTGTACTGCATGTGCGTTTTTGCGTCGAGTTTTTTGTCGTCGAGCAACTTGTTGAAGCCGATAATCGCCGTCAGCGGCGTGCGCAGTTCGTGCGTCATGTGCGACATGAAACGGCTTTTCAGCTCATACGCCTCTTCCGCCGCCATTTTCTCAAAACTGAGTTTTTGTTTTTCAAGGTACAGCGACAGTCCGCGCAAAACCAGCAGCATGAGGTAGGTTAGAAATCCGGCGATCAGCGGCAGGAACAGACTGGTATTCTGTTTATTCAAATAAAATGCGCACGAGATTATAGTGACCATTGCTCCCATCAACAGCAACGGTATGACGCTGAACGCCGCGCTACGACGCGCACGCTGCTCAAACAGAATTAAAGGCACGATCGCTGCGAGCAGCATCAGCGCTAAATCGAGCGCGGGTTTGCGCGGCGCAAGCAGACGGTTCTGTTCGATCGACTGGCTAGAAAGCGCGAGCATGAACAGTCCGGGATACTTCGCATCAATCGGCGTGGACACATAATCGCCGAGCACCGCGGCGCGGCTGCCGACGAAAATACGTTTGCCTTTTATTTGCGCTGCGATTGTGTCCGCGCCCGGATATTGCAGTTCCGGCCGCGCCGGCACATTGAATGCCGCGTGTACAAATTGATAAAACGACAGCACCTTGAACGATGACGCGTTGGACGGGAATTGCACCAAGGCTTCGCCTTCGGACGTCACCGGCAGCGCCAGATTATCTATATTAAGTATTTGATTATTATTGATTATTTTTACTTGCGGGGCTGGGCGTCCGGCAAATATCGACGCCAGCGCCAGGCTCGGCAGCGTCCGGTCGTGGGCGTGGTGCAACAACGGGATACGGCGGTGTACGCCATCGTCTTTATCCGGCCGCAGGCTGATTACGCCGATCTGGCTCGTTGTTCGCGGACGGGTAAAAATCGGCAGCGGCAATGTGATGTCGCGCCATTCAAGTTGCGGCGTTTCTTTATTTTGACTGACAGGCCAGGCGGCGGCATCGAGTTGCGCGCGGTAATCCGCGCTGCGCTCCGGCGGGTAATCCAGCGCCGAAGCGGCCATGACCACGTTGGTTGCCTTGCTCAGCGATTGAGCAAAATCCGCGTCGCCTGCGCGCGGCTCTGAAAACAGAATATCGTAAGTAATGCTTTTCGCGCCGCTGGAATACAAAAAATCCGTGACCGCTGCATAGACATCGCGCCGGTAAGGCCATGCGCCGAGCAGCGGCTGCAGCAGCGCCATCGATTCCTCGTCGACGTCGACGATGACGACGGATTCGAGATTTTGCGGCCGCGCGAGCAGGCGCGCCTGCATGTCCGCGGCGTCGTTGTCGAAGCGGTGGAACAGCG
>JBAVXA010000216.1:0-1814 GCA_049698095.1 Burkholderiales bacterium
CAATTAAATGCCAAGCACCATTTATTGGAAATGCCATAAATAGGGATTTCCCTATGTATTTTTGAGCGATCGAGAGCCGCGACTTGAGTTGCACCTTGAGAGTATCACTGCCATTTGTATGGTATGCAAGAAAATCTGCACCCTGCCAATCGTCAGTAAGTTTAATGCAGTTAAACCCATAATCTGCCAGAAGACCGGCTACTTTCTGGAAGTTAAAAATCTCTTTCTGGCGGGAATTTAGATCTGAGTACTTTACTTTTTCCAATTTCATTTATGATCACACAATGAAAAATAGGGTCTATGTGAAATACCGTGGGTAAGAGAAAGTCAGCTTTCCGCATAAGAAATAGATCATGTTGATGTAGTTCTTGACGTTTCTAAAGCCGCGAGCACGTCGTTTGGCCAGTTGGATTTTGCTGTTGATGCTCTCCAATATTGCGTTGGTAATGTTCGACTCGACAAAGTGAATGATCCCCGACCAATGCGTTCTGAGTGTGTTGGCAAACTTCTGAAAGGCTGGGATTTTTGCCTTCTCAACCTGAGCGCACCAGTCGCTCAGAAAGGCATTCGCCGCTGGCTTGTCTGGCATCGTCCATAAATCGTTGAATAACTCCTTCAATCGATAAGCTACGCCCAGTGTGGGATACAGCGTAATCATTTCTTCAAGCGCCTGTCTTTTCTTGTCGGACAGAGCCGCTTTATTTTTTAGAAACGTGTACTTGTGATTCTTTAGCGCAGCATGCTCCTTGCGCTCATCAATACGCACCTTGTTCATGGCCTCGTTGAGCAGTTTAACCACATGAAAGCGATCAAAAGTGATTGATGCCTTGGGAAACGATTCGGCCGCTCCGGCAATAAATGCAGGGGATAAGTCCATGCTGAGTTGTTCGATCTGCTCCGGTGCCACGCCTTTCTTTATCAAATGCCAGGCGATGCTTTGCATACATTGTTTGCCCTTGCCCTCGGTGGCATGAATGACGCGGGGAGCGTCTAAATCGACTCCAATGGTGACATATGAATGCCCCTTCTTGCTCGATGTCTCGTCGACGCCAAGACGCTTGATTGAACTGGGGTCATCATTGACGCGCGCTTTGCCAACCCAGTGATCAAAGACGAGCCAGATGCGCTGTGGATGAACGCCGAGTATTTGGGCTACGCGGGTCACGGGCATTTCACGCTCAATCAACGCCAAGGCAAATGCCTCGAATAGAAGCGTGAAGCCACTTTGTGCCCGTGCCCACGGCACACCGACTGTTCGCACCTTGCCTTCACTGGTGGTGATGCGAGGTACTTTGCAATGTAAGAAACAATGGTGTTCAAAGAAGTTGAGGTGCTGCCACTGACGCTCAATTGTGTCGTGTACAGCGCAATCAACACCTGCTTCGTCTTGGAATTTGCTGCCAGTAACAAACCCAATTCGCAGGTGCAATTCACGTCTTGCTGCATCATTTGTTTTGAAGGTTACATCCGTAATTTCCCACGGCGCTTGTAATCCCAATGCCATACCAAATAGTGCGTCGCTGTTCATATCAAAATCTCTAGTTTACCCACTCAAAGTCACATAGACCCATTTAAATTGGAAGCAAATATACCAGGTATCGGCACTCCAATGGCAAAATTGAAACGCGTGATCAGAAGCTTGTGCGTGCAAACAAAAGTAGATAGCGCTTACTCAGGCAAATAAAAACCTATTAGACGACATGGCAGCAGCAAATCCAAACTGAAGAAAGTATATTTGCCTGCTTTTAATGCTGAATTTATGCAGCCTACAGCGGTGGAAGGATCAGCGTTTGTTCCCTGGATCGGTAGGCAAC
>JBAVXA010000217.1:0-2456 GCA_049698095.1 Burkholderiales bacterium
AAATAATTTCCACCCCCCAGCCAGTAACGAGGGCTTGCCGAGCCATCTCGAATGGCCGCCATTTGCGGTAAAATACCGCATGCCCAAACTCAAAAACGATACTTTCCTGCGCGCGCTGATGCGCGAACCCACCGACTACACGCCGATCTGGATCATGCGCCAGGCCGGCCGTTATTTGCCCGAGTATAACGAGACGCGCAAACGCGCAGGCAGCTTCCTCGGTTTGTGCAAAAACCCGGATTACGCAACTGAAGTGACCCTTCAACCGCTGGCGCGTTTCCCACTTGATGCGGCAATTTTATTTTCCGATATTCTGACCATTCCGGATGCGATGGGACTGGGGCTGTATTTCACCGAGGGTGAAGGGCCGAAGTTTGAGCGACCGTTGCGCGAAGAATGGGAGATTCGTAATTTATCGGTGCCGGACATCGGCGCAGAGCTAAGCTACGTTACCGACGCGATTTCCCTGATTCGCAAAGCATTGGATGGCAGCGTGCCGTTGATCGGTTTTTCCGGCAGTCCGTTTACGCTGGCGTGTTACATGATCGAAGGCGGCGGGTCGAGCGACTTTCATCGGGTAAAGACCATGCTGTATCAACGCCCGGACTTACTGCATCACATTCTCGACATCAATACGCAAAGTGTCATCGCCTATCTCAACGCGCAGATCGATGCTGGCGCACAGGCGGTGCAGGTATTCGACAGCTGGGGCGGCGCGCTGTCGCACGCTGCGTTTCATGAATTCTCCTTACCTTATTTAAAAAGAATTGCGTCTCATCTCACGCGCGAGAAAAATGGCCGCTTCGTGCCGCGGATTGTTTTCACCAAAGGCGGCGGTCTATGGTTGGAAAGCCTGGCGAGCATCGGCTACGATGCGGTCGGCATTGATTGGACGATCGATATCGCCGATGCACGCAAACGCGCAGGCGATCGTGTGGCTTTGCAGGGAAATCTGGATCCGGCTGTTTTATTCGGCGACGCGCAAACTATTCGCGCGGAAACGAAAAAAGTTCTTGATGGCTTTGGCGCAGGCAGCGGCCACATCTTCAATCTCGGACACGGTATATCGCAATTTACGCCGCCGGACAACGTGGCAGCGTTAGTTTCCGCAGTCCACGAGTTCAGTCCACAAAATCACAGGCGCTAATGCCTGTCAATGCTAGACAAGAAAAATTTTTGTGTTTATACACATAATTCTTTGCGCCCTCGGCAATTGTGACGCAGTTCACATCGTCGTCGCACACAATGAGTAACTATCTGTTTTTATTGTAATAATTATTAGCTTCATTTTTCACCAGATTGACATAAAGCCTGTAATATCCGAGCTCTTGGTCTGTTTTGCAAAGCTTATGAACAAAGTTATCCACAATAACTGTGGTTAACTAAAAATTCTTTTGCTGGCATGGAGTTGCGGTGCATGGCTAAGAAAATTTTCGCGCATCAAATTAGCCGCGCGACGCATTAGAAATTCGAATAAAAAATTTTCCCACGCTTTATTCGCCAATCGGCACTGGTTTTTTTCCTGCGATAATCAGCTCATGGCGATCTTTTTCCATCAATTAAGAACCGCGTTTTTTCGCACCTCAGCCGGCTGGTCATGATCATCCAGGTTGTCGTTGATCTGCCGTTAAACCGGTCATTCGATTATCGGTCTGACGATGCGACCGTGGCCGATGTCGGTCGTCGGGTATTGGTGCCGTTCGGCAGACGCAAGCTGATCGGAATGATCATCGGCGCAACGCATGAATCTGCCGTCGAGATAACGAAGCTGAAACGGGCAGACACAATTTTGCGCGATATCACGCCTTGCTCGGCCGAAGAAATGTCGCTGTTCGCCTTTTGCAGCCAGTATTACCTGCATCCGCTTGGTGAAGTCATACTGAATGCCTTGCCACCGCTATTGCGCCGGACAAAGCCGGTTTTACCGCCGTCGCCAACCCATTTCGCGCTCACCCCGGCAGGAAAAACCGAGGCAGTGGCCGTGCTGCCCGCGCGCGCGCGGGTCGCGCGGGAAGTCCTGCAGGCGATGCAAAACAACCAGGTTGTCAGCGTCGACAATCTGCGCCAGATCTCCCCTAGCGCTGCGAAAAGCCTGAAGCTATTTGTCCAGCGCGGCTGGGTTACAGCTGCCAAGCCAGCAGCAGGGGCAATGCTTGCTGACGTCGAAAATTTGCCGAAGCTGACTGCGGAACAGGCGGAAGCGCTGAATACCGTTTCAGCCGAAATACAAAAATTCCAGGTGACACTGTTGCACGGCATCACCGGCAGCGGCAAAACGGAAGTCTATTTGCGCCTTATTGCAGAAGTTGTCGCGCGCGGCGGACGGGCACTGGTTTTGGTGCCGGAAATCAACCTGACGCCGCAATTGGAATCAGTTTTCCGCGAGCGCTTCCCGAACGTTTCCATCGCCAGCCTGCACAGCCACCTCAACGACACCGAGCGCCTGAACCATTGGC
>JBAVXA010000218.1:0-2678 GCA_049698095.1 Burkholderiales bacterium
GCATTGCGCAAATGATTTTGCCATAGCCGCATATAGATCGCATGAAGGTACAAGCCGTGTACCATGACCACTGCCGGTTTCATTGCATCGACTCCCAGATTTTCTCCAGCCGCTTGGCGCTTACCGGCAGCGGCGTCTTAAGCTCCTGCGCAAAAAGCGAGATCCGCAGCTCTTCCAGCATCCAGCGAAATTCGTCCAGCCGGGAGTCACGGTGATGTGCCTGACGAAACTTTTCCGCGCGTTCCTCGTAGCGCCTGACGAGCCCGTTGATCAGCGGCGCATGTTTGGCGTCACGCTCCGGATTACCGGGGTATTTATTCAGCCGCAGCGAAATACCTTTAATGTAGCGCGGCAGATGTTGCAGCCGTTCCCATGGCGTCGCGCCAAAACAACCTTCGTATACCAGTTTGCCAAGTTGCGTTCTGCAATCCGCTGCCGGCCGCGCCAGCGCAGCGCCGGCGGAATGGATTTTCGCACTCGCAGCAAAATACTCCAGCGCAATGTCGCCAGCCATGCGCAGCAGCCCGGTGGACACTGCCGGTAGGCGCGCGCGCGCACGCTGCTTCAGCTCGACAAATTCTTTTTCGCTGCGCGGCAAAGCGTCGTCGCCGAAAAAAGCGCGGTCGGTAATTGCATCGAGCAAATCCTGTTTCAGCGCGTCCGGCGCAATCGTGCTGCGCAGCTGCATGGCTAGTTGGTTAAGACTTCCCAGCGTTTTGTCCAGTTGCTTCATCTGCTCGCGCAATTCAAGCCTTAATAAACGTGCGACCCCGCCGCGCATGGCGCGGTCCGCCGCATCGGGCGCATCAAACAATTTTATCGACACAGAATCGCCCTGGTCGACCAGCGCAGGGAAGCCGGTGAGCTTTTGGCCCTGGCGCGAAAAATGAATTTCCTTGGGCAGATCGCCGAAGTCCCATGCCTTGATATTGTCGCGCTCTATTCCGGGTTCGGCTTTGCCGAAGGTTAATTGCGCGACTTCGCCGAGTTGCGAACGCAAAAGTTTGAGATCGCGACCCATGCCCAATTCGCGCCCGGCATCGTCGGTAATTCTGAAATTCATCAGCAAATGCACCGGCGGCGTTTCGCCTTGCCATACATCGACCGCAACTGCCTCGCCCGTTTGCTTATGGGTGAACTCGCGTAGCGCAGTCGGAATCGGTTGGCGGCCGATGTCACCATCCTGCAAAAACGCCGTGACAAAATCCGGCACCGGCACGACCAATCGGCGAAGCGCCTTCGGCAACGCCTTCAAGTACCAGGCAAGTTTTTCGCGCAATAAACCCGGCACCAGCCATTCGCACTGTATCTCATTGATTTGATTAAGTAAATGTAATGGCGCGGTCAGCGTGAGGCCGTCGAGAATATGGCCGGGCTCGAAGCGATATGTCAGCGGTAATCTCACGTTACCCAAGGTGATCGCGTCGGGGAATTGTTCTTCCGTAATGTGCGCGGCGGCATGACGCATGAGGTAATCGCGCGTGAGAAACAGAATGGATGGATTTTTTTTCTCCGCGTCCTTGCGCCAATCCTCGAATCCCGCGCCGTTAAAAATGTCGTTCGGGATAATCGCAGCGTAAAAGCCGAACAGGGTTTCGTCGTCGATCAACACATCCTGTCGCCGCGCCTTATGCTCAAGCTCTTCGACCTCCGCGATAAGTTGCCGATTGTGTTCAAAAAATTGCGCCCGCGTTTCGTACTCGCGCGCAACCAGCGCCTGGCGGATAAATATCTCGCGCGCTTCGTCAGGGTTTACGGTGCCGTAATGAATACGGCGTTTCGGCATGACCGTAAGGCCGTATAAAGTCACGCGCTCATAGGCTGAAACCTGTGCAGCCGATTTCTCCCAATGCGGGTCGAAGTAATGCCGCTTTACCAGGTGCGCCGCCGCGCTCTCGATCCACTCCGGTTCAATTTTCGCCACCGTGCGCGCATAAACACGATTTGTTTCCTGCAGCTCTGCCGCAATCACCCATTTGTATTTCTGCTTGCGCAACCCCGAACCCGATGAGACAACGAATCTTACTTCCCGGGCACCCTGGTAGGAATCTCCGTCAAGGTCGCGACAACCGAGAGTACCCAGCAGGCCAGCCAGCAAGGCACGGTGAATTTGCTCGTAGGTGGCGGGCTTGTCGGAGAGGCGCATGCCCATCTCGACCACCTGTGCATGCAATTGAGTGTGAATTTCGCGCCATTCGCGCATGCGAAAATGGGATAGAAAGTTTTCGTGGCAAAGTTCGATCAATTTGCGATTGGACTTCTTGTGCTCCAGAGCATGTTGGAAAAAATGCCAGAGCTTCAGCAGCCCGCTGAAGTCGGATTTTTCATCGAGAAATTTTTCGTGCGCACGATTGGCGGCATCCTGTTTATCGTTCGGGCGCTCTTTCGGGTCCTGCACCGACAGCGCCGCGGTGATGATCAGCATTTCCGTCAGGCACTGGAATTCCTGCGCAGCTAGCAACATGCGACCCACGCGCGGATCAATCGGCAATCGCGCGAGCTGCTTGCCCAGCGACGTAAGCCGGCGCTGCTCATCCACGGCATTCAGCTCAGCAAGCAATAAATAGCCGTCGGTAATTGCGCGCGACGACGGCGAATCGATAAACGGAAAGTTCTCCACGTCGCCCAAATTCACAGCCGCCATTTTCAGAATCACGCCCGCCAACGTGGTAGGCAAA
>JBAVXA010000219.1:0-10914 GCA_049698095.1 Burkholderiales bacterium
GCGCCAATGCCGTAGGCATAAAACGTCAGCGGCCGCGTCGCGGTCAGGCGCGGGTCGAGTTGGCGCAAGCTGCCTGCCGCTGCATTGCGCGGATTGACAAATATTTTTTCACCCAACTCTTCCTGCCGCTTGTTCATGGCGAGAAAATCTTTTTTCAGCATCAACACTTCGCCGCGCACTTCCAGCAACGTTGGGATTTTTTCTCCCCTGAGTTGAAGCGGGATGGCACGTATGGTCTTCAGGTTGACAGTGACATCCTCCCCGGTGTAGCCGTCGCCACGCGTTGCTCCGAGCGTGAGCAGGCCCTTTTGGTAATGCAGGCTGATCGCAAGGCCGTCGAACTTGGGTTCGCAGGCATACTCAATGTCATTCGCATCTAAACCCTCCCTTACGCGCTCGTCGAAAGCGACGATATCCAGTTCGGCAAAAGCGTTGTCGAGGGACAGCATCGGCACCCGATGCGTCACGCTGCCAAATTCCTTCAGCGGCGCGGCGCCGACACGTTGCGTTGGGGAGTCAGGGGTAATGAGCTCGGGGTGTTGCGCTTCAAGCGATTGCAGCTGGCGGAATATACCGTCATATTCCGAGTCGGAAATCGAGGGATTATCCTGCGCATAATAACGGTAGTTGGCGTCTTCGATGGCCGCGCGCAACGCCGCAGCATGATCGCGGAGAGATTGGGAGGCCGCCATGCCGCCGTTTCAAGAGAACAGGCGCTGGGCCAAACGGCTGCCGGCCGCTATGCCACGCTCGCTCATGCGACGCGATATTTCGGCCAATTGCATGCGGATCGCATCCGCCCCGGTATTGGTCAGCGGTTTGCGCGCGTCGTCTACCACCTCGCCGCCTAGCCCCTCAGCCAGCGTACGCGCCAACTGCATCATTTGCTGAAACACTTTGGTTCCGTCCGCAACGCGCGGCACATCGAGCAGGATGGTAAGCCCCTGTGTCGTCAGGTTCTTGATCTGCTCCGGAGTAAACGCACGCGGCTCCAGGTTCGCCAGGATAAATTGCACTTCCCCGCGTTCATTGGCGCTGAGGAATACGCCGCTGTCGGGATCCAGCTTCAATCCGGCGGCTTCGCACAATGCGCGCACCTTGGTGCCTTGGAAAGCGACCCCGCTACGCGACACCACGTTAACACCGATTTCTACGTCAACCGCCGCGGCAAACTGGTCGATCTCCTGCGCGCGCCGGGTCGCTGCGTCCAGCGCCTCAACCTGGCACACGCCGTTTGCGCTCGCGGCGAATTCCTGTAACAGCTTGATGAATTGACCGATGAAAACTTCATCAATCGCGCCCTTGCGGTCGGCCAGTTGAAGACCGGCCTTGATTTCCTTGTATCGAGGCACGTCGGTATGCAACGCACCCCACGAACCGTTTTGCAGACCCTCCCAATAGACCGGCTTGCCGAACGTGCGGCTCTTGGCGAGGGCATCCATCAACATTCTCGGCGGCACCGAGTCGTTCGCCATAATGACGGCTACCAGATCGATCCTGTCGTCAATATTCAGGCCGGCAGGCTGCACCATCGCTGGCTGGGGCTTGGGTATCGGGGTTTGCGCCGGCTCAGCCGGTACCGCTTTTACGTCAGACACGGCGGCAAGCGAACCGGTTGTCACCGTGACACCTGGAGCAGCGCGCAACGCTGCTGATTCAGGCGAAAAATCATACCGTGGTTTATGCGCCGACTCGCCGTCGCTGTCGTCCATCGATGTATCGCTGAACGACGGTTCGCTGAAGGACGGTTCGATGCGCTGGTCCATCCCGGCAGGTCGCGCATTGAGCAGCGCGTTTGCTTCCAGCAATGCGTCGTCATGCTGGCCGCTGAAACTTTTTTCCGCTTGCCTGCGCGCGCGACTTTCCTGCACATAGTTGTAACCCAGCACCGCCGCAATAACCGCTGCACCGGCAATCATCAAGCCGATCTGAAAATCCGTCATGCCGCGACCTCCTCTCGCATTTTCATCGCCGAATCCAGATCCACCGTGACCACCCTGGATACGCCGCGTTCCTGCATGGTGATTCCGACAAGCTGGTTGGCCATTTCCATAGTGATCTTATTGTGGCTGATGTACAGGAATTGCGTCTGGTCGGACATTTTTTTCACTAATTCACAAAAACGTTCGGTGTTGGCGTCGTCCAGCGGCGCATCGACCTCGTCCAGCAGGCAGAACGGCGCGGGATTAAGCTGGAATAACGCAAACACCAACGATACGGCGGTCAATGCCTTTTCGCCTCCGGAAAGCAAATGGATCGAACTGGGTTTTTTACCCGGCGGCTGCGCCAGCACCTGCAATCCCGCGTCGAGTATTTCCTCGCCGGTGAGCTGCAGGCGCGCGTTGCCACCGCCAAACAGGGTCGGAAACATTTCGCTGAAATTCTTATTCACCTGGTCGAACGTGGCTTGCAGCAATTCCCGTGTTTCGCGGTCGATCCGCTTGATCGCGTCTTCCAGTGTCGCGACTGCTTCGTTCAGATCGGCGCTTTGTGCGTCGAGGAATGCCTTGCGCGCACGCGCCTCTTCCAGCTCGGCCAGTGCAGCCAGGTTGACTGCGCCCAGGGCAGTGATGTCTTCCTGCAATTTGTTGATTTCGTCCTGCAGCGCACTGGTTTTTTTCTTTTCCAGCAGCGCAGCGAGGTCGTCCAGATTCGCATTGTTTTCGGTAAGTTGCAATAGAAACTGCTCGGCCGTCAAGCGCGCTTCCTGTTCCTTCATACGAACGTCAGTAATCTTTTCGCGTAGCGGTTCGTGCGCCTGTTCGGCCGAGACACGCTGTTCTTCGGCATCGCGCAGTTTTTGCGTCAGCGCCTCCTGCTCCAGCCGCACAGTGCCAAGAGATTTTTCGCATTCATTTCGGCGCGCCAGCGCTGACTGCAACTGTTGCGACAGCGGCGCTTCATGCACGCCGCTGAGTTCGGCTTGCAAACCGTTCTGGTGGGTGGCCAAATCGGCGAGGCGCGTGACCACAGTCGACGCCAGATGCTCAAATGCCTGAATCTTGTCGCGGCAGGTGGATTCAAAGAATTTCGCTTCCTGCGCGGCACGTTCAGCCTGCTGCACAGTTTCGCGGTATTTGTTGAGCGCGGTTTCGGCTGCCTGCCGTTCCCGCTGGATGTTGTCAAATTTTTCCTGCAAGTTTCCGATATGATCGGCACCACTGCCAAGTTTCTCCTGCGCTTCTTTCAGCACCGCCTCTTCGGCCTCCTGCTGTTTTCTAATTTCCGCCAATTCGGTATCGATTTGACCGCGACGCGATGCAACGCGATCAGCAGCCTGGGAAAGCTTCAGGCTTTCCATTTGCGTCGCGTGACTGCGCGCCTGCAACGCCGCCAAATTGTTGCGCAACGCCTGCATCTGCGCTTGCGACTGCTGTAATTGCTCGTCCAGTTTCGTCTGGGCCGTCTTCAGCGCAGTCACGTTGTCCTGATGCGCAGGTACGCTGGCTTTTAACTGGTCGATGTCGCGCTGGCGCGCAAGCACGCCGTGGAGTTCCGACTGTGGGCCGTGAAAGATCACGCCGTGCCGACTGAACACATGGCCTTCGCGACTTACCAGCAGAGCGCCCACAGGCAAGTTGCGCGCAAGGGCGATACCCTGCAAACGATCTTCGACAACGTACACCTGCGACAACACTTCCTGCAAAAATCCGCGCGCGCCGTTATTTTGCAGCTTCACCATGCCTGACAACGGCTTTAGATCTGCGTGATCTGCGGTTGGCTGATTTCCATCGCCGTCAACGTAAACAGCGACATTTCCCGGCGGCGGCTCATGCAGCAGGGCTGAGGCGCGCTCCATTCCGGCGATGCGAATCGCGTTGAGTTGGGTACCCAGGGCACCTTCAAGCGCGTCTTCCCAACCCTTGTCTATGCTGACCTGCTGCCATAGCCGCGCGTTCGAGCCAAGCTGGTGACGTTCGATCCAGTCCTGCAATTTCTGGTTGTTGTCGAGTTTGCTCTGCTGCGCCTGCAAGGTATGCAGCTGCGCTTCCTCACGTGCGAGCAGAGCAAGCATTTCCTGCAGGCGTGCGGTGCCGTCGCTTTTCTGTTTTTCAAGGTCCGGCAGGGCCTTATCCAGGCTCTCAAGCACGCCTTTTTCCTGCACCAGCTGTTGTTCCAACTCGGCCAGCGTCTGCTTATGCAGCGCCAGCGCCTCCGTATCCGGCGCGACCAGGCCCTCGAGTTCCTGCGCCAGCTTATCCGCGCGTTGTTCCAACTGCGAGACCAGTTTCATCGCGTGCGATTCTCGCGTTTCGGCGACGCTTTGCTCCTGTTCGGCCTGGGACAGTTCTTTTTGCGCGGCGGCGACCTTTTCGGCAAATTGCTGGTAATGCGCTTCGGCGTCGGGCAGTTTCTGCCGGATAGTTTCAACGTCGGCCAGACGCGTGGCGGCAAGTCGAATGGCGCTACCGAGTTTGCCTTGCCATTGCGTGGCCTCGATCGACGCAGTCTCTTTTTGCAAACCGATATCGGCAATTTGACGCACGATGCTGGCCAGCTGGTTTTCTACGCGGCGGCGGGTATCGGTGAGATGCTGTAACTCCTGCTCGACTCGGGCGACTTCAGCGTTAGCGGCATACAGATCGCCTTGTACCGCATGCAGTTTGTCTCCCGCCGCATAATGCTCCTGGCGCGCGCTTTCCAGCCTGCTTTCCCATTCACGCAGGTTCGCCGTTTGCGCTTCCAGTTGCGTGGTGAGTTTCTCGATTTCCCGGCTGAACCGGTCTCGGCTGTTGTCGGCGTCGCGCTTTTTCGCGAACGCCAATAAATTCTGCGATGTCGACAGCTCAAGTTGCAACGCCTTGTACTGTTCGGCAATTTGCGCTTGGTTTTCTAATTTATTGATTTTATTGATTAATTCGTTAACAATATCCTGCACACGGGCAAGGTTTTCGCGCGTGTCCTGCAACCGGTTTTCAGTTTCTTTGCGCCGCTCCTTATATTTCGATACGCCGGCGGCTTCCTCAAGGAATACGCGTAACTCTTCCGGCTTGGATTCAATGACGCGCGAAATCATTCCCTGCTCGATAATGGCGTAAGCGCGCGGACCGAGGCCAGTGCCGAGAAAAATATCCTGCACATCGCGACGGCGCACGTGCTGATTGTTGACGTGGTAAGTCGAAGTACCGTCGCGCGTGAGGACGCGCTTGACGGAAATTTCGGCATATTGCTGCCACTGGCCGCTGGCGCGGCCGAGACTGTTATCGAATACCAATTCCACTGACGCGCGGCCCACCGGCTTGCGTTCGGATGAACCGTTAAAAATCACGTCCTGCATTGTTTCGCCACGCAAATGCTTGGCCGACGATTCGCCCAGTACCCAGCGCACAGCATCAATCACGTTGGATTTGCCGCAACCGTTAGGGCCGACCACGCCGACCAATTGCCCCGGCACGGAAATAGTGGTGGCATCGACGAAAGATTTAAAGCCGGCAAGTTTGATTTGATTGAGACGCACTTTGTGTTGCCTTGATTGCGTTCAGGCCCGACGATCGAGGGGTGAACAGTGTTGAGTGAATCCGGTAAGATGGCTATTTTACCCGAATTGAATGAGTCGCCAAGAAATGACTTCCAAACCTACAAAGCAACTTGAAACGTTTGTCAACCCTGCCCCGCAGCGCGATTTCCATATCCATATGGAAATCCCTGAATTTACATGCCTTTGTCCGAAAACCGGACAACCGGATTTTGCCGTGATTTATCTCGATTACGTCCCGGACGAAGTATGCGTGGAATTGAAAAGCCTGAAACTCTATATGTGGAGTTATCGCAACGAAGGCGCGTTTCACGAAGCCGTGACGAACAAAATCCTCGATGATTTGGTCAACGCGACCAAGCCGCGCTTCATGCGCATCACGGCAAAATGGTATGTACGCGGCGGCGTTTTCACCAACGTCATCGCCGAACAACGCAAAAAAGGCTGGAAGCCTGCCCCCGCGGTGGATCTGCAATCGTTCGAATCGCAATCAAATACACGCGGATAACGCAATCACGGTGTTCGTGGACCCGAACGGGCTTCAATACCCCCCAGCTCTTTTATAACTGTTGGATTATATTAAATAATTTTTGCGTATGACCTGAGTTGCGTATCGGCGTTGGCAAACGCCCAAGGCATGACCGCAAATACTCAAGCTGCACAGAGGCAGCGGTAAAGGCAATCGGCACTGGCAACTAGTTCCTGCGCCCGCGCTCTGGAGCTGGCGGCGTGTTGTCGCCGTAAGCTCGTTTCCAGCGCGCGTTGATTTTTTCGTTATTATCAATCGAGTCTTCGCGCAACCCATCGGGCGTGTGAAACGAAGCAACGCGATACTCAACGGCAAAATGGCTCACCGGGGTCATGCGCTCGGGATGGTCGAGGCTGCCCACAGATAAGTCCATGCGTTCCGAATCGTGAAATTCAAACGACAACGGCGTACCGCAATTGGCGCAAAATCCTCGCTGCGCGATCTTTGACGATTGAAAATATTTCGGCGCCCGCGTTGTCCACTTTACGGCTGCTTTGGGCAAATTGAAAAACGTCGCAAAAATATTGCCGAACGAGCGCTGGCACATACGGCAATGGCAATAGTAAGCCTCGGTATTTTCCACCGTCGCCTCATAACGCACGGCGCCGCATAGACATCCACCCCTCAACGCATCAGCCATGATGTTCTCCCATTTCGACATATTATTATTTTGTTCCGCGAACCGATTCCGCGCAATGCCCTTGGAAAACATGTTCGAGACAAGCAAAAGTTTCTGCAGTAAAATCCACCTGCTGATAACTTCAGGCGTGATACAAATTCAATCGACAAGAGGACAATCATGAAAAATAAATTCTTCACTTCGCTAGCGCTAGCTGCGGCAAGCACCGTTCTATCGACCGGAATCGCAATTTCGCAAACCCAGGACAAGCCTGCGGCCGCGCAAATGCAAGAGGCGCCAATCGTCGAAACTGCGCCGGCCACGCGCACAAAAGTCGGCGCATCATTCGTCAGCGGCGGCATCGGCGCGGCGGAAAAAGAAGGGATGCGTGCCATTGCCAAGGATTACAACTTCAAATTGGCATTTATGACCGCCGGCGCCGCCGGCAAACCGCTCGGCAACGTCAAGTTGAAGGTGCTGAATGCGAAGAACGGCAAGGTCGTCTTGAGCGGCACGTCTGACGGCGCATGCATTTTTTCCAACCTGCCGAAGGGAAGCTATCGTGTGCTGACAGAACGTAACGGCGTGAAAATGGATAGGACCGTAAAAGTTACCAGCAAAAACGCACCGGGGACGATTTTCTATTCCGGCGCGGACAAGAAGAAAAACAAAAGCGGGTGTTGGTAAAGATTTATTGCTCGGTAATCAGTACATTAAAGAGTGTATCGAACTATGAGTTTTCGTTGATCAGGCCTCGGTAGCCGAGGATCATACATTCAGTTTTTTTGCTGCGATCGCGCAATAAATGCATTTAATACGTTACGTGTAATCTGCTGAACATTGGTGTTAGCCAAAGTGGAATTTCTGGCCCCGAAATCATCTAGGCCAAAATTCCAGTACATCGAACCGGAAGAGAATACTCCTGCACCACTCTGTGCCTCATAGTAAGTCATATGGGAATAGCGTATTTCGCTGGACGGTGAGCCGTTCTTCAGAATAGGATAAGGTGACGTTCCAATGATCTGGACGTTAGCAGGCGATGAACCATCTACCCGATCGACCTCATAACCTAACATTCCTTTAAGTTTATCGCCATTCCGAAGGTTGGTACCGTTACATATCCAACTTGCGTAATCGGAAATGACAATATCACCATTTACTTGGTCATAATCGAACATGATGCCTTGTAATTCCGCCTCTGGCCGATTCACCGGAGATTCTCGGAACCTGACTGTCGTTTCTGCCTTTTTATGAAATGCTTGGGGATCGAAGCCAAACTTTTGGTATGACCCGGCATTGCCTCGCGCCACATTGTATAGCCATTTAATAATTGCTTTGAAAAAACTAGCATTTTTGTACGACACTATTGTTCGATCAGGTGTTCCATCGACTATCGATGGTTCAAGGCGGATTTGCCAGTAACCCATATTTGCACCAAAGAATCCCAAGTTGACCCCCAAGTCGCGCGCAGCTTGGATGGCGTCACGCATTTGCTTGGTCCAATACTCATCATGGCCAACCGACAAGAATGCCTTGTAGCGGCGCAGCTGGTGGCTCGAATTATGAGTATCAATGTTGGTGGAATAAACAACATCGTAGCCTTCTTTTTCGAGAAACCGCAGCATATAGATTTCGAAGGCAAAAAATTGTCCGGCTCCATGGCTAGATAGGATGTTTGAATAGGGTCGGTTAAATGAAACCTTAAATGCCCGTTCATTTCCCTTGCTGTTATAGTCATATAATGACCAACCCGGATTAGGATCAAATGGGCTACCGGCGTCATACCCCCAGTTGTTATAAGCTTGGTACGTCGTCACGGCAGCTTGCATCATCAAGTCCGCATTTCGATTGTCATCGCGAACAACGAATGGAATGTAACTTTGCTTGCCATCTGAACTCGTAAGCTTGACCAGATAATAACCGCTTGCCCAATCGGTTTGGTCGCTTGGATTATCAGGTACATTTAGTGTATGGGAGACTTTCCAATTGCATTCTAATAATGACGTCGCCTTGTCAACCGTCGGGCAAGACGGCTGTTGAATTCCAGGGAGGTTTTTCGTCCCCTCCGTGGATATTCCGGAATGTATCAAACGACCGCCAACTCCCCCGTACCAGCCAACGCGGTATACATCCAGCGTGTAACTTTTTGATACTGTATGAACATAAAAATTTATCGTCCCGCCTCGCGCAACGCTTGTGGCTGAAGCATAGCCTTCTATTTCATGGTTGGCCGCATAATCCGACTCTGTAGATATTTGCCATTCCCTTGTGACACCGATGGATTTGGCGTTTTCCCGTTGAATAACGTTAGGTAAAGGCGGTTTTGTCATAATTTTCGTGGCTTCGCTCGATTCCTGCGCTGTCGTTGTTTTCGATAGTGTGATTTGATCGAATTTGTCAGAAGCTGAACAAGCTACCAAGCCGGCCAGGAATAGCGCATGAATTCTGTAAGGCATATCAAAGACTTATAAGTAATGCTATTGCAATCGCAATTCTCGGCGTAAATAAATTACCGGCCTGACGAATTTCGTCAAGTCATATATAACGTGTGTGTTTGCTTCCTGCCCGCCGACTGACCAACGAATTTGTTCGCCGCAAACAGAAACGGTAGCGAAAAACAATTGCAGCTACGAACAACAGCAGCATGCTCATATCAATCCGTTCAGGCTTAAGGGAGTCAGAAGTACACCCACCGCCGGATGCTGAACTGTTTACCGACGCACTGCTGTTATCCATTGATTCAGGCATTGCGCTCTTTGAAACTACTCTTGTGGGAGGCGCAGAGATAAACGAATTGAACACATTACGCGTAATCTGTTTTACGTTTTCATTTAGCAGTGCATTACCATATGGGCCAGAGTCATCTACTCCCCAGTTCCATTGCATGCTGCCGGTAGCAAACACCTTGGCGCCGCTGGCAGCGATGTATTGGGTCATGTGCGAAAAATTTTGTGTAATACCGTCGCATGTCAATTGGGGAAAGCTTGTCTGTACGTTTGCCGGACAAGTGAACGGCGAAGCAGCGATCGTCTGAATATTGCTCGGTGATGACGTATCTTTTCCATCTACTTCATAGCCCAATAAGCCAATAAACTTATCGCCCGGTTGTAGTCGCTTGGTCTGGTCTGCGGTGGACTTGGTGCCATCGCATAGTGAGCTGGAACAATCCGAAATCACCATGTCCGCATTTTCAAGTGAATTAAAAATATATTGCACACCGATGAAAGAAGCCTCGGGTAACTTGATCGGCAAATCACGGAACCGTCGGGTTACCAGTTGGGATTGCGGATCAGTCCTATAAGCCGGGTCATTTCCCCAATCGTACTTGTAGGCCACTATATTGCGATTGGGCTTTGCGCCATTTGCCGCATTACTGGGGTCGAGGCGAATTTGCCAATAAGCGGCGTTGGCCCCAAGGAAGGCTAAATTCACGCCTGCATCGCGGGCATTCTCGACGTTGTTGCGCATATCCATGCTCCAGTATTCGTCATGGCCCACCGACAAAAAAGCTTTATATTTCAGCAGTTGATTGCCCGCCGCATGGGTATCAATATTAGTGTTGTAAGAAACGTCATATCCCTCGCGCTCGATGAAGCGCACCATACTACTTTCCCATTCCAGAAAAAAACCTGCGCCTTTTAGTTCTCGCCGGTTGGACGGATTTACAACTTGATAAGGCCGGTTAAACGATACTCTTTTTGCCTGAGGGGTGGAGTACGAGCCATAGTTGACGAATTTGCCATCGGCGTCTTTTATGTCGGTCCACCCGTTATAGGCTGCGTAGGTGGTAACACTTGATTGGAAGAGAAAATCAGACGCGCGGTTATCATCGCGTACTACAAAGATAATATAGCTTTGCTTGCCGCTAGGCTCACCTGTAAGCTTGGCCAAATAATAACCGCTAGGCCAGTCAGTCGGGTCGGAGGGATTGTTGGCAGTTATCGTGTAATTACTTTGCCAGCTACATTCGACCAAATGAGTGCTTGTGTCGTGATCACAAGTGGACTGCACTATACCGGGAATCGGCGCCTGTGAAGTGGAAATCATCCGCCCTCCTAAGCCGCCATACCAACCGTATCGATACACAGAGACTGTGTACGTCGTGTCTGAAGTATTGACATAGAGATTGATCGATTCACCTCGGTTGATGCTGGTGGCAGAAGCATAGCCTTCGATCTCACGATTCAGGGCGACCGCGCTATTCGGTATGGCCCATTCGGCCGTGCCTGTTTTAGCGTTCTCGAGTTGCGTGGCGTTGGGGCCCGGCGTTGGCGTTGGCGTTGGCGTTGG
>JBAVXA010000220.1:0-1724 GCA_049698095.1 Burkholderiales bacterium
GCGTAGATAAAAACGTTCCCGTTGTCACAGTCGAACTCAAACACGCCATCGACCCGCCGTCTGCAAAAGAACTCGATCGCATGTGGCAGGACCTGATGGAATGGATCGACAAACGCCTGTTGAAATCAAACATCAAGACCACCGACTCATCCGAGGTGCCCGTGGCTAATGAAAAAAATGAAGTCGCTGATAAAGCAGATTCGGCGACCAAATCGCCGGCCAAAATTGCCGCCAAGGCTGCTATGCAGCGGCAGTAGGATGATATTATAACTTTCTGATTATATTGAATTTTTTATTCAACAAAAAAGGCTGCTTGTGCAGCCTTTTTGTTTTTCCACTCAGCAACCCTTGCTCAACTCGACGGTTGCTTCAGTTGCTCCAGGATTGCCGGATTCTCCAGCGTGGAAACGTCCTGCGTAATCTGCTCGCCTTTTGCAATCGAACGCAGAAGTCTGCGCATGATTTTGCCGCTGCGCGTCTTGGGTAAGTTATCGCCGAAGCGAATGTCTTTCGGCTTTGCGATCGGTCCGATTTCTTTTGCTACCCAGTTGCGCAAATCGGTAGCGATTTTTTTCGCATCATCGCCTGAGGGCCGCGCTCCTTTCAATACGACGAAAGCGCAAATCGCCTCGCCCGTCATGTCATCGGGCTTTCCCACTACGGCGGCTTCCGCCACCAGAGGATTTGCCACCAGCGCCGATTCGATTTCCATCGTGCCCATGCGGTGTCCGGAAACATTCAGCACGTCATCGATGCGGCCCATGATGGTGAAGTAGCCGGTTTCCTTGTCGCGTATGGAGCCGTCGCCGGCTAAATACAGTTTGCCGCCCAGCTCTTCCGGATAATAGCTTTTCACAAACCGATCCGGGTCTCCCCAGATGGTGCGGATCATCGACGGCCACGGGCGTTTTACCACCAGGATTCCGCCCTGCCCGTTCGGCACATCGGCGCCGGTTTCATCGACAATCGCGGCCATAATACCGGGCAATGGCAATGTGCAAGAACCAGGCACCAGCGGCGTCGCGCCCGGCAAGGGCGTAATCATGTGTCCGCCGGTCTCGGTTTGCCAGAACGTATCGACGATCGGGCAACGGCTGTTGCCGACCGTGGTGTAGTACCACATCCACGCTTCCGGATTAATCGGCTCGCCGACGGAGCCGAGCAAACGCAGCGACGACAAGTCGTAATTCTTCGGCAGGTCGCCGCCCGCTTTGATCAGCGAGCGGATTGCCGTTGGCGCGGTGTAGAAGGTGGTGACTTTATGATCCTGAATCATTTTCCAGAAGCGCCCGGCATCGGGATAGGTCGGTACGCCCTCGAAAATGATTTCCGTGGCGCCCACCGCCAGCGGCCCGTAGGTAATATACGTATGGCCGGTGACCCAGCCGATATCGGCGGTGCACCAGAACACGTCGCTGTCTTTGTAATCGAACGACCACTTCATGGTCAGCATCGCGTGCAGCAGATAGCCGCCGGTGGAATGCTGCACGCCCTTGGGCTTGCCGGTCGAACCGGAGGTGTAAAGAATAAACAGCGGGTGTTCCGCGCCGACCCACTCCGGTTCGCAGGTGTCGGCCTGGCCTTTGATTGCGTCGCCCCAGGTCACGTCGCGCCCTGCCACCATGTTCACCTTGGCGCCGGTGCGTTGATAAACGATGACGGTTTTGCAGGTCGCCGTGCCGTCCATGCCCAGCGCCTCGTCAACGGCGGGCTTGAGCGGGATA
>JBAVXA010000221.1:0-3996 GCA_049698095.1 Burkholderiales bacterium
GTTGCAGAAACGCGTGCGCCCGTTTCAAGCAGGGCGACTGCCGCTGATTTGTTAACCGGCTGGTCATACATGATGATGCCGCCGTCGACGGAGGGCGTATAGGCGGCCGCCGAATGCATAGCCGGCGTTGGTGCCGAGTCGGTATCGGCTGAGGGCGCGGCGAGACCCGCCTGCGCCGCGGGGTCGATGGAATGCACGGGCGGCGCAACTTCTGCAGCGGAAATCATTCCCGAACCCAAAGCAAACAACAGTAACAAATTCGATGCGGACCTATTCATGCGCTCACCTCTGCTTCAAAAAATTCATTTCCGTTTCAACGCTGCGTTCGCGGCGATGCGCATGCGCAACGCGTTCAGCTTGATAAACCCGGCGGCGTCCTTTTGATCATAGGCACCTTTGTCGTCCTCAAACGTTGCCACGATTGCATCAAACAGCGAGTCGGTCTTCGAGTCGCGCCCGGCTACCATCACATTCCCTTTATACAGCTTTAAACGCACCCAGCCATTCACATTCGCCTGCGATGCGTCGATCATGGTTTGCAGCATTCTGCGTTCCGGGCTCCACCAATAACCGTTGTAAATCATTTCGGCATAGCGCGGCATCAATTCGTCCTTCAAATGCGCCACTTCCCGGTCTAGCGTAATCGACTCAATGGCACGATGGCCTTTCAGCATGATAGCCCCGCCCGGGGTTTCGTAACAACCACGGGATTTCATCCCGACATAACGATTCTCGACCAGGTCCAGACGCCCGATCCCATGTTTGCCGCCAAGCCGATTGAGCTCGGTAAGTATTTGAGCTGGCGTCATTTTTTTATTATTCAGCGCAACAATATCGCCTTTGGCGTATTCAAGCTCTACGTATTCGGCCTGGTCCGGCGCCTTTTCCGGTGACACCGTCCAGCGCCACATTTCGTCTTCCGCCTCCTTGCTGGGGTCTTCCAAGGCGCGGCCTTCGAAAGAAATATGCAACAAATTTGCGTCCATGGAATACGGCGAGCCGCCTCTTTTATGTTTCATTTCAACGGCGATGCCGTGTTTTTCGGCATAGGCCAGCAGGCTTTCGCGCGAATTCAGATCCCATTCCCGCCACGGCGCGATAATTTTGATATTCGGCTCCAGGGCGAAATAGCCCAGTTCAAAGCGCACCTGATCGTTACCCTTGCCGGTCGCACCATGCGACACGGCGTCGGCCTTGGTCAGGCGTGCGATCTCAATCTGGCGCTTGGCAATCAGCGGACGCGCGATCGACGTGCCGAGCAAATATTCCCCTTCGTAAATCGCGTTGGCGCGAAACATCGGGAATACAAAGTCGCGCACAAATTCTTCGCGCAGATCATCAATAAAAATTTCCTTTACGCCGGCTTTTTTGGCCTTCTCGCGCGCCGGCTCCAATTCCTCGCCTTGGCCGATATCCGCCGTAAAAGTCACCACTTCGCACTTATACACATCCTGCAGCCATTTCAGAATGACCGAAGTATCAAGACCGCCGGAATACGCCAACACCACCTTTTTAATATCACTCATGTCAATTTCCTGTCTCGGATCGATGCAAAACAAGGCGCAATTTTACACGATTAGGCCAACCCCCTGAAAATTGGCGCGGAATGTTTGGTAAACTCAGTCGATACAAAAAGCATGAATCCACCTATGAATAACCGCGAATTAGGCTCCCGCAGCAGGCTGGCACTGTGGCATCCCTGCACACAAATGAAATTTCTGGAAACGATGCCGCTGGTACCAATTCAGCGCGGGCGAGGCGTCTGGCTGTACGACTATGAGGGAAAGCGTTACTTGGACGGGATCAGTTCGTGGTGGGTAAATCTGTTTGGCCACGGCAATCCCCAGATAAAGGCGGCGATTGCCGACCAATTGGAAAAAATTGAACACGTGATGCTGGCCGGCTTTACCCATGAACCGGCGATATTACTGGCGGAAAAACTCAGCAATCGCACCGGTAACAAACTCGGGCATTGTTTTTTTGCCTCGGACGGCGCATCGGCCACCGAAATCGCGCTGAAAATGAGTTTTCATTACTGGCGCAATGCCGGTCTGCCGCAGAAAAACACTTTTGTCAGCCTGCAAAACAGCTATCACGGCGAAACCCTGGGCGCGTTGTCCGTCACCGATGTCGCGATTTTTAAGGATGCCTATGCGCCACTGATGCGTTGCAGTGCGGTCGTACCCTCGCCTGATTTCCGCCTGGCCCCGAGTGGCGAATCGGCCCGCGAATATGCTCTTCGCTGCGCCGCAAGCCTTGAACATCATTTCGCCGACCATCACGCCAGTATCGCCGCGCTGATCGTCGAGCCGCTGGTGCAAGGCGCAGCAGGCATGGCCATGTACGATGCGGCATATCTCGCCCGCGCGCGTGAGCTGTGCGACCAACATCAAATCCACCTGATCGCAGATGAAATCGCAGTCGGTTTCGGCCGCACCGGAACTTTTTTCGCCTACGAGCAGGCAAATATCACACCGGATTTTTTATGTTTATCCAAAGGTATTACGGGCGGATATCTGCCGCTGTCAGTCGTACTGACGTCAGATATAATTTTTGCGGCATTTTATTCTGATGACGTCTCGCGCGGTTTTTTGCATTCGCATTCCTATACCGGAAATGCACTCGCGTGCTGCGCGGCCCTTGCGACTTTGGAAATTTTCGACCAGGAAAATATTTTACAAAGCAACCGTCAAAAACAAAAGTACATCAATACGCTCTGTGAGGAATTTAATAATTATCAATACATTCAATATCTTAGAAACGTCGGGATGATCTGGGCGTTTGACGTGGAGACGCACAACAAAAAGTTTGCGCGCGAGTTTTACGCCGAAGCGTTAAAAAATGAATTGCTGGTACGGCCCATCGGCAATACAGTTTATTTCATGCCGCCGTATGTTATCGACGACGACGACGCCAAGTTTTTGGTGAGCGGCACCATCAAGACATTAACCTCGGTGATGCAATAACAAATGCCGATAAATCAATGCAAAGCCTTTTTCGTCACTGGCACTGATACTGGCGTTGGAAAGACCGTAGTGACTTGCGCGCTGATGCAGCTGGGAACTGCGCAAGGCGACAAGGTCGGCGCGATGAAACCGGTTGCTGCCGGCGCGAAGAAATTTGCGACGGGCTGGATGAACGAGGACGTCGCATTACTACGCCAGAACATCAATATCGAAATCGCCGCTGGCGATCTGAACCCGTATTTGTTCCACGAGCCGATTGCGCCGCACATCGCCGCTGCGCGCGAAAATATCAGCATCGACACGAACAAAATTTCCGCCTCGCTCGATAACATCAAGCGGCATGCAGATTGGGTATTTGTTGAGGGCGCAGGTGGATTCAAGGTGCCGCTCGGTAACCGTCTCGACATGGCCGAGCTCGCCGTAGCGCTCGGTCTCCCGTTGATTTTAGTAGTGGGCATGCGCCTCGGCTGCCTCAACCATGCGCTACTCACGCGCGATGCGATCGGCGCGCACGGTCTGCCTTTGGCAGGCTGGGTGGCAAACACGATTGACCCGACCATGCCGGCATTCGACGAGAACCTTGCCGCCCTCAGGCAGCGAATCAATGCACCGCTGTTGGGCGTAGTGCCACATCTGGGCCAACCTGATTTTGCGCCGCTGAAAGTGAAAACACTGCGCTTGCCCGAATGATGGACGGATTACTCACGCCTACCGCGAGCCTGTGGTCGTTGTTTGCCTCCAGTTTTCTCGCTGCAACATTATTGCCAGGCGGCTCCGAGCTGGTTTTAATTGGCGTACTCAAACTGCATCCGCAACTTTACTGGCCTGCCTTGGTTATCGGTACTGTTGGCAATACGATGGGTGGACTGACCTCGTATCTAATCGGCAGAATGGTTCCCCACACCGACGACAGCCATCGGGGTCTGCGCTATGTGGAAAAATACGGTAGCGCGTCGCTGCTGCTCGCGTGGACGCCGATCATTGGCGACGCCCTGTGCGTGGCGGCTGGTTGGTTGCGGCTGAATTGGCT
>JBAVXA010000222.1:0-1632 GCA_049698095.1 Burkholderiales bacterium
ATTCAAAATTCGCACGTTCTCGCCCGACGGCAAGAGGCAGATCAAGGAGCGGCTACTCGAAATTCCGGGGTCAAGCTTTCGTAAAACCGGCCTCGGCAAAGATGTTACGGACAAATTCCTGTCCGGCTTGCCCGGCATTCAGAAAGAAGGCTGCGACGGCATTATCACGTCCGCGACCTTCATTTTGCACAAGATGCCCGCGTTCACGAGAACCGTGTGCCTGGAATTTTTTGGCCAGGTTAAACAGTCGGTACCCAGCATTGTAGAAATCAAGAACTACCTGGACGCACACCCCAAGGCGGTTCTTGCCGGGCTCGAACACTTGGACGAACGATATTTGAAAGCAGTGGGATACGCGACCAAAGCGAAACTGGCCGGTCGCCCGAAAATGGTATTGATCGGCGACATCGTGGGCGACGATGAAAACGCCGTTGCGGAAGCCGCGTCGCACGTGGTGCGCATCGCCAACGCGCGCGACGGCGAAGGCTTTGTTGCCGTTTCGCCCGAAGCACGCAAAAAATTCTGGCTCGACCGCGCACGTACCGCCGCAATCGCCAAACATACCAATGCCTTCAAGATCAACGAAGACGTGGTGATTCCGCTGGAACGTCTCGGCGATTATTCCGAAGGCATCGAGCGTATCAATATCGAGCTCTCGGCGAAAAACAAATTGCGCCTGTGCGCCGCGCTGATTGAATTTTTTTCCGGCGAACTGCCGCTTGCACAAGGCGAGGTCGAAATTCCGGCTGCGGAATTGCTCAACGGCAAGCCGCAGCAGGCACGCGAGCTCGTCGCCGGCGTACAGGCGCGTTGGCAGAACCTGTTGGATAATTTGGATGCCCCAGTTGCGCAAAGCGAACACGATGGCAAAACAAACTTCAGCGCGCTGCAGGATCACTCGCTACGCATTTCCTGGAAGCAGGAAATCCTCGAGCCGCTGCAGCAGATTTTCATCGGCCGCACCTTCGAACCGGTGATCAAGCGCGCGCAGGAAATCCATCAGCAGGTTCTGCATAGCCGCGTTTTCATCGCCCTGCACATGCATGCGGGCGATGGTAACGTTCACACGAATATCCCGGTCAATTCGGACGATTACGGCATGCTGCAGGAAGCCAACACGGCGGTCGCCCGGATCATGCAGTTCGCGCGCGATCTGAACGGCGTGATTTCCGGCGAACACGGCATCGGCATAACCAAAATGGAATACCTCACCAACGCGGAAATACAAAACTTCGTCGATTACAAGAACAAGGTCGATCCGGAAGGCCGTTTTAACAAGGGAAAACTTTTGCCCGGCGCGGATTTGCGCAATGCGTACACGCCAAGCTTCGCCCTGCTGGGAACGGAATCGCTGATCATGGAGCAAAGCGAAATTGGCGCGATCAACGATTCGATCAAAGATTGTCTTCGCTGCGGCAAATGCAAGCCGGTATGCGCGACGCATGTTCCGCGGGCGAATTTACTCTATTCCCCGCGGAACAAGATTCTCGCCACGTCTTTGCTGACCGAGGCGTTTCTTTACGAAGAACAGACGCGCCGCGGCATATCGCTGAAACACTTTGACGAATTCAGCGATGTAGCTGACCACTGCACGGTTTGCCACAAATGCCTCAACCCGTGTCCGGTCGACAT
>JBAVXA010000223.1:0-5310 GCA_049698095.1 Burkholderiales bacterium
TTTCCGCACTGCGCGTGAATAAAACCACCCTGGAAGATTACTCGCGCGAACTCAGTTTATTCCCGCAAGTACTGGTCAACGTCAAAACCGCGCGCGGCTTCGACCACAAAGGTAACAAAGATGTCGAGCAGGCGGTAGAAAATGCGCAAAGAGAATTAGGCGACGATGGCCGCGTACTCCTGCGCCCGTCCGGCACGGAGCCGTTGCTGCGCGTGATGGTCGAAGGCAAATCGCGCGAAATGGTTTCGACCCTCGCAAATCGAATTGCTGATTATGTGCGGCAGGCTGCGAGTAAATAAGCTCGAAAATAGGAAGACATGCAGCCAACAACTGTCCCCACAGTCTATTTGCCTGGTTTGTCGCTGCGACACATAGAATTGTCGGACGCATCGGATTGGTATGAATATCTTGCGCGGCCGTCGGTCGTCGAACATACAAGCTGGAATCTTTCCGGACTAGAGGATTTAACTTCACTCATCGCCAAATACCGCTCGACAGATAAGGCAAGTGCAATACGCTTTGCGCTTCAGGAAAATTCGACCGGTCGGCTAGTCGGGACAGCAGGTTTCCACTCCATTTCGGTCATTAATCGAAGCGCAGAAATCGCCTACGACATTCATCCGAGCTTATGCGGTAAAGGCGTTGCTACAATTTGTTGCAAGGCGCTGGTGGACTGGGCTTTATCTGTCGAAGGACTGATTCGGATTCAGGCAACTGTTATGGATACGAATTCGGCTTCGATACGTGTTCTCGAAAAATCCGGTTTCCAGCTTGAGGGGAAACTAAAGCGTTACCGCATTGTAAGAAATGAACCAAGAGATTATTGGATGTATTCAGCCACCCAGGAAAAGTCTGCGTAGGTGCACTCCATCGGCCTTTTCTATGATCTGGCCCGGAATAATTTTAATCGCACGAATCATTTCTTCGCGAATGAATTGATGCGCGGCAAATACGGTGCCGGCTAGGTTTTTCGGTCATCCCGTTTGGTAATTTAAGCCTACGAAATACTATTTGCCCGCCTGTGCCCCTCAGAGTAGAATTGCGCCGCAACATGCCTTGCAGCATGAATAAAATATTCAATATAATCAAATAGTTAATATGCGAAAAAAACTCGTCGTCGGCAACTGGAAAATGCACGGTACTTTGGCGGAAAACCAGAAGCTGATACTGGGCGTTCTGGCCGGTCTTGACGAGGGCAAATCGTCTGCTTGCGCGGTTTGCGTGCCGTACCCGTATCTGGGGCAGGTGCAGAGTTTGTTGAACGGCACGGCTATCGCATGGGGAGCGCAGAATGTGAGCCAACACGCCAAGGGCGCGTTCACTGGCGAAGTCGCGGCGACGATGTTGCAAGACTTCGGTTGTCGTTATGTGATTGTCGGCCACTCGGAACGGCGCGCGATGTTTGGCGATGACGATGCAACGGTCGCGGCGAAATTTCAGGCAGCATTGGCTGCCGGTCTTACTCCTATATTGTGCGTGGGTGAAACGCTGGATGAGCGCCATTCCGGTTTGACCGAGCAAGTGGTCGCGCGGCAGCTGGATCGCGTTCTGGACGCGGCGGGCTCGGCAGCGTTTGCGAAAGCGTTTGTCGCGTACGAGCCGGTGTGGGCGATCGGCACTGGCAAAACCGCGACGCCGCAGGAAGCCCAGGCAGTGCATGAATTCATTCGCCAGCGAATCGCCGAGCGAGATAAAGCGGTGGCGCAAAATCTGCAAATCCTCTACGGGGGTAGCGTAAAAGCAGCAAATGCGGCACAATTATTGTCTTTGCCGGATATCGACGGCGGGTTGATCGGCGGGGCATCGCTGATTGCGGACGAATTCGTCGCGATTTGTCGTGCCGGCGCAGCGGGACAAAACTTTTTAGGATAGTTTGCAATGGAAACAGCCATCTGGATTTTGAATATTCTGTCTGCATTGGGCGTAATAGCCCTGGTACTGCTCCAGCAAGGCAAGGGTGCCGATGTCGGCGCGGCGTTTGGCAGCGGCTCGGCGGGAAGCCTGTTCGGCTCCAGCGGCTCCGCAAATTTTCTCAGCCGCGCCACGGCAGCTTTGGCGGCGATATTTTTTATCACCAGTCTGGGGCTGACTTACCTTTCGGCCACACACAGCAAACGCGGCGGCGTCATGGACACGCACAGCATTATTGAACCTGCCAAAGGCAATGCCGTCGACGCAAAGTCGGCCGCTCCGGCCGTGGCGGACAAATCCGCTCCTGCCGGCGCGGCCCCGGCAGCAGATTCCAAGGCGAAAGATATTCCGAAATAATGTAATTTTTTGCTCCCTGCGTGGTCTAGCAGAGTGGGCGTGAAGCCGACGTGGTGAAATTGGTAGACACGCTATCTTGAGGGGGTAGTGGCGAAAGCTGTGCGAGTTCGAGTCTCGCCGTCGGCACCAATTGCAGGCTTTACAGGTGTGGATTCAGGATTGGGGATTCTCTGGTTCAATCCCCAATCCTAAATTCTGAATACTGATAGTCACATGCTGGAAAATTATTTTCCCATCCTGTTGTTCCTGTTCATCGGCCTGGCGCTAGGTGTTGCGCCGATGTTAGCGGGAAAAATTCTCGGGCCGAACCGCCCCGACAGCGAAAAACTTTCCCCTTATGAATGCGGCTTCGAGGCCTTTGAGGACGCGCGCATGAAATTTGACGTACGTTATTACCTCGTCGCCATCCTGTTTATTCTGTTCGATCTCGAAATCGCATTTCTGTTTCCGTGGGCGGTGGTGCTGCAGGAAATCGGCTGGTTCGGATTTCTCGCCATGCTGATTTTCCTTTCCGTACTCGTGGTCGGATTCATTTACGAATGGAAAAAAGGCGCTTTAGATTGGGAATGAAATGAGCATCGAAGGAATTCTCGAAAAAGGATTTGTCACCGCGCGGCTTGATGACGTGATTAATCTGGCGCGTACCGGCTCGATGTGGCCGATGACGTTCGGCCTTGCATGCTGCGCGGTGGAGATGATGCATGCCGGCGCGTCGCGCTACGACCTCGATCGCTTCGGTATCGTTTTTCGTCCCAGCCCGCGCCAGTCCGACATGATGATCGTGGCCGGAACGCTGTGTAACAAAATGGCACCGGCGCTACGCAAAGTGTACGACCAGATGGCCGAGCCGCGCTGGGTGATTTCCATGGGCTCGTGCGCCAACGGCGGTGGCTATTATCATTATTCCTATTCCGTCGTCCGCGGCTGTGACCGGATCGTTCCGGTGGACGTTTATGTCCCAGGTTGCCCACCGACGGCAGAGGCGCTGCTTTACGGCATTATCCAATTACAGAATAAGATCAAACGCACCAACACCATCGCGCGCTCCTGATGAATATTTCGCTCGAACAACTTGGCAGCAAAATTACCGACGCGCTGGGCGACAAAGTCAGCGCCAGCGTGCTGCGGCTCGACGAGCTGACCTTGACGCTCAATGCGCTGGACTTTATTGCCAGCGCAAAAAGCTTGCGCGACCATGCCGACCTTAAATTCACCCTGCTGATCGATTTATGCGGAGTGGACTATTCCGGTTACGGGGACGGCGCGTGGGACGGCGCACGCTTCTGCGTGGTCTACCACCTGCTTTCAGTCGAGCATAATTTTCGCGTGCGGATCAAAATCTTTGCTCCTGACGAAGATTTTCCGGTGGTGGATTCTGTCACCAGCGTCTGGCCGTCGGCTAATTGGTACGAGCGCGAGGCGTTCGATCTGTACGGCATCGTTTTCCAGGGCCACAACGATCTGCGTCGCTTGCTCACCGATTACGGATTCGTCGGCCATCCGTTCAGAAAAGATTTTCCCGTCAGCGGCAACGTCGAAATGCGCTACGACCCGGACCAGAAGCGCGTGGTATACCAACCGGTTACCATTGAGCCGCGCGAAATCGTGCCGCGCGTGATCCGCGAAGAGCATTATGGCGAAGCGGAAAAATAATGGCTGAAATCAGAAATTACACCATGAACTTCGGGCCGCAGCATCCGGCTGCGCATGGCGTATTGCGTCTGGTGCTGGAGCTTGACGGCGAAGTGATTCAGCGCGCCGACCCGCACATCGGGCTGCTCCACAGAGCTACGGAAAAATTAGCAGAAACAAGGACTTACATACAGTCAGTACCATACATGGACCGGCTCGATTATGTGTCGATGATGGTTAACGAACACGCCTATGTGATGGCGATAGAAAAGCTGCTTCAGATAGAGGTGCCGGTGCGCGCGCAATACATTCGTGTGATGTTCGACGAAATTACGCGCGTGCTGAATCATTTACTCTGGCTCGGCGCGCATGCGCTTGACGTCGGCGCGATGACGGTTTTCCTGTACGCCTTCCGCGAGCGCGAAGACTTAATGGATTGCTATGAAGCGGTGTCGGGCGCGCGCATGCACGCGGCATATTATCGTCCCGGCGGCGTATATCGCGATTTGCCCGATAGTATGCCGCAGTACGAAATCACGCAGAATAAAAACGCCAAAGCGTTAAAAGACCTGAACGAAAATCGTCAAGGCTCGTTGCTGGATTTTATTGACGATTTTACCAAACGCTTTCCGCGTTACGTCGACGAATATGAAACGCTCCTCACCGACAATCGCATATGGAAACAGCGCACCGTGGGTATCGGCGTGGTGTCGCCGGAGCGCGCGCAGGCGCTGGGCTTTACCGGCCCGATGCTGCGCGGGTCAGGCGTCGAATGGGATTTGCGCAAAAAGCAGCCGTACGAGGTTTACGAAAAACTCGAGTTCGACATTCCGGTTGGCGTGAACGGCGATTGCTACGACCGCTACCTGGTGCGCATCGAAGAAATGCGCCAGTCGAATCGGATTATTAAACAGTGCGTCGAATGGCTGCGCAAGAATCCCGGGCCGGTGATTATCGACAATCACAAGATCGCGCCGCCGAAACGCGAAGGCATGAAAGAAAACATGGAGGAGCTGATTCATCACTTCAAGCTCTTTACCGAGGGGATGCATGTGCCGCCGGGAGAAGCCTATGCGGCAGTGGAGCATCCGAAGGGCGAGTTCGGTATTTATCTCGTGTCCGACGGCGCCAACAAACCTTATAGGCTGAAAATCCGCGCGCCGGGCTTCCCGCACCTTGCTGCCTTGGATGAAATGACTCGCGGCCACATGATCGCCGACGTGGGTGCCATTATCGGTACGCAGGATATCGTCTTTGGTGAGATCGATCGATGAGCGCGATCGATTCCAGGGTTATCAATATCGACCAGCTCACGCTTGAGCCTTTCGTTCAAGGCGAACACTTTGCCTCCGCCGGCGCGCGAGTTGGACCGCTGCTCGGCGCGAAAGATCTGGGTTACTCCTACGACGT
>JBAVXA010000224.1:0-1897 GCA_049698095.1 Burkholderiales bacterium
CCGCCAATACCAAACCGGATGACAAATCGGTTTATTATTTTGTTGGTATCGACGGTTGCCGTTTCAAAAAACCGGTCAGCGCGGGCGACCAGATTCATCTTGAAGTCGAAATGCTGGTGTTCAAAAAGGCGCTGATGAAATTTGCCGCCAACGCGAAAGTCGATGGCGAGATCGTAGCATCGGCAGAATTGCTATGCGCGGTACGGGCGCTGTAATGGGCCCAGGCATTCATCCCACTGCGATTATTCATCCTGCTGCGCGGCTTGCCCCGGATGTTCGGGTCGGCGCCTATTCCGTCATCGGCGAAGGGGTGGAAATCGGTGCGGGCACCACGGTTGGCGCGCACGCACTGATCAGCGGGCCGACGACCATCGGGCGCGACAATAAAATTTTCGGCTTGGTGTCATTGGGTGAAGAACCGCAGGATAAAAAATATGCCGGCGAGCCCACGCGGCTTGAGATCGGCGACCGCAATACGATTCGCGAATTTTGCACCTTCAATCGCGGCACGTCGCAAGACGTCGGCGTCACGCGCGTGGGTAACGATAACTGGATCATGGCTTACGCGCACATCGCACATGATTGCCAAGTGGGCAATCACACTATTTTCGCCAACAACGCGCAGCTCGCCGGTCATGTGCATGTCGGCGATTACGCGATACTCGGCGGTTTTACTGTCGTGCATCAGTTTGTGCGCATCGGCGCGCACAGCATGACGGCGATGGGAACTATTCTGTTGCAAGATTTGCCCGCGTTCGTTACCGCTGCTGGCAATACGGCGAAACCGTTCGGCATCAATAGCGAAGGGCTTAAGCGGCGCGGCTTTTCCAGCGACGATATTTCCGCGATCAAGAGTTCCTACAAGGCATTGTATAAATCCGGATTAAGCCTGGCGGAAGCGACAGCCGCCATCGAAGCGCGACTGCAGGATTGTCCATCTCTGCAGATCCAGCTCGATTTTCTCACCCGGTCGACACGCGGCATAATTAGGTAACTAATTGTTTTAATTGATAATTTTAATATAATTTCTCAGGTGTTTCATGCGCGTCGGCATCGTGGCAGGGGAGGCGTCGGGCGATTTACTCGGCAGTCTGTTGATCAAAGCGTTGCGCGCCCGGCATCAGCAAATCGAATTCATCGGTATCGCCGGGCCGAAAATGCAAACCGAAGGAGCCAGGACGTTGTTCCCGATGGAACGTCTGTCGGTCTCGGGTTATAGCCTCGAAGTATTGCGCCGTTACCGCGAAATCGTCGGCATACGCAAAAAACTCATTGCGCATTTTTCGGCCGACCCGCCACAGGTTTTTATCGGTGTGGACGCGCCGGACTTTAATCTGGGTCTCGAGGCCGCGCTGAAAGCCAGAGGAATTCCGACCTTGCATTATGTCAGCCCTTCGATCTGGGCATGGCGCGGCGAACGGATTCACAAAATCGGCGCATCGGTATCGCGCATGTTGACGATATTCCCGTTTGAAAATGCCTTGTATGAGAAACAAGGCATACCGGTGACGTATGTAGGCCATCCGCTGGCAGATGAAATACCGCTGATGCCAGACAAACGCGCAGCCCGCGCGCAGATCCGCATGAATCATCCCAGCCACGTCATCGCCTTGTTACCCGGCAGCCGGGAAAACGAACTCAATCATCACGCGGATTTGTTCATCAGAGCCGCGCGCCTTATTCACCAGCAGTTGCCCGAGGCGCATTTCCTCGTTCCGCTCGCCAGCCGCCATACGCGCAAGCAATTTGAAGCGGCGGTTCTGCGTCTCGAGGCGCAGGATGTGCCGCTTACCATAATGTTCGGCCATTCACACGACGCCATGGAGGCGGCGGATGCAGCACTCGTGGCCAGCGGCACTGCCACGCTGGAAGCGGCGCTGCTGAAATGCCCGATGGT
>JBAVXA010000225.1:0-3166 GCA_049698095.1 Burkholderiales bacterium
AAGCACTTAACCTGATAAAAGGCGGTTACAAACTGAACGTGTTTGCGCGCCGCGCGGAATCGATGCAGCCGTTATTAACTGCCGGTGCAGCGGGCTATGCCAGCGCAAAACAGGTGGCGGCGAATTCCGACATCACCTTTATCATGGTCGCGGATACGCTGGACGTGGAAGAAATGATTCTCGGCGAGCTCGGCGTAATCCACGGTGCGAAACCCGGCTCCATCATCGTCGATATGAGCACCATCTCGCCAGCGGCTACGCGCAACATGGCCGAGCGCCTCGCCTCGCGCGGCATCGACATGCTCGACGCACCGGTGTCCGGCGGCGAAGTAGGCGCCATCAACGGCACGCTGTCCATCATGGTCGGCGGCAAACAAGATGCCTTCCAGCGCGTCAAGCCGCTGTTCGATTGCATGGGTAAAATTGTCGTCCACATCGGCGGCAACGGTGCGGGCCAGGTGTGCAAAGCGTGTAACCAGATCGTCGTCGCCGTCACCATCGAAGCCGTGAGCGAAGCGCTCACCTTCGCGCGCAAAAATAATGTCGATGCCGCCAAAGTGCGCGACGCGCTGATGGGCGGATTCGCCGGCAGCAAAATCATGGAAGTCCACGGCAAGCGCATGCTCGACAACGACTTCAAGCCAGGCTTCAAAGTAAAGCTGCACCAGAAAGACATGAACATCGTCATGCAAGCAGCGAATCAACTCGGCCTCGCGCTACCCGCCGCGTCGCTGGTGTCGCAACACCTGAATGCCTTGATGGGCTCGGGTGATGCGGAATTGGATTCATCGGCGATAGTCAAAGTTATCGAGAAAATGAATCGGTAATATTCTTTTCTCCACGGAATTTGTCATCCTGAGCAGTGAGCGAGACCCGCTTTTCTGGAGGGGCAAGTTGATGTTAATTTACCAACTTGTCAGGGGACTCCATGAAACGTATTCCCCGTCGTATCTTTACCGCAGAATTCAAGCGTGAAGCCGTTCAACTCATTACCCAGCACGGCCTGACGCCGGCAGAGGCCAGCCGCAAGCTCGACATTGCGCCCAAATCACTGCGCACCTGGATGGAACAATCCGAACGCGGTCAACTCAAGGCCAGCCTCGGCGCGGCCAAGCTCACGCCCGACCAACAACGCATCCGCGAACTGGAACGCGAATTGGCCATTGCCAAGATGGAGCGCGACATCTTAAAAAAAGCGACGGCGTTCTTCGCAAAGGAGTCGAAGTGAGATACGCCCTGATCGATCAACTCCGTCAGCACCACCCGGTCACTCGGCTATGCGCCTTGCTCGATGTCGCAAACAGCGGCTATCAGTCGTGGAGCGCCGGCAAAGCGGTGCCCGCGCGCAAGCTCGACGACCTGCGTTTGGTTGTCGCGATCAAAGCCGCCCACCAAAAAGGTCGCGGTATCTACGGCCCGAAGAAGATACAGAGCGAACTGGCCGACCAAGGCGTGGTGGCAGGACTCAACCGCATCAAGCGGCTACGCAAACAACATAGCATTCGCTGTACGCACAAGAAGAAATTCCGTGTCACCACCGATTCGCGGCATAGCTTACCCGTCGCACCGAACCTGCTGGATCGACAGTTTGCCCGCACCACCGCGCCGAATCAGGTGTGGGTGGCCGACATCACCTACCTTCCGACCGACGAGGGCTGGCTCTATCTGGCGGCGGTCAAGGATTTATACACCTGTGAAATCGTTGGTTGGGCAATGGACAGTCGCATGACGCAGGCGCTGGTAGCCGATGCGTTACGTGCTGCTTATTGGCGCAAGAAACCGGGGCCAGGACTATTGCATCATTCGGATCGCGGTAGCCAGTATTGCAGCCATGCGTATCGGGCACTGCAAGCCAGTTACGGTATGCACACCTCGATGAGTCGCAAAGGTGATTGCTGGGATAATGCACCGATGGAAAGTTTCTTCGGCACGTTAAAGACAGAGAGTCTGCACCACTACCGCTTCACTACCCGTGAACAGGCAAAGCAAGTCGTGTTTGAGTATATTGAAGTGTTTTACAATCGCATTCGACGTCATGCCACAATCAACAATGAAGTGCCGGCTGATTTCGCTCGACAGTTTTACGCCAGCGATAAAATCGCGGCATAATGCAGATGACTTGCCCCTCCACTAAATCGGACCTCGCTCACCTGCTGAAGTCACAAGAGATCAATCTGGACTACATTCTGGAATTGATTTTTGAGAATAGTAAAAAGATCAAGGACAAAGCCTCACTGGTTGAAGACGTACGCCGGGTGATTCGCGCGAGCTTGGGCAACCGCGCCAAAGAGAGCTTATTGGTCGATTTTATTAACCAAACCGACCTGGATAAGATTGGCGATAAGGCCAGTGTGATTGACACCTTCTTCACCTTTGCCCAAGCGGAACAACAGCGTGAGGCGCAAGAGCTGATTAGCGCCGAGAACCTGAATGCAGAGGCGGCCAGACGCTACATCACCACCTCGCTAAAACGTGAGTTCGCCAGCGACAATGGCACTGAGCTCAATGCCGTTCTTCCCAAGATGAGCCCGCTTAATCCGCAATACCTGACCAAAAAACAAAGCGTGTTCCAGAAAATCGCTACTTTCGTTGAAAAGTTCAAAGGTGTGGGTGGGAAGGTCTAATGCCAGTTGCTGCGGCTGATTAGCGTGAACAAGACAAATGATTTTGGGAACAAAAGGGACCAGGGTCGGATTTAAAATTTAGCAGGGTCTTCGGCCGCGACAGACTTATAAATTCAGATTTTTTACTTTCAAAAACTGAACGTCCGCTTTTCCACTGCGGCAACTTCCGCTATGGGGCGAATGTGACGGTTTGAATGCATGAATTAATCAAAGCGGACTATCAAATATTCAAAGCTGCCAGCGCCAGTAATTTGTCGTTTGGCCAATGGGATTTTGCCGTGCTGCTCAAAGCGGGTTTACAATTACGGGATGAACTCCGACCCACTCTTAAAATTCTGCGCCTCTCTCCCGCATGTGAAGATCGACCGTAAGTGGGGCAATGTCATGGCTTGCTGCATACATGAAAAGATGTTTGCCTTATTCGGCCTGGATGAAAACGGCAAGGCGGAAAAATATTCTTTCAAGGCCGATCCTGAGCGCTTTCTTGAATTGACCGATCGCAATGGGATTATTCCCGCGCCGTACCTTGCGCGCGCCAAATG
>JBAVXA010000226.1:0-1775 GCA_049698095.1 Burkholderiales bacterium
CCGTAATCGGCACGATCTCGTCGTCGAACTTGCCTTCCGCACGCGCTTTGGCCGCGCGCAGCTGGCTCTCGACGCCATACCGGTCCTGCACTTCACGTGAAATGTTGTAGCGCTTGGCGACATTTTCGGCGGTCGCCAGCATCGGCCAGTAGATCGCCGGTTTATTTTTTTTCAGCCAGCTGTCTTCGAAATTGCTTTTGTTCATTTCCTGTTGCACCAGTGAAATCGACTCGACACCGCCCGCAACATAGATATCGCCTTCGCCCGCGATGATGTTATTGGCGGCAGTGGCGATGGTTTGCAAGCCGCTGGAGCAGAAACGATTGATGGTCATGCCCGGTACACTGACCGGGCAACCGGCGCGCAAGGCGATCTGGCGCGCGATGTTCCAGCCGGTCGCTCCTTCAGGATTAGCGCAACCCATGATGACGTCCTCAACTTCCGCCGGATCGATTTTCGCGCGCTTCATCGCGTGTTCAACGGCGTGACCGCCAAGCGTTGCGCCGTGCGTCATGTTAAGCGAGCCGCGCCAGGATTTGGCGAGGCCGGTTCTGGCGGTGGATACGATTACGGCGTCAGTCATGGTATTTTCCTTTTGAAAATTGAATTATGCTTTATTTGTCGAAAATAAATTGGGTGGTGTGAACTTTCACCCCCATCCCAACCTTCCCCCGTAAAGGGGGAAGGAGTGGTGTTGTAGGGTGCGCCGTGCGCACGCGTTGCGATAGTGAACAACTACCAACTAGCTTTCCCCTGCTCCGCCAACTGTTTCAACAACGGCGCAGATTTCCAATACTTGCCGTGCTTTTGTTCAAATTCGTTAATACGATCATAGACTTTTTTCAGCCCGACCGTCTGCGCGTAGAACATCGGCCCGCCGCGATAAGCGGGGAAGCCGTAGCCGGTGAGATAAATCAAATCAATATCGCTGGCGCGCAAGGCGATACCTTCTTCGAGGATTTTTGCGCCGGTGTTGGTGAGGGCATAGACTAAGCGCTCGACAATTTCAGCGTCGGAAATTTGTCGCGGTGTGATGCCGAGTTCTTTGCGATGCTTGACGATAATGTCTTCTACAATCGCATCAGGAATCGGCGCGCGATTACCGGCTTCATATCTATACCAACCTGCGCCGGTCTTCTGCCCGAAGCGTCCCAGTTCACAAATCTTGTCGGCGATTTTGGAATAATGCTGTTCGCCCGGACGCTCGGCCACCCGGCGTTTGCGGATATACCAGCCGACGTCGTTACCGGCCAAGTCGCCCATCTGGAACGGTCCCATCGCCATGCCGAAATCATTCATGGCTTTATCCACTTGTTGTGGCAGCGCGCCCTCCTCGAGTAAAAATCCGGCCTGGCGACTGTATTCTTCTATCATACGATTGCCGATGAAGCCGTCGCACACGCCCGATACCACGCTGACTTTTTTGATCGCCTTGCCGAGTTTCATCGTCGTAGCCAACACATCCTTACTGGTCTTGGCGCCGCGAACCACTTCAAGCAGGCGCATTACGTTCGCAGGAGAGAAAAAATGCGTGCCGATCACATCCTGCGGACGCGAAGTGAAATCGGCGATTTTATCGACATCGAGCGTGGAAGTATTCGACGCGAGTATCGCGCCGGGCTTCATGACTTTGTCCAGCGTTTTGAAAACGGTTTCTTTTACTGCCATGTCTTCGAACACGGCTTCGATGACGATGTCGGCGTTTTTCAGATCATCGTAGTTGAGCGTGCCCGTCAGCAACGCCATGCGCTTGTCCATGTCGTCCTGTTTCAGCT
>JBAVXA010000227.1:0-2019 GCA_049698095.1 Burkholderiales bacterium
CGGCATTCTTGACGCTGGTTTACATGCTGCCGATGTTCTTTTACGAAGTCGGCCTGGGCCTTTGGCTGATTTTCAAGGGCATTGAAGCACCGCACGATTGAAGGTGGCGAAAAAAACCACCGAGCTCATGCGGTGAAGCGTAACCCATCGCTTCGGCCGACGCACGACGCCCTGCTGCGTACGCGCACGGCTGAGCTCAACCGTTAAGTCGCCATGATGCGTTTCGTCAAAATCAAGTGCATTTACATCGCGCTGAGCGCTGTTGCAACGATGGGCGCCGTTAATGGGTTATTCCCGAAACACCCGACAACTCTCGATGGCTGGCTGTTGCTATTAGCTCAAGCGCTTCCACTTAAAATAGTTGGCATGTTCGCTGGGGATTTCAATTGCCGAAATCGAGCGGCTCAGGCGGTTGAGGCAAACGGTGCGGGTCGCTCGCTAGCTGCAGCGGGACTCCTCGCGGCACCCCGTTGAAGCGTAGTAGACAGGTAAACATAGATATGCAAAAAGTGAAATCCCTGAACGCAAACCAACGTGTCGAACTGCTACGAGCCTTGAAAACCCGGTTTGAGAAAAATATGAATCGTCATAAAGGACTTGAATGGGCCAAAGTTCAAGCACGGCTCGAATCCAATGCTGTAAGGCTGTGGACGCTCAATGAAATGGAAAGGACCGGCGGCGAACCCGACGTTGTTGGTTTTAATAATGCAACAGGCGAATATATTTTTTATGATTGTTCGGCGGAAAGTCCTGCAGGTCGTAGAAGCGTTTGTTACGACCGGGCGGGGCTGGAATCGCGGAAAGACCTTAAACCGGAAAATAGCGCGATTGATATGGCCGCCGCCATGGGCGTTGAAATTTTAACGGAAACACAATACCGGGAGCTGCAGACACTCGGAATTTTCGATGCGAAGACATCGAGCTGGCTGAGAACCCCTTCCGATATCAGGAAACTCGGCGGTGCGCTCTTTGCCGATTACCGCTACGGCAATGTCTTTGTATACCACAGTGGCGCGCAATCTTACTACGCTGCCAGAGCGTTTCGTGGCTCGCTGAGAGTGTAGATTTTGCGAAGACGACTGGATTTGAATTTGATATGGGATCACGCAAATGAGAGAATCGCCACAGACAAGGCGTTGCCCCTCGCCCGCTGGCAACTTGAAACACCCGTTGGCGCCTGAACGGCGATCGCAGCCCACAGCCGCGCTTCGCTACGCCGCCGCATCTCAATATTAGTCCTCCGAGGAGAATAATCTATGCCCAATCTGATTCGAAATATCCTTGCCATCCTCGCGGGAATCGTCATAGGCGGAGTCGTCAACATGGCACTTATCACGCTTAGCCCATCACTCATTCCGCCGCCTGCGGGAGTGGATGTCACAGACGGCGAAAGCCTGAGCAAGTCTATGCACCTTTTTCAGCCACGCCATTTCATCATGCCGTTCCTGGCGCACGCAATCGGCACGCTCGCTGGTGCGCTCGCCGCTTACCTGATCGCGGCGAGCTACAAGGCGCGAATAGCCTACGTGATCGGCGCCGTTTTTCTGTGCGGCGGCGTCGCGGCAAGTTTCATGATTCCCGCCCCCAGTTGGTTCATCGCCCTCGACCTGCTGGCCGCTTACCTGCCGATGGCGTGGTTGGGAATTCTGACTGGTGCTCGCATAAGGCACAGGAGCAATCGAGTATCCGCATAGCGATCCCGTTCGCAACGATTCCGGAGAGGGACTCGGCCATGAATGCTTTCCACCGTTGCGCTGGACGCGACTGTTGATAGAGCCCGACTATGATAACTAGTCAGACCTTTCGCAAGCCATAAATGGCCGGGCCGCTTAGCGCAACTACGCCGACATGCTGCGCGGCCATCCCGCAATTGACTCCAACACGTCGATTGGAATCCTTATTTGCAACTGTCAGAAAATGCCGCTTTAAAAGCATTTTCGAACGTTAGTCACCCCTGAAAAGAGCAATAAGAATGACGATCCTGATCGTAATAATTGCGGCCATGGCAATGTTTGCCAT
>JBAVXA010000228.1:0-1868 GCA_049698095.1 Burkholderiales bacterium
TCATTATCCGTTCGGGCACGCTGACCAAAGCGGAGCGCGGCATTATCAACCAGCATATTGTCACCACAATCAATATGCTCGAAGCATTGCCATGGCCCGCGCATCTGAAAAACGTGCCGGAATACGCAGGCGGCCACCACGAGCGCATGGACGGCAAAGGATACCCAAAAGGGCTCAAGCGCGAGCAGATGTCGGTGCAGGCGCGCATCATGGCCATTGCCGATATTTTCGAAGCGCTAACCGCCAAAGACCGCCCCTACAAACCGGGCAAACCGTTATCCGAAACGCTGGCCATACTCGGCAAATTCTCGGTTAATGGCCACATCGATCCGGATTTATTCCAGATATTCGTGCGTGAAAAAGTCTGGCTGAAGTATGCAGAAAAATTTCTCGACCCGGAGCAGATCGATGCGGTCGATCTTGCCACGTTACCCGGCTATCGCCCGACGTAGCTCTTTGCGGTTGTCGTTTTAGCGGGGTCAGTCTCCAGAGCTAAATTGAAACAACCCGTTTTTGCACGTTGGAACGCTGCCAGTTTCAGCCTAATCGCAAGCGAAAAACACATCTATCACTCAATTCAGGATGCCACCGCTTCGGTTTCAAACTGAGATCAACGACGAAGAATCTGCATTGCCTTCCCAATATATATTGATAGTCCTAGCGTCCGGCTACTAGATATAGCATTGTTGGAGAGCTCCGACTGACAAAAATCGTCAGTTTCTGACGATTGAATGGCAACCACAAGCTTGATTCCACTGAAAAAATGTGAGGCGGTTCACAGCCAATGCGTGGCTTTCTCCAGATTTCAAAAATCGACCGCCCCGGAAAACATTAACTGCTAATCACTTCGGCGTTTGCTGAATATTTATAACCAATTGAATATATTGCATATTCTATTATTTTTTTATTTCTGCTTGTTTGAATATGTGGAATTTCCGGCGACTGGGGAGGCATTTTTGCAGGTATTCCAAAAAGCTGGCACACCGGTTGCTCATATGTAGCCAGACACAGAATGAACTGTGTTGATTGAAGTAAATAAATCAACCCACCCCTTAGGAGCATTAAATGAAAAAGGTACAAAAAGGTTTTACCCTGATCGAATTGATGATCGTTGTTGCGATTATCGGTATCCTGGCCGCGATCGCGATCCCCCAGTTCACCGAATACCAGAAAAAAGGCCAGGACAAAGCGGCTCAGTCCGACGCCAAAAACATGCTGACAGCCATCGCTGCCAACAACCAGTAATCATTATCTAATTTAGATCCGGAGATACTTCATGAAAAAGATTCTTGTTATCGCTTTATCGAGTTTTGCAATGAACGCGTTTGCCGTTGGCACCATTGCCCCCGACCCGGCACCTGTCAAGCCAGCCGCAGAAAACGTGACGACCGCGACCTGTACTTTACTTAAAGTTCCGTTCTTTTTTGTTCCATCGGCTAACGTTGGCGTTGCGTATGACTGCGACACGACTTCAGCGGCCATCAACACCGGAAATGTCAAAGGTAAATATACCTACGGCGCAAGTACCAACGGCGGATCGGCAAAGCAATGTGTAACCACTGCGACTGGTGATGTAAGCACGTCGACTGGCTATAAAGTTGCTGCCCCAGCGGTTACAGGCGACGGTTGCTCTTAATTTGTGAATCAATAACTGATGTGGCAGCACTTCACCGTGGCGTGGCGCTCCAAATTTAAAAGCTGGGGTTTCCACGCCCAATTTTTCAGAGGCATGAGCTAATTTAAATTGGATGGAACAAAAATGAAAAAGCTACAAAAAGGTTTTACCCTGATCGAATTGATGATCGTTGTTGCGATTATCGGTATCCTGGCCGCGATCGCGATCCCCCAGTTCACCGAATACCAGAAAA
>JBAVXA010000229.1:0-1562 GCA_049698095.1 Burkholderiales bacterium
AGTGGTTCTGTTTCGGGCTAGGTGCAGAAATCATGTCGGCCAGCTTTCGTTGGTTGCTGCGTTATTTTTTTGGCGCGATTTCCATGCCGATTCCTCGATAACCCTGGAAACGAAAAGACTGGCTGAACTTCGGCTCGCCGCTAACCTGAAACTGTTGCTTCGACCCATCGGCATTCACGCGCGTAAACACGAAATCCAGAAAGGGCTGGCGCGCCGCTATTTTCGCTCGCAGCAGTTCGCGTTCTGCTTCATTCCAGCCATTTGTCTTACCATCACGGGACTCGCTCGCCTGTCCCGCGGAATTAATGCCGAGCATCTCCATTACCGGCCCGAAAACTTTTATAAAGTTTCCATGCTCATCCTGCTCCCAATACCAGTCTGACGCCAATTCGGTCAGGCTGTGATAACGCGCTTCGCTTTCGCGCAGTTCGGCAGTTCGCTCCGCCACCGTTTGCTCTAGTATCCTATTGTAATCATTGAGTTTTTTGTATAACAGGCGAACCTCGAGCATATTGCGGATACGTGTCTTGACTTCAACCAGATCAAACGGTTTGCTGATGAAATCCTTTGCGCCTGCCTGCAGCGCTCGCAGTTTGTGACCCGGCTGCGCGGTGAGCACGATGACGGGAAGGTAGCTGTCGACATTGTCCTGCTTGAGATTTTCCATTACCTGGAATCCGTCCATTTCAGGCATCATCAAATCCAGCAGGATCAGATCGTAAATGTTCTTACGATGCAGCATGCAGACTTCCCGCGGGTTCATGGTCGAGGTGATGTTGCTGTAGCCGGTTTCGGTGAGCAACTGCTCAAGCAACTGCACATTGGTTTTCTGGTCGTCAACAATCAATATGCTGGCACTAAAAATATCCGGTGCGCTAATCATTGCGGTATTTCCTCACTATTTACGTTAGTCGATTTGGTTTTTACGATTTGCAGCGCCGCGTCGACGGTGTCCAAAAACTCGTCGATTTTGATCGGTTTGGTCAGATACCGAAAAAATCCGGCCCTCAGGCCTTTTTCAATATTGTCCGACATGGCGTTGGCGCTGATGGCGATTACCGGAATATGCGCGGTGGTCGGGTCCTGCGCCAGTATGTTCAGTGCCTGATAACCGTTAATGCCCGGCAAATTAATATCCATCAGGATGATATCCGGCCGCGCGTTTCGCGCAATTTCGATGCCGCGGTTAGCATTTTTGGCGCTCAACAGCCGAATGTCGGACCGCCGCTCAAGAATGCCTTCAACCAGCTGTAAATTCGCCGGATTGTCTTCAACATACAGCATGGAATGCTTGTGCGGACCCGCAGATACGAGAGAATCGGTCGCGAGCTTCGTTTTCGTTTTTTTGCCGGCCATCTCCGGCGCCGGCGCCAGGTTCAAATCGAACCAGAACAGGCAGCCCTTTCCGATGGTGCTTTCAACGCCGATTTTACCTCCCATCAACTCGACCAGCCGCTTGCTCACCACCAGGCCGATACCGGCGCCCTCTTCTTTTCCGGTTTGCCTGCCCAGACGGTTGAAAGGCTGAAACAGCTGCGACAGCTGCTCCTCATTCAGCCCGA
>JBAVXA010000230.1:0-2484 GCA_049698095.1 Burkholderiales bacterium
ACATCTAATAGTTGTTGCCCCCAGCGCTGCACGGTAGCGCGCTGCCATACATTGTCTCTGCGCGAATAAATGAGCGCAACGATCAACAAGCCCTTGGCGAAATGCAACAGCAGCCGGCAAAATCGGAACCAGCGCTGTGGAAGTGAAGTGGGTTTAACGGCTTACTCCGGGGAATACCGAATCGTCAGTCTAATGCCATGCCGAACTGCAAGGCAAACTGTGCAGAAATATCGTCGCGTGTCGGTGCGTGGTTTTGTCCGCCGCGACTGGCGATCTTTATGGATCCCATCAAGCTGGCCAGCTTGCCGGTCTTGCCCCAGTCCCAGCCTTTGCTGATGCCGTAGAGCAACCCGGCGCGATAGGCGTCGCCGCAACCGGTCGGGTCCACCACGGCGGACGCGCGTACCGAGGGAATTTTGTATTCGACATCGTCTGCAATAATCGTTGAGCCGTCGCCACCGCGCGTGACGATCATCGCTTTCACTCGCTTCGCAAGTTGCGCGACGGTTTTACCCGTGCGTTCTTCCAGCATTTTCGCTTCATAATCATTCAGCGTGACATAACTGGCGAGATCGATAAATTCAAGCAAATCCTTGCCATCGAACATCGGCATGCCCTGGCCCGGATCGAAAATAAACGGAATACTGGCCACATGAAATTCGCGCGCATGTTGCACCATCCCGTCGCGTCCATCGGGCGAGACGATGCCTAGCGATACATCTTTCGCGTCCGCGATATGATTCAAATGCGACTGGCTCATCGCGCCCGGATGAAATGCGGTAATCTGATTGTCATCAAGGTCGGTGGTAATGAATGCCTGCGCAGTGAATGTTTCCGGTATCAAGCGGACATGCGTTTGCGCAAGCGCCAGCTTGTCGAGGCGGACCGAGTAGGGAGAGAAATCATCGCCAGCGGTTGCCATCATCAGCGGATTGCCTCCCAGCAGTTTCAGGTTGTAGGCGATATTGCCCGAGCAGCCGCCGAATTCGCGTCGCATCTCGGGCACAAAAAACGACACATTCAAAATGTGCAGCTGGTCGGCAAGAATATGGTTTTTGAATTTGTCCGGAAACACCATAATGGTGTCGTAGGCGAGCGAACCGCAAATCAGAGTGTGCATGGGATAAACTTTTTTCTACAAGGTCAGGAAAATAAAATATTCATAACATATTGATTATATTACATTTTCTATACTGCAATAAACGGCGGCAAGATGACTTCTATCAATATTAACATCGCATTCAGTGACGCAGCGGCGCAACGCGTGATCGAGCGCGGCTTGCAGTCTATAACATTTCAGGCGCCGCCGAACGCGCCAATCCCGATCGTTGGTGATCAAATCAAATTGCATCAAGGCGAAGCGGAAATGGTGTTCAGCGTCATCCGACGCGAATTCGATATGTCAGCGGCGAATATTACCGTGTTATTGGTGCTGGGATAAATTCGGGCAGCGGATTTTTATCCGGCGAGCGCCATGCGCAGCACGCGTGCCGCCTCTTCCGCGCGGGCATCGTCAATCTCGCGCATGACGCTCATCAAATTCACTGCGCCGGCTTTTTGTTCGAAATGGCCGGTGAGTATGATTTCCGCATGCAATTCTCCACGCTGATACAAATCCCAGATCTCGAGGCCGAAGTGGGTGGGTAACAATTCGGGCGCAAAGCGCCCGAAGAAACGGCGCAGGTTATCCACATCGCGCAACAACATACGCATCGCGTGGTTATTGCCCGCCGCGTCGACCGCCTGCGGCAGATCGATAATCACCGGGCCATCCGCACCGAGCAGAATATTGAACTCCGACAAATCGCCATGCACAATGCCCGCGCACAACATGCGCACAACTTCGATCATCAGCGTCGCGTGATGCGCGCGCGCCTGCGCCGGCGTGAACATCACGTCGTTCAAGCGCGGAGCTGCGTCGCCGCGTTCGTCCGGCACCAACTCCATTAACAGAACACCGTCGAGAAAGTTGTAAGGCTTAGGCACGCGCACGCCAGCTTCAGCCAATCGATACAGCGCATCGACCTCGGCGCGCTGCCACGCGGCTTCCTGCGATTCGCGGCCGAAACGCGTGCCTTTGGCCATCGCGCGCGCCTGGCGCGAGTTCTTGGTTTTGCGATTCTCCGTGTAATCCACCGCTTGGCGAAAACTGCGCTGAGTCGCCTCTTTATAAATCTTCGCGCAACGCGTCTCCTCACCGCAGCGAACGACATACACGTTTGCCTCTTTGCCGCTCATCAGTTGGCGGACAACTGAGTCGATCAAGCCCTCCTCGATCAACGATTGCAATCTCTTGGGTGTTTTCATGGCGACTATTCTACGCCACGCCGGCGCGTGAAGGCTGTGCTGAGGTTAGCATCGTGTCAAATAACGCAAAAGCGATATGTAAGACGGAGAAAAAGCGCAAAGCCCGTCAGCGATGCGCTTATGTCCGGCTCGGCAGGGCGTCAGGCAAAAACCAGCCGCTGATTCTTCACATTTTGA
>JBAVXA010000231.1:0-2649 GCA_049698095.1 Burkholderiales bacterium
ATAATCCGCCCGCAACAATCAATCCGCGATACAGCGCGTTCATAATCTTGCCACCGTCGCGTGTATTGACGAATGAACAGCCGATGATCGAAGCGATAATCGACACGCCGCCGAGTGCCAGCGGGTAAACGGCCGCGTTGCCGAAGCCTTTCATGACCAGACCGCCGAGCAGCATAGTCGCGATGAGCGTCACGGCATAGGTCTCGAACAAGTCGGCCGCCATACCTGCGCAATCGCCGACGTTATCACCGACGTTGTCGGCAATCACCGCGGGGTTGCGCGGGTCGTCTTCCGGTATGCCGGCTTCAACTTTACCTACCAGGTCCGCGCCGACGTCTGCGCCTTTGGTGAATATGCCGCCACCCAATCGCGCGAAAATGGAAATCAGCGAGCCACCGAAGGCGAGGCCGACTAAAGGTTGAATGTCTGTGCTGCCATCCATAGTAAGGAAAGCATAATAACCAGCCACACCGAGCAAGCCGAGACCGACGACCAACATGCCGGTAATCGCGCCGCCGCGGAACGCCACGGCGAGTGCGGCATTCAAGCCGTTGTTCGCCGCTTCCGCTGTGCGCACGTTGGCGCGCACCGACACGTTCATGCCGATATAACCGGTCGCGCCCGACAATACCGCGCCGATCAGGAAGCCGACTGCGGTTTTGCTGCCGAGGTAAAACGCGATCAGTCCCAGCAGAAGGACGCCGACCACGGCGATTGCCGTATATTGTTTATTGAGATAGGCCGATGCGCCTTCCTGAATCGCTGCCGCGATTTCCTGCATGCGCGCGTTGCCGGTAGGTTTGGCCATTAACCACTGGCGTGAAACAACTCCATATATGATTGCCGCGAATGCGCAACCAATTGCTAACATGACGCCTTGTGACATGTTCTTCTCCCTGCGTTTATATTGGCCGATTGGGCGGCCATTTACCCTTGAGATGCTAAAAAGTCGTGCCAAAAATTGTGCCCCAATATACCAGAATTTTTCGCGCCGTCACCCCCGGGAAAACCCTACTTATCTGGCTTTCGGATACCTTTCATTCCTGAATTTGAGTTAATTTATAACTATATGATTATTTTAAATATTTCCTTGTGCCTGTGCGAGCACCTCGCGCAGCGCGTCGAATACACGGCATAATGCCGGTAACAAATACGCAACAGGTACGATACGGAAATATTTCCCACTTTTCTTTAATTATTCAATCGATGGAGCTTCCATGAGCAAGGTATTCCCTGATGCACATGCCGCACTGAAAGATATTCTCGAAGACAACCTTACCATTGCCGCTGGCGGCTTCGGCTTGTGCGGAATTCCCGAGAATCTGATTCAGGCTCTGGTTGAGTCCGGCGCAAAAAATCTCACTATCGTCGTCAATAACGCCGGCGTGGATGATTTCGGCATGGGTCTGTTGTTGAAAACTCGCCAGGTCAAAAAAGTCATTGCCTCATACGTCGGCGAAAACAAGGAATTCGAACGACAGGTGTTGGCGGGCGAGCTTGAATTACAATTGACGCCGCAAGGGACGCTGGCGGAAAAACTGCGTGCAGGCGGGGCGGGCATTCCCGGCTTCTACACGCGCACGGCATTCGGCACCAAGCTTGCGGAAGATAAAGACGTGCGCTCGTTCGACGGTAAAGAGTATGTCCTGGAAGAGGCGATTCACGCCGATGTGTCGATCGTCAAAGCATGGAAAGGCGATAAGGCCGGTAATCTCGTCTACAAAAAGACTTCGCGCAACTTCAATCCGATGATCGCCACCTGCGGCAAATTCACCGTGGCGGAAGTGGAAGAATTAGTAGATGTCGGCCAGCTCGACCCGGACCAGATCCACACGCCGGGCATTTACATCGACCGGATTATCCAGGGCAAAAATTACCAGAAGCGCATCGAGTTCCGCACCGTGTCGGGCGCGGCGGCGTCGAAAAAAGATTCCCCTATCCGCGACACCATGGCCGCGCGCGCGGCGAAAGAGTTGCGCGACGGTTACTATGTCAACCTTGGCATCGGCATTCCGACCCTCGTGGCAAACCACATTCCGCCGGGGATCAACGTCATCCTGCAATCGGAAAACGGTTTGCTCGGTATCGGCCCTTTTCCGGCGGAAGACAAAGTGGACCCCGATCTTATCAACGCGGGGAAACAGACGATTACCACCATTCCCGGCTCAAGCTTTTTCAGCAGCGCCGATTCTTTCGCCATGATCCGCGGCGGCCATGTGGATTTATCAATCTTAGGTGGACTCGAAGTCGCGGAAAACGGCGATCTCGCCAACTGGATGGTGCCGGGGAAAATGGTCAAAGGCCCCGGCGGCGCGATGGATCTGGTCTCGGGAGTGAAACGTGTCGTGGTGTTGATGGAACATACCGCGAAAGACGGCGCGCCGAAAATTCTCAAGCAATGTTCCCTCCCGATCACCGGCAAAGGCGTCGTTAATCTGATTATCACCGACTTGTGCGTTTTCTCGGTCGACCGTTTGATTGGACTGTCGCTGATCGAACTGCATCCCGGCGTCACGCTTGAAGAAGTGAAAGCCAAAACGGGTTGCGACTTTCGCGTGGCGCTTTAAAATCCATCTGCAGCCATATTTAATGCTACAAACGAATCGAAATAACTAATTGTTTTTATTAAATATTCTAAACAGCTTTGGG
>JBAVXA010000232.1:0-10078 GCA_049698095.1 Burkholderiales bacterium
TGAACAACAAACTCGAGCCGATTGGCACTCGCATTTTTGGACCAGTAACACGCGAGCTGCGCACGGAGCGATTCATGAAAATCGTTTCCCTGGCTCCAGAAGTGCTGTAAGGAACTAACATGCAGAAAATTCGTAAAGGTGACGAGGTCGTTGTCATATCCGGAAAAGACAAAGGCAAGCGCGGCACCGTGCTGCTAGTGGGTGATTCGGATCGCATTCTGGTCGAAGGCGTCAACAAGGTAAAAAAACATGCCAAGCCGAACCCGATGAAGGGTACGCCGGGCGGGATAATCGAAAAAGAAATGCCGCTTCATATTTCCAACATCGCGCTGTATAACGCTACAGCGAAAAAAGCTGACCGTGTCGGATGCAAAGTGCTTGCGGACGGCCGTAAGGTTCGCGTATTCAAATCCAGCGGCGAAACCGTCGACGCCTGAGAACATTCAATATGAGCCGCCTACATACCTATTACAAAGACACCGTGGTCAAACAGTTGATGCAACAGTTTGGCTACAAATCGCCCATGGAAGTGCCGCGCATTACCAAGATCACTCTCAATATGGGTGTGGGTGAAGCGGTTGCCGACAAGAAAGTCATGGAACACGCGGTTGCCGATATGCAAAAAATCGCCGGCCAGAAACCTGTGGTGACGCTGTCGAAGAAATCGATCGCCGGATTCAAAATTCGCGACAACTACCCGATTGGTTGCAAAGTCACGCTGCGCCAGGCGCGCATGTATGAATTTCTCGACCGCCTTGTAACCATCGCCATCCCGCGTATCCGCGACTTCCGCGGCATTTCAGGGAAATCGTTCGATGGCCGCGGCAATTACAACATGGGTGTAAAAGAACAGATTATTTTCCCTGAAATCGAATACGACAAAATCGACGCATTACGTGGCATGAACATCACGTTGACCACGACTGCAAAAACCGACGCTGAAGGCCGCGCATTGCTGGCAGCTTTCAAATTTCCCTTCAAGAATTGAGGTCCATGTGGCTAAAGTTGCTTTGATCAACCGCGACCTGAAGCGCCGCGTAACGGTAAAAAAGTTTGCGGCCAAGCGCGCTGAATTAATCGCGCTTATGAACAATACCAAGTTGTCTGACGAAGAGCGCTACGCCGCGCGCATGCGCTTTCAGGCATTACCGCGCAATTCCAGCCCGGTTCGCCTGCGCAATCGCTGCGCATTAACCGGTCGTCCTCGTGGCGTTTATAGCAAATTCGGCCTCGGCCGCAGCAAGTTACGTGACATTGCGATGCGCGGTGAAATCCCCGGCATCGTCAAGGCAAGCTGGTAGGAGACAATAAAATGAGTATGAGTGATCCGATCGCCGACATGCTGACCCGTATCCGCAATGCGCAACAGGCGGAAAAAGTATCAGTAGTAATGCCAGCATCCAAGCTGAAGCAGGCTATTGCCCAGGTTTTGAAAGATGAAGGGTATATCGATGGCTTCAGCATTAAAGCGGAAAACAATAAACCGCTGATGGAAATCGGCCTGAAGTACTACGCGGGTCGTCCCGTGATTGAGAAAATAGAGCGCATTAGCCGGCCCGGCTTGCGCATTTACAAAGCCTGCAGCGACATTCCTAACGTGATGAACGGTCTGGGTGTTGCCATCGTCTCGACGTCGAAAGGCGTGATGACAGACCGCCGCGCGCGCGCCTCAGGCGTGGGCGGCGAAGTGCTGTGCATCGTGGCGTAACGGGGGACATATGTCGCGCATAGGTAAAAATCCAATCGTCATTCCCGACAAAGTCGAAGTGAACGTTGCTTCGGGTGAAGTTTCAGTCAAAGGTCCCCTTGGCACGCTCAAACGCATGATCAACGAAGACGTAACGGTCAAGAACGACGGCGGCAAATTAACCTTCGTTCCGGTCAACGATTCCCAGCAGGCAAACGCCATGTCGGGTACGGCGCGCGCACTGCTGGCGAACATGGTACAGGGCGTTACCAAAGGTTTTGAGAAAAAATTAACCTTGGTCGGTGTAGGCTACCGTGCGCAGGCGCAAGGTGCGGCGTTAAACCTCACGCTGGGCTTTTCGCACCCTGTCGTGCACAAAATGCCCGAAGGCGTAAAAGCCGAAACGCCGACCCAGACGGAAATACTGATCAAAGGTATCGACAAGCAATTGGTTGGGCAGGTCGCAGCGGAAGTTCGCGCATATCGTCCACCTGAGCCGTATAAAGGCAAGGGCGTTCGCTACTCTGACGAGCAGATCACCCTTAAAGAAACCAAGAAGAAGTAATCGAGGCATAGCATGGTAGACAAAACACAAGCGCGTTTGCGCAGGGCCAAACCGACCCGCGCCAAAATAGCTGAACTGAAGGCGGTACGCCTGTCGATTCACCGTACCAACACGCATATCTACGCACAGATTATCGATAGTACGGGCTCGAAGGTTCTGGCCAGCGCTTCATCGATCGAGCCTGAGGTACGCAAGCAGCTCGGTAATGGCGGCAACATCAAGGCTGCAGCAGTGATTGGCAAGCGCATTGCTGAAAAAGCAAAACTCGCGGGCGTATCGCAAGTTGCATTCGATCGCTCCGGATTCCGTTACCACGGCCGCGTCAAAGCGCTGGCCGATGCCGCGCGTGAAGCCGGCTTGACGTTCTAAGGCACAGGATTATTTATGGCAAAAATCGAAACCAACAAGCAAGAGAACAGCGACGGAATGCGCGAGAAAATGGTCGCCGTCAATCGCGTGACGAAGGTGGTTAAGGGAGGCCGTATCATGGCCTTTGCTGCACTGACCGTAGTCGGCGACGGCGATGGGCGCGTTGGTATGGGCAAAGGCAAATCACGCGAAGTGCCAGTCGCCGTGCAAAAGGCGATGGACGACGCGCGGCGCAAAATGGTCAAGATTCATTTGAAAAACGGGACTTTGCATCATTCCGTTATCGGCAAACATGGAGCCGCAACTGTATTCATGCAGCCCGCTTCGGACGGTACCGGGATTATCGCCGGCGGCGCCATGCGCGCAGTATTTGAGGTCGTTGGAGTAACCAACGTATTGGCAAAGTGTATCGGTTCCGCCAATCCGTATAACGTCATTCGCGCGACCCTGAACGGCCTGGAAGCGATGAATCGCCCGTCCGAAGTGGCAGCGAAACGCGGCAAGACAATTGAAGAAATTTTGGGATAAATCACATGGCTGACAAAAAAGTAAAAGTCACGCTGGTCAAAAGCCCGATTGGTGCGAAGAGGAATCATGTCGCCAGTGTGCGCGGCCTTGGCCTTACGCGTATGCACCAGACTGTCGAACTGGTCGATACACCGATGGTGCGTGGCATGATCAACACCGTGTCGCACCTGGTTAAAGCAGAAGGATAAGGCATGGAACTGAATAATCTCAAACCAGCGGAAGGAAGCAAACGTAATCGCCGCCGCGTGGGTCGTGGAATCGGAAGCGGCCTCGGCAAAACGGCAGGTCGTGGACACAAAGGACAAAAATCCCGTTCCGGCGGTTTTCATAAAGTCGGTTTCGAGGGTGGTCAGATGCCGCTGCAGCGCCGGCTGCCAAAACGTGGGTTTATATCCATGACGCGCGACGATACCGCGCAGATTCGCCTGAGCGATCTGGCTAAATTGCCGGTGGACACGATTGATTTGCTTGCGTTGAAACAAGCCGGAATTATTTCCGGCAAGGTGCTGGCCGCGAAAGTATTTTTGTCGGGTGAAGTGAACCGCGCAGTCAAGCTTGTCGGCATTGGCGCGACCAAAGGCGCGCGCGCCGCAATCGAAGCTGCCGGCGGCAGTTTTTCGGAAGGCTGAGTGAACATTGGCTGCTAATTTAGCGATCGGTGGGGGGCAAAAGTTCGGCGATTTAAAACGCCGGCTGATTTTCCTGCTGCTTGCGCTGATCGTGTATCGCATCGGCACGTTTATCCCCGTGCCCGGAATTGACCCGGCGGAACTGTCCAAGCTGTTCAAAAGCCAGCAAGGCGGCATCCTGGATATGTTCAATATGTTCTCCGGCGGCGCGCTGTCGCGCTTCAGTATTTTTGCGCTTGGAATCATGCCATATATTTCGTCATCGATCATCATGCAGCTGTTGTCGATCGTGATACCGCAGTTGGAGCAGTTGAAAAAAGAGGGCGAAGCAGGGCGCCGCAAGATCACGCAATACACGCGCTACGGCACGGTGGTGCTGGCGCTATTCCAGTCGATTGGTATCGCGATCGCACTTGAGTCGCAGCCCAACCTGGTCATAGAGCCGGGGCTGTTCTTCCGTATCAGCGTCATCGTGTCGCTGGTTACGGGAACCATGTTTCTCATGTGGCTGGGCGAACAGATTACCGAACGCGGGCTTGGCAATGGTATCTCGATGATTATTTTTTCCGGCATTGTTGCCGGATTGCCGCAGGCGATCGGCGGCACGTTTAATCTGATCGGGACCGGTGAGATCAGCAAATTTATGGGTATTGTTATTTTTGCGTTGGTGATTCTGGTTACGGCGGCAGTGGTGTTTATCGAGCGAGGCCAGCGAAAAATCCTGGTGAACTATGCCAAGCGACAGGTCGGCAACAAAGTATATGGCGGGCAGGCATCGCACCTGCCTCTGAAGTTGAATATGGCGGGCGTGATTCCGCCGATATTTGCTTCCAGCATCATCCTGTTTCCCGCGACGTTGGCGGGATGGTTCGGCAGTTATGAAAACATGACCTGGCTGAAAGACATCAGTTCCACCATGTCACCGGGACAGCCGGTTTACGTGTTTTTGTATGCGGCAGCTATTATGTTTTTCTGCTTTTTCTACACGGCGTTGGTGTTCAACCCTACCGAAACGGCAGATAACCTGAAGAAAAGTGGCGCCTTCGTCCCAGGTATACGACCGGGCGAACAGACTGCGCGGCACATCGACAAGATTATTACTAGACTGACACTGGTCGGGGCAATCTACATAACGCTGGTGTGCCTTTTGCCGGAGTTCCTGATTGTGAAATTCAAGGCGCCATTTTATTTCGGCGGCACTAGTCTGCTGATTATCGTTGTGGTAACTATGGATTTCATGGCACAAGTGCAGGCCTACATCATGTCGCACCAGTATGAAAGCCTGCTGAAAAAAGCCAACTTCAAGGGTGGATTTCCAGGGCGCTAATGTCAAAAGAAGAAACGATACAGATGCAAGGGGAGATTGTGGAAACCCTCCCGAATGCAACCTTCCGGGTCAAGCTGGAAAACGGGCACATCGTATTAGGACACATTTCGGGCAAGATGCGCATGCACTATATCCGCATCCTGCCGGGCGACAAAGTAACGGTGGAGGTTTCACCCTATGATTTAACCAGAGCGCGGATTACGTTCCGCGCCAAATAGAAGTAAGGAGCAAACCATGCGTGTACAAGCATCTGTGAAAAAAATTTGCCGCAATTGCAAGCTAGTGAAACGCAAGCGTGTTCTGCGTTGTATCTGCATTGACCCGCGTCATAAACAGCGCCAAGGTTAATAACATAACTTATTGATTAATATAAACTTTTACCGGAGCAGTCCATGGCCCGCATCGCAGGGGTAAATATCCCTAATCATCAACATGCTGAAATCGCTTTAACGGCGATTTTCGGTGTCGGCCGCACGCGCGCGCGCAAAATTTGCGCAACCGCAGGCATCGCCACCAGCGCAAAAATAAAAGACCTCACCGATAACGATATGGAGAAGCTGCGCGAGCAGGTCGCCAAGTTTGCCGTCGAGGGCGATTTGCGTCGCGAGATTTCCATGAACATCAAGCGCCTGATGGATTTAGGTTGCTATCGCGGAATTCGTCACCGTCGCGGTCTGCCGTTGCGTGGGCAGCGTACGCGGACCAATGCGCGCACACGCAAGGGCCCGCGCAAAGCTGTACGTGCAGCCAGCAAGTAACTAGCGCCCAGAGGATAAGGATTAGATAATGGCAAAAGCCCCAGCAGCAGCAGCAACCCGCGTACGCAAGAAAATCAAAAAGAACGTGGCCGAAGGCATCGTTCACGTACATGCGTCGTTTAACAATACGATCATCACGATCACTGATCGGCAAGGTAACGCATTGTCCTGGGCTACCTCGGGAAGCCAGGGCTTCAAGGGTTCGCGCAAAAGCACGCCGTTCGCCGCGCAGATCGCCGCTGAGCAGGCAGGAAAAGCCGCGCAGGAATGCGGAGTGAAAAATCTCGAAGTCAAGATCAAGGGACCGGGCCCTGGACGCGAATCAGCTGTTCGCGCACTTAACGCTCTGGGTTTCAAAATTACCAGTATCGCTGACGTGACGCCGGTGCCGCATAACGGCTGCCGCCCACCGAAGAAGCGCCGGATATAACAGGAGACACACCGTGGCAAGAAATCTCGATGCAAAATGCCGTCAATGCCGGCGCGAAGGCGAAAAGCTTTTTCTGAAAGGTGAAAAGTGTTTCACCGACAAATGCGCCATCGAGCGGCGCGCCTACGCGCCCGGCCAGCACGGCCAGAAAAGCGGTGCGCGCTTGTCCGACTATGGCAAACAATTGCGCGAAAAACAAAAAGTCCGTCGCACGTACGGCATCCTTGAGCGCCAGTTCCGCAACATCTACAAAGAAGCTGAGCGTGGTACCAGCGTAACGGGCGAAAACCTGCTGCAATTGCTGGAAAGCCGCCTAGACACCGTCGTCTATCGTATGGGCTTCGGCGCATCGCGCGCCGAGTCGCGCCAGATTGTGCGCCACAACGGCATCAGCGTGAATGGCAAACGCGTCAATATCCCGTCCTACCTGGTGCGCGCCGGCGACATGGTCGAAGTCGCCGACAAAACCAAAGTGCATCTGCGCGTTAAGGCCGCACTGGCTGCCGCCGAACAGCGCGGATTTCCGGAATGGATCGAAGTCGACGCCAAGCATTTTAAGGGTACCTTCAAAGCCGTGCCACAGCGGAGCGAATTGCCCGCGACCATCAATGAATCGTTGATCGTCGAATTGTATTCCAAATAATTAAACTCATAATCATTAAGCCAGAGGACACAGCATGCAAAGCAATGCCACCAGTTTTCTGAAACCGCGCATCATTGATGTGCAAAACGTTTCGCCGGTCCACGCAAAAGTTGTGATGGAACCGTTCGAGCGCGGCTACGGCCATACGCTGGGCAATGCCCTGCGTCGAATCCTGCTCTCGTCCATGCCCGGCTACGCTGCGACCGAAGTCAAGATCAGCGGCGTCGTGCATGAATACTCCACAGTGGAAGGCGTGCAGGAAGACGTCGTCGATATTCTGCTGAATCTCAAAGGCATCGTGCTCAAACTGCATAATCGCGAAGAGATGACCCTTAAGTTGAAAAAGAATGGCCCCGGGATTGTTACCGCTGCGGACATTGAGCAGAGCCACGAAGTCGAGATCATCAACCCCGATCACATTATCGCGCACATTACCGGCAGCGGTAAGCTCGACATGCAAATTAAAGTAGAGAAAGGCCGCGGTTACGAGCCGGTCACATCACGCAAAGTCGATGAAGACAGCCGTACCGTCGGCAGCATTCTGCTCGATGCATCGTTCAGCCCGGTACGAAAAGTCAGCTATGCGGTTGAGAGCGCCCGCGTAGAGCAACGCACCGACCTCGACAAGCTGATCATGGACATCGAAACCAACGGCGTGATCGAGCCGGAAGAAGCCGTGCGTTACGCTGCGCGTATTCTGGTGGAGCAGTTGTCCGTGTTCGCCGATCTGCAAGGCACACCTATGGCGATAGAAGAAGCCAAAGGCCCGCAGGTTGATCCTATCCTGTTGCAGCCGGTGGACGACCTCGAGTTGACCGTGCGCTCGGCCAACTGCCTCAAGGCCGAAAACATTTACTACATTGGCGATCTGATTCAGCGTTCGGAAAACGAATTGCTCAAGACGCCGAATCTGGGTCGTAAATCGCTTAACGAAATTAAAGAGGTACTCGCATCCAAGAGCCTCACCTTGGGTATGAAGCTGGAAAACTGGCCGCCAGCCGGCCTGAGCAAGTAATACAAAATATTAAGGAATTATCATGCGTCACGGATTAGGCTTACGAAAACTCAACCGCACTTCGGCCCACCGCCTGGCGATGCTGCGCAACATGACCGTCTCACTGCTCAAGCACGAAGTCATCAAGACCACGTTGCCGAAAGCCAAAGAACTGCGCCGCGTTGTCGAGCCGATGCTCACCTTGGGCAAAACACCGTCCCTGGCGAATCGCCGTCTGGCATTTAACCGCTTGCGTGATCGCGACATGGTGACCAAGCTGTTTGCCGAGCTGGGCCCACGTTATGCCGCGCGTAAGGGCGGATACCTGCGCATTTTGAAATACGGTTTCCGCGTAGGCGACAACGCCCCGATGGCCTTGGTTGAACTGCTCGACCGCCCTGAGCCAGCAGCGGATACCAAGAACGCGTAATTCGATTTGAAATGGTTGTAAAATAAAAGCCGGTTAATCACCGGCTTTTATTTTGTCAAAAAAATGTTTGTCGTCCTGAATTGAATGAAGGATCTGCTGTTTGACGGAGTCAGCGTGAAAGGCTGTATTCCCGCCCAGTGGAAATGACGATGAAAAGAACTTGAATAAGTTCATAAATTGAAACAGAGAGAACAGAAAACATGATCGTCCTGTTTACCGATTTCGGCGCCAACGACATTTACGTCGCACAGGTTAAAGCGGCATTGCTTCAACATGCCCCGGAACAACAAGTGATCGCCGACCTGCTGCATACTGCGCCCAACTTTCAGGCCAAGCCTGCCGCTCATTTACTCGCCGCGCTGAAGGACTTTTTTCCCGCTGGCAGCGTGTTTCTCTGCGTCATCGATGCGGGTGTCGGCGGCGCGCGTGAAGCAGTCATCGTTTTCGCCCACCAGCGTTTTTTTGTTGGGCCCGATAACGGCTTGCTGTCGGTGCTGGCGCAGCGCGACAGTCAGGCAAAATTCTGGCGTATCAAATGGCGGCCGGAAAATTTATCCAACACTTTTCACGGCCGGGATTTATTTGCCCCTGTCGCGGCGTGGATTGCGAGCGGGCATTTCCCTGCAGATAAGGTCGAAGCAATAAAATCACTCGCAGTAGATCTCGACCCGGGTGAGCTTGCCGAGATTATTTACATCGATCATTACGGAAACGCCGTCACCGGCCTGCGCAAAGGCAAAATCGCGCGCACCGCAAAACTCAAGGTGAAACAGCAAACATTGTCGTTCGCAGAAACTTTTGCCAGCGTAAAGCGCGGCACAGGTTTTTGGCATGACAACAGCATGGGTTTGATCGAGATTTCAGCGAATCAGGAAAGTGCGGAAAGGCTATTCGGATTACGCGTCGGTGACTCTGTATCTATATGATTGTATTAAATAATATATCAAGGTAAAAAGCCGAGAAATTTCAATAGCAGCGGTGTGATCAGCGCGGTCGTTAACCCATTCAATCCCATCGCCAATCCCGCGAACGCACCTGCTTGTTCGCTCACCTGAAACGCGCGTGCTGTGCCGATGCCGTGGGCGGCGACGCCGACGGAGAAGCCGCGCACGGCGTGGTTGTCGATTCGCAGCATATCGAGAATACTTTTTGCCATAATCGCGCCGCTGATGCCGGTGAATATCACCAGCACGGCGGTGAGCGAGGGTATGCCGCCGAGTTTTTCCGCGATGCCCATGGCGATGGGTGTGGTGACGGATTTCGGTGCCAGCGACAGCAACGTTTCCTGGCTCGCTCCAAGCAGCCAGCCGATGCCGACGCCGGAGATGATGGCCGTCGCTGCGCCTGCCAGCAATGCGCCGAGCAGAGGCAACAGCATTTGTTTGAGTTTTTCAAATTGCGAATACAAAGGTATCGCCAGCGCGACGGTGGCCGGGCCTAGTAAGAAATGCACAAACTTCGCGCCTTCAAAATAAGTTTCGTATTTCGTGCCGCTGACAAGTAACAGCATAACTAACACGGCGACGGAGAGCGCGACGGGATTCAGCAGCGGGTTAAAATCGCTACGCTTGTATAACCAATACGCCGCTTGATACGCGAGTAAGGTGAAGGTGAGGCCGAGCAGCGGCGTGGCAGAAAGATAAACCCATATCTCGGCAAATTGTTGCGGCATCATGATTTCGATTCTCTACGTTTGTCGGATAGTTTGAGCAATCCGC
>JBAVXA010000233.1:0-1524 GCA_049698095.1 Burkholderiales bacterium
GTTATGGCGTTGCCTACTCCCCTCAAGGCAACTCTCATAAATCAGGGCAAAGCGTCACATCTCCAAAAAAATCTTTGCAACAAAAATAATCGACTTCTGGATAGCAATCAACGAGTCTTCGTAACTCGGCCACATAATTTTCTTTCTCCATCAATGTCGATGGGCCTAATCTGCGCGTGTAAAAAACAAGCATTGTTTTATCAGCGTTGTAATGTTTTTTGGCGTTGGCAAGCTGCTTTAAAACTCTTTTCTTCTTGTCTTTAATTTTGGTATCGATATTGTTTCGAAACATTTCGACCCACCAAGATGGTATAAGCGCATTGCCTGTTGGTTGACCTATTACTGGCTTTGGTTCGTTCTCCATCCGAATAGTCTTCAATTCAATTACGTATTTGCTACTGCCATTACAGGCAAAAAAATCCGCATTGGGGATATTCTCGCATTTCGTTGAAATATAAGGGGGGAGTTTTGATATTTTGGTGAATCCCAATTGTGAGAGGTCGAGAATAAACAGCGGCTCAGCCAAAATGTCGTGAATTTTTTCAGGCTCAACAGAAAGCAAATCATCATTAAAACCAAATTGCTTTGCGAACCCTTCCTGTGAGCTTCCAAGTACCGTATTCGATTCGCTAAGCTGGCTTTCTAACATGGCAAGTCTTTCGAAGTTGCTCTCATTTAGGATATTTATTAAATCATATTTTCCCCAATCGCTCGGCTGGTTTGACACGACCCAGCTAACGTATTTGGAAAAGCAGCGGGCTGTGAGTGGGTAACCTGCGAGGCGGCTTAACAGGGCGGTTTCATCGATAAGGTTCATATAAGCCCTAGCTTATGTTTCAACCGCAGTTGCAGATGCATTATCCAATTTATTCCGCATTGCCGGAAAACTCAACGCCCCAATAAAATTCACCAGCGCAAATGCCGCCAGCACCAGCAATATTTGTTCAAAGCCACCGCCGCTGCGATGCAAATACGCGACTAACGGCACGGCGGTGGCGCTGGCGCTGAAGGAGACGAGGTAGCGCAGCGCGTAGGCGCGGGAGCGCCATTCGTCGCTGACATAACGGGCGACCATGGCGTCGTTGATGGGGATTTGGCCGAAGATGAAAAACATCATGGCCAGCGCGACGGCGAGCATGGCGTAGTTTTGCACATTGGCGGCGAGGAATAATAGCGGCGCTTGCAACGCGACGATGCCGAGGAACACATTACGTAGCGGGTATTTATCCAGCATTCTGCCAACCAGTAATTGCGCCATGGCGGCGAAAAGATACACACCCGCGACTAGCGTGCCGATGCCGGTGGTGGTTTGCGTCAGTGCGCGCAGGCGTTCATCGAACAGCTTAGGCATAGAAATGGTAGTGGCGTTGAAGATGATGCCGCCGCAGATGGTCGCCAGCATGAGCACGATGAATATTCTGCGCATGTCGCCGTTGCTCATGCTGACGTGTTTGGCAGCGTTTTTGTGAGGTGCGGGTGAGGCTGATGGTACGAAAGTTAAAAACAGAGCTCCCAATACAATGG
>JBAVXA010000234.1:0-12159 GCA_049698095.1 Burkholderiales bacterium
ACGCCGCCGCCATTTCCAGTTGGCCGTTGACACCCTGCTCACGCAGAATGGCAATGCGCGGTCGCACACCCGTCGCGATATACGGGGCCGCGTTATTTTCGTTCAGATCGAACGTGAGCTTGCTGAATAGCCCGCCATCGCGCGCATCAAGAATACGGTCGAACTCCTGTTGTGCGCAGTCGGGGTTGTCGCGCATTTTCTGCAGCTGATAGGTCGTTTCGCTCCATGCGCGTTGCAAGTCGACGCGCTTTTCCGTTAGTAAAGGTTTTGTGCTGCGGATCAGGCGAAGCTCATCGCTCGCGTTGGGCATACCGATCACGCTCGTCTCGCCTGACAATCCCATTTCCCGCAACACCGCCATCACGCGCTTGCGCTCGCTGCGCCGGATTTGCAGCACGGCACCCAGTTCTTCGTTAAACAGCGCGCCGAATATCCGGTCGTTGAATCGGCCTTTGAGCAGGTCCGGCTGAATTTCATTTTCATCCACATCGGCCAGCATACCGTCGTAACACAATGCATCGAGATTGATCGATATTCCGCTACGCGCGGCAAACATCATTTCGCAGACGGTGGCGAACAGCCCGCCGTCGGATCGGTCGTGGTAGGCGAGCAGCAGCCCATCCCGATTGAGCAGTTGAATGGCGGCAAAAAAGTCTTTCAATTTTTGTGCCTCGTCGACATCGGGCGCTGCGTTGCCGGTCTGGTTGTATACCTGCGCCAGCGCCGACCCGCCGAGACGGTTCCTGCCGCGGCCCAAATCAATCAACAGCAAATCGGTGTCGCCTGCATCCGTGCGCAACTGCGGCGTAAGGGTTTTGCGTACATCCTGCACCGGGGCGAAAGCAGAGATGATTAAGGATAGCGGCGCAGTGACCGACTTGTTCTCGGCGCCGTCCTGCCACATCGTCTTCATCGAGAGCGAATCTTTGCCGACGGGAATGCTGATGCCGAGTGCCGGACAGAGTTCCATGCCGACCGCTTTGACCGTGTCGAACAACACGGCGTCCTCGCCCGCCACACCCGCAGCGGCCATCCAGTTGGCGGATAGTTTAATATCGCCGATTTTTTCAATCTGTGCCGCGGCGATATTGGTCAACGCTTCGCCCACCGCCATGCGGCCTGATGCAGGTCCGCTGATAAGTGCAATCGGCGTTCGTTCGCCCATTGCCATCGCCTCGCCGCGGTAAGTGTCGTAGGCCATTGTCGTTACGGCGACGTCGGCCACGGGGACCTGCCAAGGGCCGACCATTTGATCGCGTGCGGTCATGCCGCCGACGCTGCGGTCACCGATACTGATAAGAAATGTTTTGTCTGCTACCGCGGGCAAGCGCAGCACACGATACGCGGCGTCTTTCAATTCCAATTCATGTACATCAAACGCTGGCAATAATTTTTCCAGGCGCTTTACCTTGCGCAACATTTTCGGCGGCTTGCCGAGCAACACATCCAGCGGCATATCGACTGGCGCATTGTTGAAATGCGTGTCTTCGACTTTCAGTTGATGCTCCGCCGTCGCAACGCCGACGAGTGCAAACGGGCAGCGCTCTCTTTCGCATAAGTCTTTGAATATATTAATATTTTTCTTGTCGATCGCGAGAACGTAACGCTCCTGCGATTCGTTACTCCAGATTTGCATCGGGCTCATGCCACGCTCCTCGACATGAATCGCGCGCAGATCAAATGTTGCGCCGACGCCACCGCCATGCGCCAATTCGGGGAATGCATTCGACAGACCGCCTGCGCCGACGTCGTGTACCGACAGAATCGGATTGTCGTCGCCCATGCGCCAGCACGCGTCAATCACCTCCTGGCAGCGCCGCTGCATTTCCGCGTTGGCGCGTTGCACTGAAGCGAAGTCCAGATTTTCGGTGTTGCTGCCGCTTTCCATGCTCGACGCCGCGCCGCCGCCGAGGCCAATCAACATGCCGGGACCGCCGAGCTGAATAAACAGCGCGTCCGGACTGAGCATTTTTTTATGCGAATGCCTGGCCGAAATATTCCCGAGACCGCCGGCAATCATGATCGGTTTGTGGTAGCCGCGCATGTCGCCGGCGGAAGCCTCCTCATATGTGCGGAAGTAGCCGCACAGATTGGGACGACCGAATTCATTGTTGAACGCCGCGCCGCCGATCGGACCGTCGAGCATGATTTGCAATGCTGAGGCGATGCGCTCCGGCTTGCCGTACCTATTTTTTTCCCACGGCTGCGTGAAGCCCGGAATCAAGAGATTGGAAACGGAAAATCCTGTCAAGCCGGCTTTGGGCTTCGCGCCTGTGCCGGTCGCGCCTTCATCGCGGATTTCGCCGCCGCTGCCGGTTCCCGCGCCGGGATGCGGGGCGATCGCGGTGGGATGGTTGTGGGTTTCGACTTTCATCAGGATATGCGTGAGCTCGATGACGCGGCCATACGCGCCATCTGCTTGCGGATAAAACCGCTCCACTGACGCGCCTTCAATCACCGAAGAATTATCCGAGTACGCGACGACCGTCCCTGCCGGGTGCAATTTATGCGTATTGCGAATCATGCCGAACAGCGAAATATCCTGCGCTTTGTCATCAATGATCCAGTCGGCGTTGAATATCTTGTGGCGGCAATGCTCCGAATTCGCCTGCGCGAACATCATCAATTCTACGTCGGTCGGATTGCGCTTGAGCTTATTGAAGTTATCGAACAGGTAATCGATTTCGTCCGCCGACAAGGCGAGTCCGAGATTCCGGTTCGCCGTGTCCAGCGCGCTTTTGCCGCCGGCGATGATATCGATCCAGGCCAGCGGCGCAGGACCAACATGGTGGAATAATTCGTCCGCCTGAGCAAAATCTGCCACCACGGCTTCGGTCATACGATCGTGAATCAACGGCAACAAGGATTTTCTTTCTGCGGCGGTCAGCGGCGTCGCGTCAAGCTTGCGCAAAGCGTATGCCACGCCGCGCTCCAGCCGGATGACTGCATCAAGTCCACAGTGGCGCGCGATTTCGCTGGCTTTGCTCGACCACGGCGAGATTGTGCCGAATCGCGGCAACGCCAGCAAAACCTCGTCCCCGGCTTCACCGCCCGCGTGACCGTAGGTGAGAATCTTTTCCAGCGCCTGCCGTTCGTCTTGCCGCAGCTCACGCGACAGTTCGGCAAAATGCCAATAGTTTGCCGAAATCGCTTGCAATTGCGGAATGGTTGAATTGAGGGATTGCTGGAGCTTGGCGACGCGAAACGGGGAAAGTGCGGACGGGCCAGGCAGGTGCAAAACAAGGGGCATGATGGTGAGAGGGTTTTCGCGAAGGCGAATTATACCCCGACCAAAGCAGCCTGACCACGCGGCCTGAAATGCGAATACAAAATCCCCCGTTAATTGACTGCGTAATGGATAAAGAATCCGCTGTGGTTTTTTTGCAAATGAATCGTGAATATTCATGTATTTCAAGGCATAAGGCTTCACTTGGCACTTTGCCTCGCTTAGACTTCCCACGCGTTACCGACACGGCGCGAAAGCACATGCCGGACACCATGTTTTAGCAATACTAACCAGTACGAAAGGAAATCCTATGAAACAATCCATGATTGCATTGGCCACCCTGGCAGCCTTAACCACTACCAGCGCGCTCGCCGGGCCGGTACCCACCGACGGCCTCTGGCGCGGCAACCTGGGCGGCTCATTGTCCGTTACCTCTGGCAACTCCAAGTCCACCAACCTGTCTATCGGCACGGACGCCGTAGCAGCCGATGCGATGAGCAAAACAACGCTCTATCTGAACGCATTACGCGCCACCTCGGAAACCGCGGGCATCAGCAACACCACGGCTAACGTCATCCATGGCGGTGGACGTTATGAGTACAATCTTTCGCCGCAAATGTTCGGCTTCGGTTCCATCGACATGGATCGTGACCCGATCCAGCAACTCAAGTTGCGCACCGCGCTCGGCGCCGGCCTTGGCTACCATTTACTCAACACCGCCGACACATCATTCGACGTATTCGCCGGCCTCGGATACAAGATTGAACGCTACGACTTACCTGCGCCGGCTGATTCCAACAATGCGACAGAATTGATTCTCGGCGAAGAGTCGAACCACAAGTTGTCGGATGCCAGCAGCTTTAAGCAGCGCCTGGCGCTGTACCCCAATCTGAAAGATTCGGGCGAATATCGCGCTGTATTTGACGCGGGCTTTACCACCGCCATCGCCGGTGGACTGAACCTGAATGTCGGATTGAGCGACCGGTATAACTCGCTGGCGCCTGCTGGCACAAAAAAGAACGATTTGTTGCTCACAACGGGCGTGAGCATGAAGTTCGGCGCACCGGTGAAATAATTACTGGCGAGCAAAAATTAAAACGCCTGCCGTGAAAACAGCAGGCGTTTTTTTCGGTTTCATGGACTGTTCCAGCGCAAATGAACGCGCAGCTGGCGGAATGACTCGGCGTCGAGCATGTCTGGCAGGATAATCAGATGACGACGAAAGTATTTTTCATCCGGCTGATAGGCGAGTGTGGTGAGGTACGGCGCGACAAAACTGCCCGGGCGCAGCGAACCCGCAATCCACGTGCCGGACTGGTTTTGCGTCTCGACTCTGCCTTCTGCCAGGAACTTAATGGCGACAACCGAACCGGGCAATCGCCTCAGCGCATCACGTATCGAATAAAACGCCAGGCTTGCAACCACCAGCGCTGATAACAGCACCTGCCAAATGAATGGTAACGGCAACAGCCAAATGACGAGCATGGTAATCAAATGACCGCAAGCCAGCAGCCAGATCAGTTGTGCAGATTTCGAAAGCGTTATAATGCCCATGTAGATTGTTTGATTTTTTGCGATGCTGTGCGGCATTATCAGCCGGCATGATTTTCCCGGCAAGGTTGATGCAGGATCAAAATGAAAAACGAATGGCTGACATATTTGCAGAATGACGGCGCCGTGGTCGAAAACGGTGTGGTAGCACAGTTTGGAAACCTGAACGCCGAACTCTATGCTGCCCTCGACGGCAACGTTGTCGCCGACTTATCTAATTTCGCACTCCTTCGCTTCAGCGGCGATGATGGGCAAGCATTTCTGCATGGGCAGCTGTCCAACAGCGTCGAGAAATTGGGCTCCGACCGGGTGCAGTACACCAGCTATAATTCGCCCAAGGGCCGCATGATCGCGTCGATGCTGTTGTGGCGCGACGGCGCCGATTACCTGATGATGGTCCCCGCCGCATTACGCGATGTAGTGCAGAAACGCTTGTCGATGTTCGTCATGCGCGCCAAAGTCAAGGTCACCGATGCCTCTGGCGAATTCGTTTTGCTCGGCATCGCGGGCGGGCAATCGACGCAGATATTGCAGGACGTGGTCGGCGCAGTACCGGATGGGCCGATGCGAACCAGCAAGAACGATGTTGCGCAGTTGATCCGGCTCGAGGCACAAAAATTTCTGGTGCTGGCCAAGCCGCCGGTGCAACCGCTTTGGGACAGGCTGAAAAAACGCCTCCAGCCGATCGGAATGCGCGCATGGAGTCTGCTCGATATCCGCTCCGGCATTGCCTGGATCACGCCGAACACGCAGGAACAATTCGTCGCGCAGATGACCAATTATGAATTGATCGGCGGTGTCGATTTTAAAAAAGGTTGTTATCCGGGCCAGGAAATCGTGGCACGCACACAGTATCTGGGCCGGCTGAAGCGTCGGATGTATCTCGTGCATGTCGATACTATCGAGCTAGCGTCCGGTGATGAATTATTCAGCAAGGATTTCGAAGATCAGGCGAGCGGGATGGTGGTGAACGCCGCGCCGTCGCCCTTGGGCGGATATGACGCACTCGCGGTTATACAGATCGACAGTGCGGCGACGCAAACAGTGCACGCCCGGTCGATTGACGGGCCCGCATTGACAATGCTTGACCTTCCCTACCCGATTAAATGAGCCACCCTGTCAAGATGCAAAGGGAGCAAACATGAGCACATCGTATTTCATTCACTATCCCGTCAAGGGCGAACATGCCTCCGCAGTGGAAGCGCGCCTGCGCGGCGTGCATTCGACGTTATTGCTGCAGCTCGGCGTCAAAGGCCGTCTGGTCAAAAATGTCGACGACCCACTGCTATGGATGGAAATTTACGACAACATCGTTGCCACGTCGGCGTTTGAGAATCTGCTGGAACAGCAGCTAGCCGACAACGGCATTTTCGATTTGCTGTCGCGGGAACAGCGCAAAGTCGAGCGCTTTCATTACTGAACTTGTTTTAATAGACCAGCCGCATCAACCGATGCGGTATTCCGGCGTCGAGATATTCATCACCTTCGGCGACGAAACCATGACGGGCATAAAAAGGCATGACGCGCACTTGCGCTCTTAACAATGCCTCTCGCCTCCCTTGTTTTTTATTCAATATAATCAAATAGTTAAGTAGCTCATTGCCCACTCCCTGGCTGCGCCACTGTTTCAACACGGCAATGCGTCCAATATGCCCGTCGACCAATAGTCTTGCAGTGCCTATGGCGCGTCCGTCGAGATCCAGCGCCAGCAAATGTTGCGCCGCCGGGTCATGTTCGTCCCACTCCAGCACTTCCGGGATATTTTGTTCTTCCACAAAAACCTTGCGCCGCACTTCCTGCAGCAACGCGGCATCGGTGCCCCACTGCGCCAGTCGTAACGTAAAATTCCCTTGGCGATTCCGGCCTTCGATTTTCATTGGCGTGCCTTGCTGGTTTGCTTGGGGTGTTGCTCCATGGTCGTAAATACCTTTATTTTTCAACCGGCTGTAGCATGAAATGGTGGCACATTTTTAAAAAGTGTCCTATGCTGCAAAGAGTGCTCCAGCCGACTCCGAAAATAGCGTAGAGCGACGGATGAAAAAATTTTCCTGGTTGCCAAAAGATGATCCGAAGCAAGTCATTCGCATCAGCCGCGTCATGCTGGCGAGCGCGTACTCGATACTTTACCTGATATCGCTAGCGCTGTTTGTCTGGCAAGGCAAAGCTCCTGGGAAAATCCTGTTGCACGCGGCTGTCATTGTTGCCGTATTGACGGTCGGCTTTTATCTGGTATTTCGTTTTAACGTCAATAAGAAATTTACCGACCAAAGCCTTACTGCATTTCAGTTGCTGGCCTCCATCGTTACCATGTTATACGTGATTTACTTTGCGCCGGAAACGCGCGTGGTGTATGTCATATTTTTGCTCATTTCCCTGATGTTCGGCATGCTCAGGCTCGGCACGCGCGAATTGCTGATGCTGGGTGCACTGACGCTGGCCGGCTATCTGGGATTGGCGCTGCTCAGATTTTTTTCCGACCAGAACGCAGCCCTGCTGCTCATGGATTTGCTGACCTGGTTTGTGCTCGCCATAACCCTGCCCTCGTTTATTTTGATGGGTGCGCGCGTACGCAAGTTACGCTCTGAACTGAAGGATGTCAGTTTTCGTCTGGAAGATTCGCGCGTGCTGGCGTTGCGCGACGAACTCACCGGTGTTTTCAACCGGCGCTTTATTACCGCCGCCATGCAAAACGAAAAAGTCCGGAGCGACTTCGGCGGCGGGCCGTTTTGCATTTGCATAATTGATATTGACCATTTCAAAAAGGTAAACGACACGGTAGGGCATTTGGCCGGCGACGAAGTGTTGAAGACCCTGGCGAGGAGTATCGAAATGGAACTGCGCGAATCGGATGTTTTCGGGCGCTACGGCGGCGAGGAGTTCGTGCAGATTCTCGCCAGCACGTCGCTGGAAGGGGCCATCGTTCACGCCGAGCGTACGCGCGCACATGTGGAGAAAATTGTTTTCCCCGAGCTCGGACAGGATTTCGGCGTCACGATTTCAGTCGGCGTCGCGCAGTATGAAAGAGTCGAGCCGGTACTGAACACCTTCGCACGCGCAGACGATGCGCTGTATCAGGCAAAATCAGAAGGGCGCAATAAAGTCTGCTGGGATCGTACCAAGGTGGGTTTGAATTTCGGCAGCGTCGGTCCATCCGGTAAAAACCAGGAAAGCCCGGCGGCGATCTGAATCAGTTTACGCAAAATGGCAGCGACATGGCCTGCAGGACCTCGCCGTTGCGACGGTTCTGGATAAACATCGCCACACCCATATTGGCGGTTTTCCAGTCGGATTTGAGCGGAATTTTTTTGTCGGCCCGCAATTCGCCCATGCCGTCCAGCGCCAGCGGCCCGATCCATTCGCGCACGACAAAATCGTGATTGAGTTTCTCTCCGCTATTCTCACCTGCCTTCACCTGCGACGACAGCCGGTTTTCAAATACCGCGAGATAGCCCGCGCTATGTTCGCGCGCGTCAGGTGCCGTTACTTTTCCCCATGCGAACAGTTCCACCTCAGCGCCTGAAGGATGATTAAGCGCCAGCGAAAGGTCTGCGCGGGCGGGCTTGGCGTTAATTGCGGCGAGCGCTTCATTGAGTTTGCCGTTGCTGCCAGTGGACAGGTTTTTGCCGCTGAGAACGGTCTGCGGTGTAAACACGCCCGACTTGTTATGCAGGCTGGCATATTCGCTTTGGCGGCGATAGAACTCCGGTTTGGCGAATTCGTCTTTCCAGCCGATGTAATCCCAATAGCCGACGTGCAGCGCGATCGGCACCAATTTGTCCGGCCTGATGCCGAGACCGCTGACCCAGCGGTCGGCAGGCGGACACGAACTGCAGCCTTCGGACGTATAAAGTTCCAGCAGCGCCGCCGTACCTGCGCCGCTTTTCGCATTGCAATTTGCGGCATCGACAGGGAGTACCGATGCCAGAGTACACAGTATCGACAAGGATAATTTCAATGGCTTTATCATGACGTCGCTCCTCGCGTGATACCGATTCGTCGACATGACTTCGTCAGCCTTACATGCCTACCAGTTGGTTTCCCGTTCCGCTGTAGCCGAGATCTTGTGAATACTCAAGTCGGTACCCTCATATTCCTGCTCGGCGTCGAGACGCAATCCCATGCTGGCTTTGAGAATGCCGTACACGATAAATCCTCCGACCAAGGCAATACCCACCCCCATCAGTGTGCCAGCCACTTGTGCCGCGAAGCTAATGCCGGCCTCTCCATTGCCCGTCCCGCCGAATGACTTCAGGCCGAAAATTCCGGCGGCGATGCCTCCCCACGCGCCGCACAAACCATGCAACGGCCATACGCCGAGCACGTCGTCAATTTTCCATTTGTTCTGCGTCAAGGTGAACATGTAGACGAACAGCCCGCCCGCTATGGCGCCGGTCGCGAGCGCGCCGAGCGGGTGCATGATATCCGAACCGGCACACACGGCAACCAATCCTGCGAGCGGTCCGTTATGCACGAAGCCGGGATCGTTCTTTCCGACCAGCAGCGCGATCAGCGTTCCGCCGACCATCGCCATCAAGGAATTCATTGCGACCAGTCCGGAAATTTTGTCCAGAGTTTGCGCCGACATGACGTTAAACCCGAACCAGCCGACGGTCAGTATCCACGCGCCCAGCGCGAGAAAAGGAATGCTGGAGGGCGGATGCGCCGACACGCGGCCGTCCTTTCCGTAACGGCCACGACGTGCGCCCAGCAATATGACGGCAGCCAGCGCAATCCAGCCGCCCATTGCATGGACGACCACGGAACCGGCGAAATCGTGAAACTCCGCCCCAAGCGACGACTTGAACCAGGCCTGCACGCCGAAACGCTGATTCCACGCAATGCCTTCGAAAAATGGATAGACGAGAGCAACGAGGATAAAGGTAGCGGCAAGTTGAGGATTGAATTTAGCGCGTTCGGCAATGCCGCCGGAAACGATCGCCGGAATTGCTGCCGCAAACGTCAGCAGGAAAAAAAACTTGGTCAGTTCGTAGCCGGATTTTTCCGACAGCACTTCGGCGCTGACGAAAAAATGCGTCCCGTAGGCGATGAAGTATCCGATGAAAAAATACGCCATCGTCGACACGCCGAAATCGCTGAGGATTTTTACCAGTGCATTGACCTGATTTTTTCTGCGCACCGTGCCGAGCTCGAGGAACGCAAAGCCCGCATGCATGGCGAGAATCATGATCGCGCCGAGTAAAACAAAAAGCGTATTACTGCTGTTAACCAAGGCTTCCATTGTTATCCCTCAATATGTTATCCGAAATATATATGCAAATTCTGTTCCGATATCATAATTAACTGTTTAATTTAGTGTTTTCGTTTTCTCACACAAATATTTTGCACAGTACCAGTGCAAACCCAAGATTTATGCACTTTTAAAGCGCATAAAAAAACCCCGCTCTGCAGGGCTTTTAGGTTTGGAGAACAGAGTTCTAAAAGTTAGGCTTGTCTTTGGCTTCGTTATATCGCTTTGCGCCAGCCAATATCTCCGCTTTGGCCTCTTCCGGCCCGACCCAGCCCTCCAGTTTCACCCACTTGCCCGCCTCGAGGTCTTTGTAATGTTCGAAGAAATGCGCGATTTGCGCCAGGCGTCCCTCGGCCAAATCACGCGGGCTTTGGATATGCCGATACAGATTGCAGGCTTTATCAATCGGTACAGCGAGGAGTTTTTCGTCGCTGCCCGCCTCGTCGGTCATTTTCAGCATTCCTACAGGGCGGCAGCGCAACACCACGCCCATTGCCAGCGGTACTGGGGTAATCACCAGCACGTCGACCGGGTCGCCGTCTCCGGACAAGGTTTTCGGAATGTAGCCGTAGTTGCATGGATAATGCATCGCGGTCGACATGAAGCGATCGACAAACATCGCTCCGGTGCTTTTATCAAGCTCGTATTTTATCGGCTCACCGTTCATCGGAATTTCGATAATGACGTTAAAGTCGTTAGGCAGGTCGCGTCCCGCTGGCACTCGGTCGAGATTCATGTTTTTGGCCCCGGTAGATTAAAAATTGAATTATACCGCACAGCCATAGCGCATCCGAAGCGACAGTCAAAAACGCAAAAAAAAGACGGACACGTTTCGCATCCGTCCTTTCATGACTCTGGGTCAGGCTTAGCTCAACAGCGGTACGATCATCAGCGCGACAATATTGATGATTTTGATCATCGGGTTGATGGCAGGGCCGGCCGTATCTTTGTACGGATCGCCGACCGTGTCGCCGGTTACCGCGGCCTTGTGCGCTTCAGACCCTTTGCCGCCGAAGTTGTTGTCTTCGATATATTTCTTCGCGTTGTCCCATGCACCGCCGCCGGTGGTCATGGAAATGGCGACGAACAGGCCGGTGATGATGGTGCCCATCAAAACGCCGCCCAGGGCCTGTGGGCCGAGCGCGAGGCCGACAACGACGGGCACCAGCACCGGCAACAACGACGGCACGATCATTTCCTTAATCGCGGCAGTGGTCAGCATGCCGACGGCTTTGGAATAATCCGGCTTGGCGGTGCCTTCCATGATGCCTTTGATTTCCTTGAACTGCCGACGCACTTCGACCACGACTGAACCGGCTGCGCGCCCCACCGCTTCCATCGCCATGGCGCCGAACAAATAGGGAATCATGCCGCCGATAAACAGACCGACGATGACTTTATAATTCGACAGGTCGAATGATGTTGCGACTTTCAAATGCGTTTCGAGTTCGTGCGTGTAGTCGGCGAACAGCACCAGCGCTGCCAGCGCAGCGGAACCGATGGCATAGCCTTTGGTAACGGCTTTGGTGGTATTGCCGACGGCGTCGAGCGGATCGGTAATATCGCGGATCGCTTTGGGCAGGCCGCTCATTTCGGCAATCCCGCCGGCGTTATCGGTAATCGGCCCGTAAGCGTCCAGCGCAACAATGATGCCGGCCATCGACAACATTGATGTCGCCGCAATGGCGACGCAATACAAACCGCCAGCATCGCCGCCCAATTTATAAGCGCCGAGAATGCCGAGGCAGATGACGATTACCGGAGCCGCCGTCGCCTTCATCGATACACCGAGACCGGCGATGATGTTGGTGCCGTGGCCGGTAGTCGATGCTTCCGCAATATGTCGCACCGGTTTGAAATCCGTGCCCGTGTAATACTCGGTGATCCACACCAGCGCAGCGGTGATGACGAGGCCAATAAGTGTGGCGAGCCATAATGTCATTGGCGTGAGATTCAGCGGGTTGCCGCTCATGAGCCAGGTGGTCACCGGATAAAACGCAATTGCCGATAATCCGCCCGCAACAATCAATCCGCGATACAGCGCGTTCATAATCTTGCCACCGTCGCGTGTATTGACGAATGAACAGCCGATGATCGAAGCGATAATCGACACGCCGCCGAGTGCCAGCGGGTA
>JBAVXA010000235.1:0-2047 GCA_049698095.1 Burkholderiales bacterium
CGATGTGCGCGTCCTGCTCCGCCACTTCAGTGCTCGCGTCCAACACCAGCACGACGATATTGGCATCCTCGACGGCCTGCAGGGTCTTGATGACGGAAAATTTTTCCACCGCTTCGAATACCTTGCCTCGCTTGCGAATTCCTGCCGTATCGATCAGCGTATACGGCTTGCCGTCGCGTTCAAACTCGATGTAGATACTGTCGCGCGTGGTGCCGGGCTGGTCAAACGCTATAACGCGTTCTTCGCCGAGCAGGCTGTTTACCAGCGTCGATTTGCCCGCATTGGGTCTACCGACAATGGCGATTTTTGGATGTCCCGCCGGTTCGGGGTCTTCTTCTTCGACAGAAAAGCCCTCGAGAACCAATTCCATCAGTTCGTTCACGTTTTCGCCGTGCGCGGCGGAAATCGCCAGCGGCTCGCCCAGCGCCAATTCGTGGAATTCCGCCGTTACCACGGCGGCACGCATGCCCTCGGCTTTATTTACCACCAACCACACCGGGCGGCCGGCCTTGCGCAATTCCGTCGCGATGAGACGGTCGTGCGGCGTGACGCCTTGACGTACATCGACCAGAAAAATAATCACGTCGGCTTCGGCAATTGCCTGCAATGTCTGTCTGGCCATTTCATGGTAAATCCCCTCTTTCGCCACCGGCTCGAGACCGCCGGTGTCGACCGCGATGAACGGAACATCGCCGACGCGCCCCTGGCCGTAGTGGCGGTCGCGCGTCAGCCCAGGCAAATCCGCCACCAATGCCGCGCGGCTCTTGGTGAGCCGATTGAACAGCGTGGATTTGCCGACATTAGGACGGCCCACGAGTACAACGGTGGGTTTCATTTGGCTGCTTTTACCCTTCGGTTAAACAAGCATTCCTATGCTTGCGTGGAAAAAGACGCGCCGGTTGCATGCAACCGGCGAATGGGTGTGACGAAAAATATTATTGCGCGGTTAAAGCGTAGATGCCGCCGCGCCGGGTCTGCATGATGACGGAATCTGCGCCGCCTTGCGGCGCGGCCGAAATGGCGCTTCCGTCGGTCGCGACGCGCGCCACCAATGCGCCGTCGCTGGTCGACAACGCGTGCACATACCCTTCGATATCACCGACCAATACGCGATTACCGGATACTGCCGGCGCACCCGGACGACGGCCGGTTAATTCGCTGTTTTTCCACACGCTGGCGCCGGATTTTTTATCGAACGCCTGGATGACCCCGCGGTCGTCGCTGACGTAAATATTCCTGGCGTCTGCAACCAGCCCGGTGCTGCTTGAGACATCCTGCGACCATAAGACGTTCCCGTTCTGCAGATCGAAACAGGCGAGCTTGCCCTGATAGGCGACGGCGCAAACGCGATCGGCATCGATAACCGGCGTGCTGGAAACATCGGCGACTCGCTCCAATTCCGTTGATCCGCGCGGCTGCGCAACGCTCGCTTCCCAGCCAATGCCGCCGGTCGCCAGATCCAGCGCGACTAATTTTCCGCCAGGAAAACCGGCAAATAACCCTCCCCGCGATACGGCCTGTCCTGCGGGCGCGCGCAAGGTAAGCGGCGGAGTTGCCCGTTGGTAAACCCATTTGCGTTTTCCGTCTGTCGCGTCGAGACCGAACAAACGGCCATCGGCAGCACGGGCAACCACAATGCGGCTATCGACGGTGGCCGGTGACACGATTTCGCCGGCGAGCTCGGATTTCCACAAACTCCTGCCCTTTTCGTCGTAGGCGAGCAAACTGCCTTTATTGGTTCCGACAACCACGATGCCGTCTCCCGCGCCAACGCCCCCGGTGAGTTTTTGGCCCGCGTCGATGCGCCAACGCGGACGGCCATTCGCCGCATCAATGGCGACGATTTCGCCATTTTTTCCCGCCGCAAAAATGACGCCGCCAACAACCGCCGGCACAAAAACCTGGTCATCGCTGGCGCTGACTGAGGACTGCCATTGCAATTTGATATTACCGCTCGACGTAAAATCTGGCAGTGCGGAAATTTTGCTGCCGCTGAACAGTCCGCAGCCTGCAAGCATTGTGACGGCGCTAACCGAGGACAACACCC
>JBAVXA010000236.1:0-2131 GCA_049698095.1 Burkholderiales bacterium
CATTCGATCAGGTAAAAGAACAGCTCAAGCCACGTCTGCAGCAACAGCAAATCGAAACCATGATCTCCGAAATGCGCGCGAAGGCAAAAATTGAAGAGAAATAACTCAATTTAATCAAATAGTTATAGCGTTAGAGTTAATGCGAAATCAGCAACAAAAAATGAAACGGGCCATCATGTGATGGCCCGTTTTTTTCGGGGGGGGGGAAGCATGGGTTGAGTGAGCTTGAATCAGACGACTCGAATGGCAGCATTGACAATAAAATACGGTAAGCCCATACTTTTTACACATTGGTTGTTCAAATGTCCGAATATTAATCAATAAACCATTGTGGAGAACAATATGCTTCAGCCCTCAGCCCTCAGCCCTCAGCCCTCAGCCCTTTAGTTTCTAGATTTCAGCATGTCGGTCGAAAATTCTTCCGACTAGCATCTTCTCTCTTATTGACCGTCTTTTTTTGCTTACCACCAGCTGCATATCCTCAAGTAGTCCTTGATAGGATTTGGGTAACTGGTCGCCGTAACGTGGCTCTTGATATGGAGATCTGGCTATCCGGTCAAATAAGCAATGGATCGATGGCTAATCAATACGCAACAAATCAATTTGATTTAGCCTTGAGTACTACACCTAAGCCATCAAAGTTCGTTGATAATTGCTCCGCCGATTCCTACTTCAAAGACACAACCTCAAGGTCGGGTTTTACAACTAGATTACAGATGGTTGGCACAATTCAGACAGTATTAGCCGCTGTACAGGGAACATTTATATTGGTTAGCTATGCGGACGGCGGTACGGAAATGTGGGTAAGAAACGGCACTTCAGCTATTGCAGAACCTTATCCAAATAGCATGACTTATGGTAGTGGTATTGCAGCGCCATGCCGCGCCTAAGAAAACTGAATTTTGTTTCAAATTTAATTTAATCCTAGATAAAGAAAATTGTGAGCAAAAGCAAATTATACAAAGCACTAACTGTCCTGTTATTCCTAAGTGTCAGCGGGGTTACGTATTATCAGCTAATAAATACAAGCCCCATAGTATTGGATGAAATGATGCGTTCCGCCGACAAGCCCGCTACGGCAAAGTCAGAAGTACTATCGCCACCACGGAAAAAGAGCGAAAGTCTGCCACAAGCAAATATATCTGACGGCGCTTCAAAAATCTTGAACACTCAGGATTCGACTATCAACAACGATTTTCTCAGAGATAGCTACCTGACTTCAAAAAACTTGCGTGCCTTTATTGATACGGCCAAGCAACACCCAGAAAAAGGTGGGTATTGGTATGCCTATATGGCGGGCAGCTATTGCGCACAGGTACATTTATTTCAACAGGGGGCGCCGGAAATTTCCCTACGAGCAGAGCCTCAAATAATAGTGAAGCCAGATAGTGACCCTGAAGTAAACCAGCGCCGCCAGCGTGACCTCGACGAAATTACCAGCAAATGCCAAGGTGTAACTAAAGATGATTTCAGCAGGCCATCTCTCTCAGTTGAGATGCGCGGAGCAAAAGATGTAGCCTGGGCAGCGATGGCAGCTTACGATGAACCCGATATCGGGAAGAAGACAACTTTGCTAAAAGCACTGCTTGATTTAAATGATCCTTTTTTGATTCGCGATGCCGGAATGCCTCTGATTAATAATTCCACGCTCGATGGATCGTTTTATGAGGGAGTGTTGGTCCCACTTCCGATAATTAATGCTGCATGGAGCCTGATGCCCTGCACCTTGGGAACGCCTTGCGGAACCGAAAACCCGTTAGTCAAACTTGAATGCGCTATTCGTAGTCAATGCTATAACGATCTGGAAAGCCTGCTGTTTAATACTGGGGGCGCCACTTTTAATGCCGTAGATCGCGCGAGAATCGTCTCCTTGTCCAAGAGCATGTCCGACAGTGTCCGCAACAAAAACGTAGCAGCGTTCTTGCCGCCATCGAAAAAATAATCCTCTTTTCTATTCGACAAAAAAGCGCGCTAATGGGCGACAAGGAATATCACGCCAAGCATATTCTGGTGGAAAAGGAAGACGAAGCCAAAGCGATCATCGCCGAGTTGAACAAAAAAGGCGACTTCGCCAAGATCGCCAAAGCCAAATCGAAAGACGCTGGTTCGGCAAAAAATGGCGGCGACCTGG
>JBAVXA010000237.1:0-3314 GCA_049698095.1 Burkholderiales bacterium
CATTCGATCAGGTAAAAGAACAGCTCAAGCCACGTCTGCAGCAACAGCAAATCGAAACCATGATCTCCGAAATGCGCGCGAAGGCAAAAATTGAAGAGAAATAACTCAATTTAATCAAATAGTTATAAAATAACGGGCGTCATTATGACGGCCCGTTTTTTATTTTCTTTCATATTGCCTTTTTTCTCGCCCAACCTTTATCAAATCAAGGCGTAAACCCGCCCGAGAAAGCCTTGTAAACCGCCACCAGCGAAGTCGCCGCGGCCGTTTGCGATTGCGCAAGCCGATCGCGCGCGGCTAACAACTCGCGTTCTGCATCGAGCACGGCGAAAAAGTCCGTCGCGCCATAAGTAAAACGCACACGAGCGATCTCGGCAGCTTTTGCCGCAGATTTTTCTGCGGTAAACAAACTGTCGACCTTTTGTTGAGTTCGACTGTAATTCGAGAGCGCTCCTTCAGTTTCTTCGAGCGCGGTAAGAATTACTTTTTCGTAGCGTGCCAAAACGCCCTCGCTACGCGCTTCGCTTGCCGCAATCTGCGCGCGTACCCGACCGAAGTCGAGCAAGCTCCAGACTAAATTGGCGCCGAAATTATAGACGAACGATGAAGCATTGCCCAATTCAGAAATGCGCCCGGCGTTCAAACCGACGCTGCCGCCAAGCGTTATGCGCGGAAATAGTGAGCTACGCGCCACGCCCACTCGCGCGGCTGCGGCAACGACCTGCGCTTCTGCTGCAGCTATATCCGGCCTGCGGCGCAGCAGCGACTCGGGCGAGCCGATATTACCCAGAGCCAAGGCCGTGAGCCCCGGCAGTGGCTTGGCTGGCGCCAGCTGTAAATCCAAAGCTGTCGGCTGCCGACCTGTTAAGACGGCGATTCGGTAGCGTGAGCGTGCAAGCGCGGATTCCAGCGCGGGAATGGCCGCCATGGTGGTCTGCACGAGGGACTGCGCGCGTTCCGTGTCCAACGCCGTGCCACGGCCTTCCGACAGCCGGGCCTGCACGAGTTTCAGCGCGGCCTGCTGCGTTTCGAGCGCGGCCATGGCGATGCGTATTTGTTCCTGCAAACCGCGCAACTCGAAATAATTTCGCGCCAGCTCAGCCGCTACGCTCACTTGCGCTGCGCGGACTCCCGCCTCGCCCGCGAGCACGTCGGCTGCTGCTGCGCGCCGGTCACTGCTGATGCGGCCGAATAAGTCCGCCTCCCAGGCCGCATCAAAACCTGCTGCGAATTGGCTAAACGTCTGTATTTTTCCTTGCGTATCCGGAGCGCGGATTCTTGACACGTTTGCCGAGGTACCTATCGACGGCTTTAGTTGTGCATCGGCAAAACGCGCCAAAGCACGCGCCTCCTGCAAGTTGGCACTGGCAATGCGCAGATCAACATTTGCTTTCAGCGCTTCGGCCATGAGCGCATCCAAATCGGCGTCAGCGAAGCCGCGCCAGAACTCTGCCACTGGTTCTGTGTTGCCGGCAGCTGCGTTTACAAAGCTGCTTGCCAAGGCGAGCTTATTCGGCACCCGCTCAGAGACCGGCGAAGGAGTCGAACAGCCACATAAGGCAAACATCACCGCGACAGCAAGCACAGGAGCGAAATGCCGCGTAGTCATGACTGGTCCTCCTTGCTGGGCCGATCACCGTTTTCGCCCGGGTGATAGGGATGCGCGGCGGCCTCGACCTGTGCCCGACGTTGTGCCGCTTTTGCGCGGCGCGCCTCGGTGCTTTTCCGTAACAGCATGTAAAACACCGGCGTCAGAAATATACCGAACATGGTAACGCCTACCATGCCGGAGAATACGGCGATACCCATGGCGCGGCGCATTTCACTTCCCGCGCCACTGCCAATTATGAGCGGAATCACGCCTGCGCAGAATGCGATCGACGTCATGAGTATAGGCCGCAGACGCAAACGACAGGCTTCGATTACGGCTTCCAACACGCCTTTGCCGCGTTGTTCCAGTTCTTTAGCGAATTCGACGATCAGGATGGCGTTTTTACATGCCAACCCGACCAACACAACCAGCGCAACCTGGGTAAAAATATTCAAGTCGCCAGGCTGCATAAAGGGCGGAAAGCTGGACAGCCAAACGCCGAACAACGCCGACAAAATGCACATCGGCACGATCATGATGATGGCGAGTGGCAAGCTCCAGCTCTCATATTGCGCAGCAAGCACCAGTATCACCAGGATGACGGACAGTGCCAACACCAATGCCATGGTGGGAACCTGCAAGTTCGTGCCCGGTATGGCTACGCTGCGTGTCAGGCGATCCTGATAAGACAGATCGGTCCATTCATAACTCATGCCGCGCGGCAAGCCTTTGAGCAAAGCTTCAATCTCGCCTTCAGCCTGGCCGGAGGAAAAACCAGGGTTCGGTGCGCCGTTAATATCGGCCGACGGATAGCCGTTGTAGCGCGTAACCCGCGTGGGACCGAAAGTGGGCTCGACCTGCATCAATGCACCGAGCGGTACCATTTCGTTGCGGGAGTTACGCGTCTTGAGTTGCGTAATCGACTGCGCATCGGCGCGGAACGGCGCATCGGCCTGCACGATGACCTGATAGGTTTTGCCGAAGCGCACGAAATCATTTACGTAAAGGGAGCCGAGGTTGATCTGCAAGGTATCGTAAATATCGTTCAACGCCACGCCCATTTGTTTAGCACGGGTGCGGTCCACATTTGCCAACAACTGGGGCACATTAATATCGTAAGTGGAAAACGGCGTACCGATGCTGGACTTGGGGTTGCCGTAAATTTGCCCCAGCGTGCCCCAGGTTGCGCCGTATAGGGCCTGTTCGCCCTGCCCATTGCGGTCTTGCACTTGCAGCTTGAACCCTCCCGCGTTGCCCAATCCATTCACCGCCGGTGGCGGCACCACGAACATGCGCGCGCCTTGAATTTGCTGAATCGCGCCGTTCACCTGGCCGAGTATGGCGAATTTGCTTAAATTCGGCGTAGTACGTTTTTCAAAGGCATCGAGCCCGAAGAACACGATACCTTCATTCGGCGCGGCGGAAAAACCGGCAATGGATAATCCAGGAAAAGCCACCGAGTCCACTATGCCCGGAACTTTGAGCGCGATGTCACTCATGCGGCGAATGACTGCATCGGTGCGGTCGATCGACGCGCCTGCCGGTAACTGCGCGATACCGACCAGATATTGCTTGTCCGGCGCGGGCACAAAGCCGGCGGGCACGCGCGAGAAAAGTAGCGCCGTCAAAGCGAGTAATATGCCGTACACCAGCATCGCCAACGATTTGCGCTGCAAAAGTCGGGCAACGCCGCTGCCATAGCCAACGCTGGCGCGATGAAAAA
>JBAVXA010000238.1:0-9654 GCA_049698095.1 Burkholderiales bacterium
GGAACATAGAGCGTGCAGTTGACGCACTTCTTGCCGTCTTTCGGCCCGTCCTGGTATTGAAATGCGGCTTTCGCGCCTTTGGTGGCGGTCTGGGCCAATGCATGGCGAGCGGCATTGGTGCCGGCAATCGCAGCGCCTACGGCGAGCACACCGCCTTTGAGTAATTGCCGGCGCGTCATCTTTACAGTTTTGGAATGCATGGTAGTTTCCTTTCAGGTGGTAACGACAGGTATATCAATATTAGAAGTATAAGCTCGGAACACGCAATTCGCATGAAGTTCTCGCTGAATTTCCGCAAAATAACCCCGGCCCCGATCAAAAGACGTTATCCGATGGTTTTGCGCGGCTTGCGCGCAGTTTTGGCGAATGCGCGGTCGTACGCCCAATTGGGCAAGCGGCGTAAAATCAGAAAGATTCCGGCCATCTGCCACGGAATGGTGACATGCGATTTTTGCTTTGCGATGGCGCGGGAGAATTTCATTGCCGCGATATCGGCGCTGAGCAAAAACGGCATGGGGAAGGGGTTCCTTTTGGTCAGCGGCGTATCGATAAAACCGGGGCAGATGGTACAGACTTTTACGCCGCTGCTACGGAGTTCAATTCGTAACCCTTCCAGATAGCTGATCGCGGCTGCCTTCGACGCCGAATACGCCGATGAACCGGGCATGCCGCGATATCCCGCGATGCTGGCAATGCCGACGAGGGTGCCGGACTTCTGCTGGCGCATTGCCGCGACAAATGGTTGGAAAGTCTTCACCATGCCGAGCACATTGATATCCAGCGTATCCTGAAACCGCACCAGGTCTTCCGCATGCTCCGTCAGGTTGCCGACGCCTATTCCGGCATTGGCGATGACGACATCAGGCGCGCCGTGGCGGGCGATGAAATCTTGCGCAGCGGCCTGCAGTGCGGTGCTGTCGCGGACGTCGAGCGGGTAAATCGAAACGGGGGAGGAGAATTCAGCCGCGAGTTGTTGCAATAAATCCTCACTTCGGGCAACCAGCCCGAGCGTGGCGCCGTCACCGGCATAATGGCGGGCGAGCGCAGCGCCGATTCCGCTGGAGGCGCCGCTGATGAAAACCTTCAGCGGCGCCATCGGCGTTTATTGTGCCGCGGCGACTTGCTGTGCAGGAGCGTCAGATTTTTTCTTTGCTACTTGTTTGGCGGATTTCTTTTTGGCGACTTTTTTCGCCACTTTTTCTGCCGGCTTGGCGTCGGCCTGTTCAGCCGGCTGTCCCGCCGCGTCGGCAGAAGATGTGCGGTTGTTGCCTATCAGTCTGTCCGCCACCGCCAGCATGCCTTCGTTGGTGCCGCCGGCGCTGGTGTTGGTAATCAGGTATTTTCCGTCCACCACCATCGCAGGCACGCCGGTAACGCCGTAGCCTTTGGTGAGCTCGCGCGCCTTATTCACTTTGGTCATGGTGGAAAAGGAGTTATAGACATCAGCGAACGCCTTGCGATCGACGCCCTGGCCGGAAACCCAGTCGAGCAGCTTTTCCTGGCTCTGCACCATCATGCCCTCATTGTGAATCGCATTGAATACTTTTGCATGCAACCGATCGAGCAAGTCCATGCTTTCCAGCGTGTAATATAGTTTCGCGTCAGGGACGCGCGACTCATCCCACATCACTGGCACGCGGCGGAAGGACACGCCTTTGGGTAAATTCTTCGACCATTGCTCAATCGCCGGATCGAAGGCGAAGCAATGCCCGCAGCGATACCAGAATACTTCCACCACTTCCGTTTTGCCCGGCGTCTGCGTCGCCTGCGGTGTCTTGATCGTGATGAATCCCGTTTGTGTCAGCGACTGGGCGTTCGCCAGTCCGGCCAAGCTGAGCAACATCATGCACATCACGGCATGTTTAAGAATTCGGGTCAGTTTCATTTGCGTCTCCTTCAGATTCATTAATCGTGTCAATGCATATTATAGCGGTTAACTTTTCGGCTTGAGGGCGATCACGCTCGACGGCAACCCGTTCTGCGTTAGCTCATCGCGCGCCCGCGACATTTCATCATGGGTTTTATATGGGCCCAGACGCACGCGGTGCATGACGCCCTTATCCTGCACCGTCGCGGCTTTAACCTCTGCCTGTAGGCCTATTAACGCAATGCGGGCCTTCAGGTTGTCCGCGTCGCGCTCGTTATTAAAGGCGCCGACCTGCAAATAGTATTTTGTGCCGGGCTCGTCCGGGGCCGTTTTTTCCGCTGGGGGTGGCAGCGCAGGAATCGGACCATGCGTAACATCTTGATTTTTATTAATTTTTTCTGTCTTTGGTGTTGCGTCCTTGCCGTCAGAAAGAATTTGGTGATAGTCAAATCGCGGCTTGTCTGCGGGATTGGCGGCCGCAGGCAGTTTCGCGGCCGCATCGACTGGCTTAGGGTCTTCGAGCTTGGCTGAGGCCGGCTTTTCGACCCCTTCGACCGGATGATTCATGCGGTCCACATAAGGGCTTTTTTGCTTATTGACGACAAATGCCACACCCAAGGCGATGCCCAAACCGAGCAACAAGCCAATAATGATGCCGGTAACGGTGGAACCGCGCTGCGGCGAATTCAATTGACGAAGGTGGGGCGACATGGGATTCCTACGCTAATAACTGGCGAATATTATACCCAAAGCGGGTTGTGCAAAAGCGCACGGATTGCAGGTCAGGTTCGGTCAAATTGTAAATAAGCGTCGCTTCGACAACTACATTTTTTCCGGTGCGCTTACGCCCAATAAATTCAGCCCATTGCGCAGCACCTGGCGAATGGCGGCGATCAGCGCCAGGCGAGCGAGCTTGAGTTTGTCATCGCTCACCAGAAAACGTTCGGCGTTATAGTAGGTGTGCAGCTTGCCGGCCAGGTCCTTGAGATAAAACGCCACCAGGTGCGGCGACAGCTCTCCCGCGGCAGTTTGCATCATTTCAGGATAATCAATCAGCGCCTGCAACAGTTCGCGTTCGTAGCCGCCGTCGAGCGGCGTCAGATCCGCGGCGGCCAGCTTTTTCACATTGCCCCCCCATTGGTCCAGCACGCTGCAAATCCGCGCGTGCGCGTACTGGATGTAATACACCGGATTGTTTTCCGTTTGTTCCCGCGCGAGGTCGATGTCGAATACCAGGTGCGTATCGGATTTGCGCATGACAAAAAAGTAGCGCGTCGCGTCGCGCCCGACTTCGTCGATCAGATCGCGCAGGGTTACATAGCTGCCCGCGCGCTTGGAAATTTTTACTTCCTCGCCACCGCGCATGACCGTGACCATCTGGTGCAACACATAATCCGGATAGCCTTTCGGAATGTCGATATTCAGTGCCTGCAAGCCGGCGCGCACCCGCGTGACGGTGCTGTGGTGGTCTGATCCTTGCTCATTTACTACGCGCGTAAAGCCGCGCTGCCATTTGCTCACATGATATGCGACATCGGGAACGAAGTAGGTGAAGCTACCGTCCGATTTGCGCATGACGCGGTCCTTGTCGTCGCCATACGGCGTGGTTTTCAGCCACAGTGCGCCGTCCTGTTCGAAGGCCGCGCCCTGCGCCACCAGCATATCGACCGTTTTTTGCACACTGCCGTCGCTGTATAGCGACGACTCAAGAAAATAAGAATCGAATGTCACATCGAATGCGCGCAAATCCAGGTCTTGTTCCTTGCGTAATGCCTGCACGGCAAATTTGGTAATGGCGTCGAGGTCGTCGCCTGTGACGTCGGACGCAAATTGTTGTGCATACTGAGCGGCAATTTCCTTGATGTATTCGCCGCGATATCCGTTGTCCGGGAACGCTACGTTACTGTCTGCGCTTTCACGCAAGCGCGCCTGCACGCTTAAGCCGAGATTCGCGATTTGCGCGCCTGCATCGTTGTAATAGAACTCGCGCGTCACATCCCAGCCGGTCGCTTTCAGCAGGCGCGAAAGCGAATCGCCGATTGCCGCGCCGCGTCCATGGCCGACATGTAACGGTCCGGTCGGATTCGCCGAGACAAATTCGACTTGCACCCTCTCGCCATGGCCGGCGTTGCTGTGGCCGTATTCATCGCCATGGGTAAAAACCTGTTCGACGACCTGTTGTTTCGCACTGGCGTTCAAAAATACATTTATAAAGCCGGCGCCGGCAATTTCGGTCTTTTCCACCAGCGTTGATGCAGGAAAGGCCGACAGCAAAGCCTGCGCCAATTCGCGCGGATTTTTTTTCATGGCTTTCGCCAATTGCATGGCGAGGTTGCACGAGTAATCGCCGTGGCTGATCTGCTTCGGGCGCTCGAGTCTGATTTCTATCTTGCTCGAGTCAGGCAACACTTGCTTCGCGGCGGCGGCGAACAGTGCGGAGATTTGCGACTTGATATCGGGCGCAGCTGACATGAATAAAAAACTCAATTAAATCAAAGAACAACATTATACCGCGCGAGCGGTCCGCGGCGCTATATGTCCAATGGATCGACGTCCATCGCCCAGCGCACTTGCTTGGCATTCTGCTCACTCAGCGCAGCATGCCAGGCGGAGGAAAATTTCTGCAAATGCGGCCGAGATGCACTTTGCACCAGCAGGTGCATGCGTTCCTTGCCTGCCATGCGCGCCACTGCGGCTGGCACGGCATCGTAAATCGTGATCGCGGCATGCGCTGGCCGCAAATCGCGTGCAAGTTTGCCGGCAAGCCGGGCGAATTCTTCGACCGCGCTCGCATTCACCGATTCGAACCGCAAAAGGGTTTGATAATTGTATGGCGGAAAGCCGGCACTCTTACGCTCTCGCAACAGCTCGCTGGCATAGCCGTCGAAGTCATGTCGCATCAGCGCAGCAAAGAGCGGGTGGTCGGGAATTTCCGTCTGCACCAGCACTTCGCCGGCGAGGTCTGCGCGCCCCGCGCGGCCTGATACCTGCATCAGTTGCGCGAATAATTTTTCCCCGGCGCGAAAATCGCTGCTGTAGAGCGCCCCGTCTGCATTGATGATGCCGACAAGTGTGAGGTTCGGAAAATCGTGGCCCTTGGCCAGCATTTGTGTGCCAACCAGAATATCGGCCTCGCCGGCGTGGATCTGCATCAACATATCGCGCATGGCGTGCTTGTTGCGCGTGCTGTCGCGATCGACGCGCAAAATTCTGGCCGCAGGAAAACGCTGATGCAACGTGGCTTCTATGCGTTGCGTCCCGTGTCCGGCCGGACGAAGTTCGGCATTGCCGCAATCCGGGCACGCTACGGGAATGCGCGTTTCCGACCCGCACAAATGACAACGTAGTTTACCGCTGCGCAAATGCAGCACCATTTTTCCGCTGCATCGTTTGCAGCCGGCCGCCCAGCCGCATTGGTGGCACATCAACGCAGGCGCGTAGCCACGTCGGTTGATGAAAAGCAGGCTCTGCTGATGTTTATCTAGCCGGTTCTTTATTGCACACATCAGTGTTTCGCTGATGCCGTCGCTGATCCTGTCGCGCCGAAGATCGATCAGATTGATGTCGGGCAAAACTGCATCCAGCGCCGCGCGTCGGGTCAGCTCACATAGTTTGTATCGGCCGATTCGCGCGTTGTGCCAACTTTCCAGCGACGGCGTGGCAGAGCCGAGCACCACCGGAATGTTAAGCTGGCTGGCGCGGTACACCGCCACATCGCGCGCCGAATAGCGCAAACCGTCCTGTTGCTTGAATGAGCCGTCATGTTCTTCGTCGACGATGATCAGTCTCAATTCAGGTATCGGCGCGAACACAGCAAGCCGCGTTCCAATGATGATCATCGCGTCACCGTTCTTTGCCGCCAGCCAATGGTTCAGGCGCTCGGTGTCGTTGAGGTGGCTGTGCAGGCTGGCGATGGCAACGTTCGGGAAGCGCTCGCGGAAAACCGATTCCAATTGAGGCGTCAGGTTGATTTCCGGCACCAATACCAGCGCCCGTCCGCCGCGCGCGACAACGTCTGCAATCAGGCGCAAATAGACTTCTGTTTTGCCGCTGCCGGTGATCCCGTACAACAGCGTCACCTGAAATTTCTGTATTGCGGATGAAACGGTATTCAGCGCTTCCGCCTGTTCCGCGGTCAGCTTCGGCAGATTTTGGACATCAGCAAGCATTGCCCCTGCTGCTGGCTTGACTGCTGTAACCCAGCCGCGTTGTACAAATAGCTTCAGGCTTTTCGCTGCGCTGGGGGAGATCAGGCGCAGATCATCGACGCTGACAACCTGATTGTTTTGCATGGCCTGTAGGACGGCACGCGCGACCCGGGCGCGCGCGGGCAGCGCCCCCTCTGCCTGGGTTCTTCCTGCCGGGGTGAGCGCGAAATGCGTTGGCGACGGCGGTAAAACCGGCTTTGTCCGGCGCAATAGCGGCGGCAAGGCATTCAGCATGACTTCACCCAGCGGATGCAGGTAATACTGGCTGCAAAAGGCGAACAGCGACATTTCTTCGGCCGAGCAAGGCGTGATATCGCGCAGAATTGTGTCTGCACGTTTCAGCTTCGTTATCTCGACAGCAGATTCATGCGTCGCGCCGATGATCATTCCGATCAGCTTGCGTTTGCCGAAAGGCACTAATACCCGACGACCGACGTCGGCCACAGTCGCATCGTCAGACCGATAATCAAATGACCGGTTTAGCGGTACATCAAGGACAACCTGGATGATCATGACCGGCCGGCTGAGGGGCGAAAAAACGCTGGTCTGAAATGATGGAAAAAAATCGCCATGAGTTGATTATCGCAGGAAAAAAACCAGGGCCGAATGTCGAATAGAGCGTGGGAAAAATTCTTATTCGAATTTCTATTGGGTCGCGCCGGGAATTCGATGCGCGAAAATTTCCTTAACCATGTATGGCAACTCCATGCCGGCAAAAGGATTTTTAGTTAACCACAGTTATTGTGCATAACTTTGTTCATAAGCTTTGCGAAACAGGCCAAGAGCCCGGATATTACAGGCTTTCTATCAACCTGATGAAAAATGAAGCTAATAAATATTATAATAAAAACAAATAGTTACTTATTGCGTACTAGGACGATGTGAACTGCGTCACAAATGCCGAGGACGCAAAGAATTATGTGCATAAACACAAAAATTTTCCTTGTCGAGCATTGACAGGGATTAGCGCCTGTGATTTTGCGGGCTGAACTCGTGGACTGCGGCAACTAACGCCGCCACGTTCTCCGGCGGAGTAAATTGCGATATGCCGTGTCCGAGATTGAAGATGTGGCCGCTGCCTGCGCCAAAGCCATCAAGAACTTTTTTAACCTCCGCGCGAATAGTTTGCGCATCGCTGAATAAAACAGCAGGATCCATATTTCCCTGCAACGCCACGTGATCGCCTGCGCGTTTGCGGGCATCCGCGATATCGATCGTCCAATCAATGCCGACCGCGTCGTAGCCGATGCTCGCCAGGCTTTCCAGCCACAGACCGCCGCCTTTGGTGAAAACAATCCGCGGCACGGCGCGCCCATTTTTCTCGCGCGTGAGATGAGACGCAATTCTTTTTAAATAAGGTAAAGAGAATTCATGAAATGCTGCGTGCGACAGCGCGCCGCCCCAGCTGTCGAATACCTGCACTGCCTGTGCGCCGGCATCGATCTGCGCATTGAGATAGGCGATGACACTTTGCGTATTGATATCGAGAATGTGATGCAGTAAGTCCGGGCGTTGATACAGCATGGTCTTTACCCGATGAAAGTCGCCTGACCCGCCGCCTTCGATCATGTAACACGCAAGTGTAAACGGACTACCGGAAAAACCAATCAGTGGCACGCTGCCGTCCAACGCTTTGCGAATCAGGGAAACCGCGTCGGTAACGTAGCTTAGTTCTGCGCCGATATCCGGCACCGATAAATTACGAATCTCCCACTCTTCGCGCAACGGTCGTTCGAACTTCGGCCCTTCACCCTCGGTGAAATACAGCCCCAGTCCCATCGCATCGGGAATGGTCAGGATATCGGAAAATAAAATTGCCGCATCAAGAGGGAAACGCGCCAGCGGTTGCAGTGTCACTTCAGTCGCGTAATCCGGGTTTTTGCACAAACCGAGGAAGCTGCCTGCGCGTTTACGCGTCTCGTTATACTCGGGCAAATAACGGCCGGCCTGGCGCATGATCCAGATCGGCGTATAGTCGGTGGGTTCGCGCATCAGCGCGCGCAGGAAAGTATCGTTCTTGAGTTTGGGCATGCGGCATTTTACCGCATGTCGCCAGACATCGTCGGGTCAGGGTTTCCAGTCGCGCGATTATGATGCTTATGGCTTTTGTGCAATTACCCGTACTTGTCCATAAGAACGACTAAGGTGGGCATACAATTTGCACATCAAATCAAAAGGCGCTCTACCCATTCCCATGAAGAAGTTCGGAAATTTTTGAATCAATGGCGGCCATTTATGCATGTATGATTTTGCCTCAATGACAGTAAAGCCGGCTTCATGAAAAATGTTTCCCAATGACATTGGACTCCAAGTATAAAGATGGTTACTGGCATCCCCGGGTTTATATTCGAGAGAAATCGCTTCGCTCGGAATTACAAATACAGCTTTTCCGCCTCTTTTCAATTTTTTCATCAGTACTTTCAATTCGTCAAGCGGCGCTTCCGTATGTTCCAACGCATGGTTGGATATGATGATATCGACGTAATCATTGGGGACGTCTTCCGAGCAAGTATAGACCTCGACACCAAACGATTTTGCGGTTTCAGCGGACTCTGCATTTGTTTCAATACCGACTTTTTTCTTGCATGAAATTGCGTTGAATAAAGTCGCATCGTTGCAGCCGTAATCAAGGACAACATCATTTTCATCAATATAATCTGAAAATTTGGTCGAATTTGTCCAGCCCGCAATAGGCCCATATTTCTTGTTGATTCTAGGTTGTAACATCCATGTCTCCGTACGCCAACGATAGTAGTTTTTGAAGTGGACATCTTTCCATAAGCGAGGGCGCCTACCAATACGTAAAACACCCATATCTTACTACCAGAAAACCCTACTCCCTTCCATTTGATCAGGATTTAAACATCTAATAAAAACAACAGATTAAATAGGGTATCCGCCAATTGTAAACTACGGCACCCGGTCGAATTTTGATCCAGAATTACCCCAAAATAACGTTTTCGCAGGAACGGCTCATTAGTCAAAAAAATTTCTTCGATTGGCCCGCCTGCTCTCCAAACATTCTAAAATCCGTTTTCCCGTGTGGCATAAAGAATCATTTGCGTGCAACGAAACAGCGCGATGGTCTTTCCCGTGGATTTGTTGCTGACGGTAGCATCCCATACCTGCGTTGTTTTGCCCAAATGTGCCGCCACCGCTACGCATTCGACCATGCCTTTCAGCGCCGTGCCAAGATGGTTGGATTTGAGCTCGACCGTGGTAAAGCCGGACGCGCCCTGGGGCAAGTTCGTGATGCAGCCATAACCCGCGCAGGTATCTGCCAAGGTCACGATGCTTCCGGCATGCAGAAAACCATTCGGCGCCATGAGTATCGGCTGCACTTCAAATTCCGCACGCACTTCGCCGGCATTGATTGAGGTGATGACAATGCCCAAATGACCAGGCAAATGGTTCCGGCCAAGCTTATTGAAAAAATCGGGAGTCTGCACGCTGGTACTTTCGCAATATCTAACGGTTTCTGGGTTGGAAAAGAAGGCACTTAGAAAAATCGTTATTCCAGCGTTGCCATTGCAACCGCATGTTCCCAATTGGCCATCAATTCTTCCGCTCGCTGCCGGC
>JBAVXA010000239.1:0-3507 GCA_049698095.1 Burkholderiales bacterium
AATGCGTTGATCCTGTTTGATGATGATGGCGAGCACGCGTTGCCGCGCGGACCAAAAATCGAGCAGGCGCGTTTACTCATCGAACATGCGACGAAGCTGTTCCTGGCGCGCGCAAAGCAAAAAAAGCCAGCGTTATCTCTCGCCAGTTCACGCAAAAAATAATTCCCTGCAACATAAAGTAACTATTTGTTTTTCATAATAAAATTATCATGCAAAAACTTGACGTAAAAATTCTCGACGCGCGCCTTATCGCGCATCTGCCCACCTACGCCACTGCCGGCGCTGCCGGCCTGGATTTGCGCGCCTGCATCGATCATCCGCTTACCATCGCTGCGGGTTCGACGGAGTTGATCCCTTCAGGCATCGCGATCCATATTGCAGATCATGGCCTTGCCGCCATGATCTTGCCGCGTTCCGGCCTGGGTCATAAGCACGGCATTGTGCTCGGCAATTTAGTCGGCTTGATTGATTCGGATTATCAAGGCCAGATATTCATTTCCGTGTGGAACCGGTCGCATACGCCGTTCCTGCTCAACCCGCTGGAACGCATCGCGCAACTGGTCGTCGTGCCGGTGGTGCAGGTCCAGCTGAATGTGGTGCATGACTTCGACGAGAGCGAGCGCGGCGCGGCCGGATTCGGCAGCACCGGCAAGCATTGATGGCGACACAAAGCGCAATTGTCCTGTTCGCCCACGGTGCGCGCGATCCGCATTGGGCACAGCCGTTCGAGAAAATCCGCGCCCGCATGCTGGCGCAGCTTCCCGCCACGGATATCAGTTTGGCGTTTCTCGAGCTGATGCAACCCAGCCTGGCCGACGCGGTCACCAGCCTGGCGCAAAGAAACGTTTCGCGCATCACGCTCATTCCCCTGTTTATGGCGCAAGGCGGGCACCTGAAAAAGGATTTACCCTTGATGCTCGATGATATTCGCCGCGACAATCCCGGCATGGTCATCAACGTGACGCCACCGATCGGCGAATCGGACGATATTCTGAGTCTCATCGCACAGTGGGCATTGCAACAACACTCTCGCAGCGAAGCTGCGCAATGAGAATTTTTCCGCCGCTGTATCTGTTCCTCCTCGCGCTGATACTATTTGCGACGGGAGATTCCGCCGAGGCGCGCGAAAGCCGAATCAAGCTGAGCGTCGGCGCTCAGACGATTCGGGCTGAAGTTGCGCGCACGCCTGAACAGCGTTCAAAAGGCTTGATGCAGCGCCGTCACCTGGGGAAAAATGACGGCATGCTGTTTGTGTTCGAACAGCCGCAAACCATCAGCATGTGGATGAAAAATACGCTTATCCCTTTGTCGGTCGCGTTTATCGACGATCACGGAAATATCATTAATATCGCCGAAATGTCACCGCAGACGCTGGATTCGCACTCCTCGCTCGCGCCCGCGAAATACGCATTGGAAATGAATGCCGGCTGGTTCGACCGCCACGGCGTTCTTGCCGGCAGGAGGGTTGAAGGAATTGAAGCGGCACTGATGAGCCCGGTGATGCATAAACCTATCAAGACAGGAAAATAAAATGGATACCAATGTCGCATCCCACGGCATTCAGCTCGCCGTTGCGCCAGTATTTTTGCTTACTGCGGTGGCTGCACTGTTGGGTTCGTTCGCCAACCGGCTGGCGCGCATAATCGACCGCGCACGGACGCTGGAAGAAAAGCTCGAGGCCGAAACAGTGAAGAACGTTCGCAGCGCGCATTGGGAACTGCGGCGGCTGAAACTGCGCGGTCGCATTGTCAGCGTATCGATGGCTTTGCTGACGGTTTGTTCGCTGTTGATCGGCACAACCATCATGGCGCTTTTCCTTGGCGAAACGACTCAGCTGAAGACATTGCGCCTCGTGCCGCTGAGCTTCCTCGGCGGCGTGAGTTTTTTCCTGCTGGCGCTGTTGGGGTTTTTGATTGAAACCCTGCTTGCCATGCATGTACTGAAATTCGGACGCAATTTGATTCCGTGGCAATGACACGCTGATTGCCGCTCGCGTAGCATCAGCATGGTGGTTTAGCGAACGAGAAGCTGACCGACGGTTGCCACGATGATAGTCAGCAGGCCAAGCCCCAGATTCAGCCCCACTTTTTTCCTGATTTGGGCCAGTTGTTCGCCTGCCGGTTTCCATTCCTGCGCGGCGACGTAGCGCCCCAGCCTTTTATAAGGGGCGAAATAGACATGGGCGAAAATCGCCATCATGATCAAACCGATGAGCATCATGATATTCACGTAAGGCGCGGCATTTCGGAAACCGCCGTTCAGTCCTATCATGCCGAAGCCGCTGGCCAAGATCAGGGCGACCGAAATCCACACCCAGAGGAAAAACCGCGCAAGAGTCGCGTTCCACAGATTCAATCGCTCAGGCGCCTCGAGCATCTTGGCCGCCGCCGGGCGCAGCGCGACGTAGGCGAAGAACATGCCGCCGACCCATACTGTCACGCCCAGCAAATGCAAACCCAATAATAGATCATTCATGTTCGTATTCTCCGCGAAGTTGCCTCATATTACGACTAATGCACGCACCGGTGCAAAGGTCTTGCGGTGAATTTCGCTCACGCCGTGTTCACGCAGCGCGGCAAGGTGCAATGCAGTGCCGTAACCTTTGTGTTTGTCGAAGCGATAGTGCGGGTAGCGCGCGTGCATGATAAGCATTTCGGCGTCGCGCGCGGTTTTGGCGAGAATGGATGCCGCTGAAATGGCGGCAACTTTGCTATCGCCCTTGACAATCGCGCGCGAGGGAATAGCGATCCCGGGGCAATACAACCCGTCAACCAGCGCCTCGTCAGGCCTGATTTCAAGCGTTTCGACTGCGCGCTTCATTGCGAGCAGACTTGCCTGCAGAATATTGATGGCGTCGATTTCTTCCACCGATGCAGTTGCCACCGCCCACGCCAGCGAGTCGCGTTTGATCAGCAGCGCAAGTTCGTCGCGGCGATGTTCAGGGAGTTTTTTTGAGTCGGCGAGTCCATGGATCGGTCGGGCCGGATCCAGAATTACCGCTGCGGCGAATACCGCACCGGCCAGCGGCCCGCGACCCGCTTCGTCTACACCGCAAACCAGCATCGCGCGCTCCGGTGAGAATTTCGCCATGGCAAATGAATCAGGATAAATAAGGCGAAATCGCCTGCTCAAGCTTGTGCGCGTTGTCCTGCCGCAAGCTGTGATGCATATTGGTAAATTTGTTCACCATCAGCTCACGCAAGCGCGGTTGCTGCAGCAGGTTGACCACGGCAGTCGCCAGGTTTCTCGGCGTAGCATCGTCCTGCAGCAACTCGGGCACGATGAACTCACCTGCGAGGATATTCGGTAATCCGACGTAAGGCAAATACGCTTTGCGTTTCATAATGCGGTAGGTGAGCGGCGACATTTTATAAGCAATCACCATCGGGCATTTCAGCAGCGCCGCTTCCAGCGTGGCAGTGCCGCTGGCCACGAGTGCTGCATCCGCCGCCTCCATGGCGTCGTGTGAATGGCCGAACATTATGGTAAGCGGCACATCCTGCGCCT
>JBAVXA010000240.1:0-11681 GCA_049698095.1 Burkholderiales bacterium
TGGACGAAAACCGCCATTTGCGCAACGGTTTGAATATCCATCGCGGCAAAGTGACCTATGAAGCGGTCGCGCGCGATCTGGGGTATGCTTATGTGGAGAAGATTTGATTTTATATAAATCGGATTCGAATTAATTCATGTCACGTCCATCAAAACCTGTCGTGTTGATTCCCGCCTGCACCAAGGACATCGGCGCGCATCCGTATCACGCGGTGCAAAAAAAATACGTCGATGCCGTGCTGCTCGGGGCGGAATGCACGCCGATTCTGTTGCCGCCAATCGGCATGAACGACGGCATCGAAGACCTGCTCGATCGCGTCGACGGCATCATGCTCACCGGTTCGCCGTCGAACGTGCATCCGAGACATTTTGCGCAGGAAGTGCACAATCCCGCGCTGCCGCTCGACCCGGCGCGCGACGCGACGACGTTGCCGTTGATCAAAGCCGCGCTGGCGCGCGGCCTGCCGTTATTCGGCGTGTGCCGCGGCTTTCAGGAAATCAACGTTGCGCTAGGCGGCACGCTGCATCAAGCGGTTCAGGAAGTGCCGGGCATGCGCGACCATCGAGAAGATAAGACGCAGGATCTCGACGCGCAATATGCACCGGTACACAGCGTGTCGTTGTTGGCCGGCGGGTTGTTGCAAAAAATATTCGCCGATAAAGACGCGCTGTTTGTGAATTCGTTGCATGGACAGGGCGTCGATATGCTCGCACCGGGTTTGCGCAGCGAAGCCATTGCCGAAGATGGTTTGATCGAGGCTTATTCGGTCAGCGGCGCAAAAAATTTCGCGCTGGCGGTGCAGTGGCATCCTGAATGGCAGGTCATGCAGAACCCCGATTCGTTAAAAATTTATCAAGCGTTTGGCGATGCATGTCGCCAGTCGCGTCTTGTCGGCGAAAGCAGAATCAAACGTAGCGCATGAAATGAAACGAACAGCGTCATGATCAGAATTATTTACTGGACCAATCCTTCGTGGCTTTATCAGCACGGAACCAATCAAGTTCCATAGCGGTTCTGCAGAGTCCGCTTGCGCGATGCGAGCGTGAGGAATTAATAATAAATTTAATATAATCAATTACTTACAGAATCGAGAAACTATCATGTCTTTACGCGAAAATTTTTCCTACAGCGATATGGAAAACTGGTTAAACGACAAGCGGGTCACCGAAATCGAATGTCTGGTGCCCGACTTGACGGGAGTTGCGCGCGGGAAAATTCTGCCGCGCGAAAAATTTACCGAAGAGCGCGGCATGCGTTTGCCTGAAGCCGTCCTCGCCATGACCGTCACTGGCGATTACCCGACCGATAGTGAGGAGTACGATTCGGTGATTTCCGTCACCGACCGCGACATGATTCTGCGCCCCGACCCGTCCACTGTGCGCCTCGTGCCGTGGGCGGTCGATCCGACCGCGCAGGTGTTGCACGACTGCTATTTTTCCGACGGTTCGCTGGTGGATTTTGCACCGCGCTCGGTGTTGCGCCGGGTGGTGCAGATGTACGCCGACAAGGGCTGGGCGCCGATTGTCGCGCCCGAACTGGAATTTTATCTGATCGCCAAAAACACCGACCCCGATTTGCCGTTGAAGCCGCCGATCGGCCGCAGCGGGCGCGCGGAGACCAGCCGTCAGGTTTACAGTATTGATGCGGTGAATGAATTCGATCCGCTGTTTGAGGATATTTACGATTATTGCCAGACCATGGAGTTGGATGTCGATACGCTGATCCACGAGCTCGGCGCCGGGCAAATGGAAATCAACTTCCTGCATAGCGATCCGCTGGGCCTTGCCGACAAAGTATTTTTCTTCAAACGCACCCTGCGCGAAGCCGCGCTGCGGCACGACATGTATGCGACCTTCATGGCCAAGCCAATGGCGGGCGAGCCGGGCTCGGCGATGCATATTCACCAGAGCATTGTCGACATCAAGTCGGGCAAGAACATATTCTCCAACCCGGACGGCAGCGAGGCGGAAACATTCCATCATTACATCGGTGGCTTGCAGAAATACATGCCGTCGGCGATGGCGCTGGTCGCGCCTTACGTGAACTCCTACCGCCGCATCGTGCGCCACAGCGCCGCGCCGATCAACATCCAATGGGGCTACGACAACCGCACCGTCGGATTCCGCCTGCCGTTTGCCGACGCCGATTCGCGCCGCGTGGAGAATCGCGTCATCGGATCCGACGCAAATCCGTATCTGGCGATGGCCGTGACGCTGGCTTGCGGATATCTGGGCATGATCGAGAAAATCTCGCCCAATAAAGTAACGACCGAGAGCGCCTATGATCTTGATTACGAATTGCCGCGCGGTTTGTCCGAAGCGTTGGACGATTTGCGCAACGCAGAAGCGTTGAAAAAAATTCTCGGGCCGCGTTTTATCGCGGTTTACGCGGCGATCAAGGAATTGGAGTTCGCCGAATTCATGAAAGTCATCAGCCCGTGGGAGCGTGAGCATTTATTGCTGCATGTTTAAGCAACTTTAAATATTTGGAAAAAATCATGTCCAGACCAATTGAACATTTACCACCGTTAGTGAGAACCCAGGTTCAGTACGATACCGCTTCGCTGCAGGCGCAGGATGCGGCGCATTACATGCATCCGTTCACCGACACCAAAGTACTGGGCGCGAAAGGCGTGCGCATCATGGTGCGCGGTGAGGGCGTCTATATCTGGGATTCGGAAGGCAAAAAAATCATCGACGGCATGTCGGGCCTGTGGTGCGTTAATGCCGGTTACGGGCGCAAGGAATTGGCGGAAGTTGCGTATCGTCAAATGCTGGAATTGCCGTTTTACAACAGTTTTTTCCAGACGACGAATGTGCCGGCAGTGCAGCTTTCGACATTGCTCGCGGAGATTTCCCCCAAGCATTTCAAGCACGTGTTTTACACCTCGTCGGGCTCCGAGGGGAATGACACCGTGGTCCGCATGGTGCGGCGCTATTGGGATCTAATGGGCAAGCCCGACCGTCAGGTGATTATCGGGCGTATCAATGGCTATCACGGCAGCACCATGGCGGGCGCGTCGCTCGGCGGCATGGCGGGCATGCACGCGCAGGGCGGACTGCCGATTCCGAATATTGCGCATATCCAGCAACCGTATTATTTCGAGCTCGGCCAAGGCATGACAGAGGAGGAGTTCGGCCTGAAAGCCGCGTCGTGGCTGGAAGAAAAAATTCTTGAAATCGGCGCCGACAAAGTCGCCGCGTTCATCGGCGAGCCGGTGCAGGGTGCAGGCGGCGTGATCATTCCACCGATGAATTATTGGCCGGAAATTCAGCGCATCTGCAACAAGTACGATATTTTGCTTGTGTCGGACGAGGTGATTTGCGGCTTTGGGCGTTTGGGCCGTTGGTGGGGTTCCGAATTTCACGGCGTGAAACCGGATCTGATGACATTCGCCAAAGGCGTCACGTCCGGATATATTCCGCTTGGTGGCGTGATGGTCGGCGACCGGGTCGCGGATGTGCTGATCGAAAAGGGCGGCGACTTTAATCACGGCTTCACCTACTCTGGTCATCCGGTCGCGTGCGCAGTGGCAATTGAAAATATCAATATTATCAAACGCGAAAAATTGGTCGAAAAAGTCGACAGCGATACCGGGCCGTACTTGCGGGAGAAATTCACCCAGCTTGCCGATCATCCCCTGGTTGGCATCGCAGAAACGCGCGGCCTCATGGCCGGCCTCGTGCTGGTTAAAAATAAAACCAAAAAGCCGGTGGAAACATTTGCGCCGGATTTAGAAGTCGGTATGATTTGCCGTGGCTATTGCTTTGCCAACGGCGTCATTATGCGTGCAGTTGGTGACCGCATGATCATCGCGCCGCCGCTGGTGATCTCGCGTGCCCAAATCGATGAAATGATCGCATTGATCCGTCTCTGTCTAGATTTAACATGGGAAGAGGTGAAGCGTCGCAACCTGGTTTGAACAATGTAAGTATATGATTATATTAATAAATATTTGAAATATTGATGGGATAACAATAAACGGGAAATCCGCAATGCGAATGAAAACAAAAATTTTCCGCACCGTATGCCCCCACACCCCATGACACGTTTAGTTGAACGCGGCCAGCCTATCGGTTGCGATTTTTTGATTAACCTGGTTTGCTATTTCTGAGGAGAAGACGGCATGAGAAGTTTGATTTCGACAAAATGGACGGGTGTGGCATTGGCCCTGTCACTGGCAGTTTCCGCGGCGGGCGCATTTGCGCAGGAAGAAGAAAAAGTACTGAACATCTATAACTGGTCGGACTATATCGGCGATGACACGATTGCCAGTTTTGAAAAAGAGACAGGCATCAAGGTCCGCTACGATAATTTCGACAACAACGAAATTCTGCACGCCAAACTGGTCGCCGGTAAAACCGGCTATGACGTTGTCGTACCTTCATCCAACTGGGCGAAAATCCAGATCGATGGCGGATTGCTGAAAAAACTCGACCGCAACCAATTGCCCAACTGGAAAAACCTCGACAAAGGCGTGCTCGAGCAAGTAGCCAAGCTGGATCCGGACAATCAGCATCTGGTGGTGTGGCTGTGGGGCTTTACCACAGTCGGTATCAACGTCGATAAGGTCAAAGCTGCGCTCGGTGACTTGCCCATGCCGGATAACGCCTGGGATTTGGTATTTAACCCGAAGTACGCGTCGAAAGTGAAATCCTGCGGTGTATCCTTCCTCGATTCGCCGTCGGAAATTTTGCCGCCTGCGCTGATTTATCTGGGCAAAAACGCCTATAGTAAATCGCCCTCTGACTACCAGGAAGCGGCGAAAATGCTCAACACCATCCGTCCCTATGTCACCCTGTTCAGTTCATCGGGCTATATCAACGACATGGCGAGCGGTTCGATATGCGTCGCGCTGGGCTGGAACGGCGACATCAATATTGCCAAGCAGCGCGCCATTGAGGCCAAAAACGGCGTCAAGATCGAAGCCCTGATTCCGAAGACCGGCGCCAACCTGTTCTTTGACACCATGGCAATTCCGGTTGACGCTGCACACCCGAAAAATGCCCATGCGTTCATGAACTACATCATGAAGCCGGAAGTGCACGCCAGCTTGACCAACAAAGTGTTCTACGCCAACCCGAATGCAGCGAGCATGAAGTTCGTCAAAAAGGAAGTGGCGGAAAACCCGACGATTTTCCTGCCGGAAGAGATCAACAAAAAAATGATCTCGCCGACGGCGGTAAATAACGATATCCGCCGCTTGATCACGCGTCTCTATACAACATTCAAGACCGGCTTGTAATCGAGCAAGCGTTTACCGGCTCCTGCGGGAGCCGGCATTTCCCCGATTGTGCGGACATAACTGCGCCACGCAGCCGGGGAAATGCCCAATCAACAGGGCAGGCATCATGGCAGAGAGCATTAATTCAAAAGAAAAACAGGAAAAACAAAGCGCTGCCGCGCCATTCTTGCGCATTCAGAAGCTGGTCAAGGACTTCGACGGCGTTCTCGCGGTCAATGATGTTTCCTTGACGATCAACAAAGGCGAAATTTTCGCGTTGCTCGGCAGTTCCGGCTGCGGCAAATCGACGCTGCTCAGAATGCTGGCCGGTTTTGAAACGCCGACGTCGGGAAAGATACTGCTTAACGATCTGGAGATCTCGCGTATTCAGCCGCACCAGCGGCCAATTAATATGATGTTCCAGTCCTATGCATTGTTTCCGCACATGACCGTATGGGACAACATTGCGTTCGGCTTGCGCCGCGACAACCTGAGCGAGGCCGACGTTTCCGCGCGCGTCGAAAGTATGCTGGAGTTGGTGCAGCTCAAATCGTACGGTAAACGCAAGCCGCATCAGCTCTCCGGCGGACAGCAGCAGCGCGTGGCGTTGGCGCGCAGCCTGGCCAAGCGGCCGCAACTGTTATTGCTTGACGAGCCGCTCGCTGCGCTCGACAAAAAATTACGCGAGCGGACCCAGCTGGAGCTGGTGAATATCATCGAGCAGGTCGGCGTGACCTGCGTGATGGTGACGCACGATCAGGAAGAGGCGATGACCATGGCGTCGCGTATCGCGGTGATGAGCGAGGGGCGCATATTGCAGATCGGCAAGCCGAATGAAATTTACGAAACACCAAATTGTCGTTTCGTCGCCGATTTTATCGGCAGCGTGAATCTGTTCAAAGGCAAAGTGATTGTCGACGAACCGGATCACGTCATCATCGACACGCCGGAGTGCAAACACTACGTCGGCCACGGCATCACCGGCACGGAGGGAATGGAAGTGAGCGTCGCGATTCGCCCGGAAAAGATCCGCGTAAAGCAGACCAGGCCGGAAAAATCGCACAACTGGGTCCAGGGTGAGGTGAAGGAGCTGGCGTACCTTGGCAGCTACACTGTGTATCACATCAAACTGGCCACGGGCAAAATCATCAAGGCGACCACGGCCAATTCGGAACGTTTGCCGGATTGGCAGCCGACATGGGGCGATCAGGTATACGCGAGCTGGGACGAAGACGCCATGGTAGTGCTGACGCAATAACCGCATATGCAGAATATTGCCAACAAAATAAAACGTTTATTTGACGGACGGGTGCCCGTCATTGCCGTGCCGTATTTCTGGCTGGTGCTGTTTTTCCTGCTCCCGTTCCTGATTGTGCTCAAGATCAGTTTATCGGAAATGGAAGTGACGAAAATCAGTCCCTTGGTCAGTTTTGCCGATGGCTCGTTTACACTCAACATCAAACTGAATAATTTTTTCTCGCTGTTCGCTGACGAACAGCAATATTACCTGCGCACTTATTTGCGCTCGATCGGTTTTGCCTTCGCCACAACGATACTTTGCCTGCTCATTGGTTACCCGTTCGCCTATTTCATGGCGCGCTCGCCGACGCACATGCGGCCGGCGCTGCTGATGCTGGTAATGCTGCCGTTCTGGACCTCCTTCCTTCTGCGCATCTACGCGTGGAAGGGTATTCTGGAAAATAACGGCTTGCTGAACAATTTGCTTATTTGGATGGGCGTGATTACCGAGCCCATTCACATGATGCACACCAAATTTTCCCTGATTCTCGGCATGGTCTATACCTACCTGCCGTTCATGATTCTGCCCCTGTATTCGAATCTGGTGAAACTCGACAACCGCTATCTCGAAGCCGCCGCCGATCTTGGCGCGACGCCGCTGCAGGCTTTCTGGCGCATCACCGTGCCGCTGTCGAAAGCGGGCATAGTCGCCGGCTCGATGCTGGTGTTCATTCCATGCATCGGTGAATTCGTGATTCCGGAGCTGCTCGGCGGGCCGGAGACGCTGATGATCGGGCGCGTATTGTGGGACGAATTTTTCAGCAATAACGATTGGCCGCGCGCGTCGGCCGTGGCTGTAGTCATGATTTTGCTAATTCTCGTTCCTCTGGCAATATTCAATAAATACGAAGCGGAACAAATGGAAGGCAAAAAGCAATGAGTGCCGGTAGCGCCAGGCAGGGCGCAATCAGCGCCAGTGTGCTCGTGCTGGTGTATGCATTTCTTTATATTCCTATCATTACGCTGGTGGTTTTTTCGTTCAACGAATCCAAGCTGGTGACTTTGTGGTCGGGTTTTTCACTCAAATGGTACGCCGCGGTATGGCACGATAAGGAAATCATCAATGGCTTGTGGCTGTCGCTGAAAATCGCGTTTTTCACTGCGACGGCATCGGTGATTCTTGGCACGTTCGCCGCCGTCGCGCTAACGCGATACAAGCGCTTCCCCGGGCGCACTTTGTTTACCGGCATGGTCAGCGCGCCGCTGGTGATGCCCGAAGTGATCGTCGGCCTCAGCCTGTTGCTTACCATGGTCACAATACAAAAATGGCTGGGCTATCCCGAGCGCGGCATGTTCACCATCTGGATGGGACATACCCTGCTTGGTATGGCGTACGCCACCGTGGTCATCCAGTCGCGCTTGACGGAAATGGACAAATCGCTGGACGAAGCGGCGATGGATCTGGGATGCAAACCTTTGCAGGTATTCAGGCTGATTACCTTGCCGCTGATCACGCAGTCATTGATGTCGGCGTGGCTGCTGACGTTTACCTTGTCGCTCGACGACGTTGTGTTGTCGATGTTCTTGTCCGGCCCAGGGTCGACTACTCTGCCGATTGTGATTTTTTCGCGCGCGCGCCTGGGGCTCAATCCGGAAGTAAATGCCGTCGCGGCAGTAACCATTGCAGTTGTCAGCGCATTGGTAATATTCGGCAGCATCTACATGGCAAGGGCAGAGCGGGAGAAGCAGCGCGAAATCAGCGCGGCATTCCGCGAAGCGAATCAGGCAACGTGATTTTGTAACGGGTAATAGTGTTAATTGAAGTAAACGGTCATGAATATAACCGCGATTTAATCGCAAAACATAGCATGGAGGATTCAAATGTTTAGCATTCGTAAAACTGTATTGGCAATGGCCTGCGCATTTCCGTTGCTGGCTTCGGCGCAACAAGACAATAACGCGCTCAAGCTCGAGCTGGATGCAATGAAAGAAAGAATCAAGCAACTCGAAAGCGCAATGCAGAAATCCGGCGGCACAGACGAAAAGGCCGAAGCCGACCGCGTGCGTGTAAAAGTGGAAAGCCTGGAAGACGAACGCGAAGCCGGCGGTTTCAAAGGCCTGAAAATTTCCGGTTTTGTCGACCCAACGTATATCTATAACAAGAATGCCGGCAGCAGCAGTTTTGTATTCATGAATAATTTCAACAATGGTGAAACCTATACTTACGATAACGCCTACTTCGGCACCGCGTTATTGCGGTTCGAAAAGGAACTGGATAACGGCACTAAAATGCTGCTGGAGTTGATGCCGCACAAGAGCTACGGCTCCGGTTTCAATATCGGCAGCCTCGTCAATCAGGCGTTTATTTCAATTCCATTGACCTCCAGCCGTTTCAAGTTTATTGCCGGGCAGGTGGGTTCGTGGCCCGGTTACGAATACCAGTTGCCGACGGCGAAAAAAACCATCACCAACAACCTGCTGTTTGATTTTACTGAGCCGACGTTTATCACCGGTGTCGGGCTGGATTACACCGAAGGCAAATGGATTTACAAGGGCATCGTGGGTAATTTCAATTCAGGCCGTGTATACGACCGCAAAGCGCCGGTCGTGCATTACCGCGTCGATTATTCGAAGGGCGAGTTCCAGGGCTTCGGTTTTTCCGGCACCCACGGCAAGGTGCCAAACTTGAATACAGCGGCGTATGACGGCACGTCGCTAGCCGTCGACACCGGGTTTGACGATGGTTACGCTGCGGCGACGTCGAAAGGACATTTGGATTATTTCGAAGTGGACGGTTATTTTGTCCGCGGCGATGTCACCATGATGGGCCAACTCGATTTCGGCCGCCAGGCTAAAGCGGCGTTCAATGGCGGGGATGCCCAATGGTTCGGCGCGTCGGTTTTGGGCGCATACAAATTCATGCCGCGGTTCGAAGGCATCATGCGCCTTGATTACCTCGATAACCACAAGAACGGCGGCGGAACACCGAACCTGGCGATCGCCGGCTGTGAAGCGGGTATCCCAGGTTCGTGTTTTGCGGGCGACAGCCTTAACGGGTTTGGGCCCGACCTTGCCACCGACCCGAGCCGCGGTGCGAAGCGCACTGCTGTCACGTTAGGCATGAACTACAACTGGAATATCAATACCCTGTTGAAGTTCGAGTTGCGTCACGATCGCGCGGATATTCCTGTGTTCATTGACAAAGATGGCGTCAGCACCAAGTCGAACACGATATTCGGTGCGTCGACTTTAGTCAGCTTCTGATACTGTTGCCGGCTTTTGGTTTCTTGTAATGGATCCGGCCGGGATGTTGGTAAACCAACCATCCCGGCTGACGTCTATAGTGATAGTTAGCTTTCCACCTCCCGCGGCCAGTTTGTCAATCGGGTGAGCCGTAAAATATTGAATGGAATCAAATAGTTATGGATACATTATTACAGCTTTCCAATCCGCGCCTGATCCGTCAGCAGTGCTATATCAACGGCAAATGGCTTAACGCACATTCGGGAAAAAGTATTGCCGTAAACAATCCGGCGACCGGCGCAATGCTCGGCAGCGTGCCGGAAATGGGCGCCGCGGAAACACGCGAGGCGATCCTTGCCGCGCGCGATGCGCAGATTTTGTGGCGCGCCAAGACCGCGAAAGAACGCGCGGCCGTGTTGCGCAAATGGTATGACCTGATGATGAAAAATCAGGAAGACCTGGCAAAAATATTGACTGCTGAACAGGGCAAGCCGCTGACCGAAGCGCGCGGCGAAATTGCCTACGGCGCATCGTTCATCGAATGGTTCGCCGAGGAAGGCAAACGCATTTACGGCGATACGATTCCGCAACATGCTGCGGACAAGCGCATTATTGTGATCAAGCAGCCGATCGGCGTATGCGCCGCGATCACCCCATGGAATTTCCCCAATGCGATGATTACGCGTAAGGCCGGTCCGGCGCTGGCCGCCGGCTGCGCCATGGTGTTGAAGCCTGCCACGCAGACGCCGTTTTCCGCGCTCGCGCTGGCGGTGCTGGCGGAAGAAGCGGGCATTCCCGCCGGACTATTCAGCGTGGTTACCGGCAGCGCGTCGCAAATCGGCGGTGAAATGACGTCGAATCCGATTGTGACCAAAGTGACGTTTACCGGCTCGACGGAAGTAGGACGCCTGTTGATGAAACAATCGGCGAGCACGATTAAAAAAATGGCGCTCGAACTCGGCGGCAATGCGCCGTTTGTCGTGTTTGACGACGCCGACCTCGACTCCGCCGTGGAAGGCGCGATTATTTCCAAATTCCGTAACACCGGACAAACCTGCGTGTGCGCCAATCGCCTGTTCGTGCAGGATAAAGTTTATGATGCGTTCGCGGAAAAACTTGCTCAGCGGGTGAAACAACTCAAAGTCGGCAACGGTTTTGACGACGGCGTGGTGCAGGGGCCGTTGATTGATAAAAACGCACTGGCAAAAGTGGAAGAACACGTTGCCGACGTCGTCGCCCAGGGGGGCAAGGTCGTTACCGGCGGCAAGCGCCACAGCCTCGGCGGGACATTTTACGAACCGACCGTGCTGGCCGATGTAAAACGCAGCATGAAAATATTCACTGAAGAGACTTTCGGTCCGGTCGCGCCGCTGTTCCGCTTCAAGGATGAAAAAGAAGTCATCGAAATGGCCAACGATACCGAGTTCGGACTGGCGTCGTATTTTTACAGCCGCGACATCGGGCGTATCTTCCGCGTCGCAGAAGCGCTCGATTACGGCATGGTGGGTGTCAATACCGGTTTGATTTCGACGGCGGAAGCGCCGTTCGGCGGCGTCAAGCAATCCGGCCTCGGTCGCGAAGGCTCGCACTACGGCATCGATGAGTTTCTCGAAGTGAAATATATCTGCCTCGGCGACATCAATAAATAGGATAAAGGCGAAGCTTCGTCGTCATCCTTCGGCGCCCGCGTAAAATGACCGTTAGCCTGCAACGCGTAGGCATCGGCGTGATTTCTTATTTGCGTCGTGTGTCGCCCGGCAGTCGGATTTTCCTACTCGCTTCAAGACAGTTCTGGAGGTAAACGTACCATGCAGGCACAAGTGAAATCCTGGCACGAGCAAGCTGTTGCCCTCAAGCTTGACGGACGCGCATTTATCGACGGCAAGCGAGTGTCGTCGCAAACGGGTGAGACCTTCGACTGCCTGTCGCCGGTCGATGGACGCAAGCTGGCCGACGCTTTTCGCGGACGCGAGGC
>JBAVXA010000241.1:0-15061 GCA_049698095.1 Burkholderiales bacterium
ATACAAGGATGGGTGCACCCCATCAACTCTGGTGAAATAGTAATTGTGGTTATTTGACGAGCGGCACGATGGGTTGCACCCATCCTACGAAATCTGCTGGGCTTATCAGCGCCAGCCTACAGCACTGTCATTCTGAGCGGTAGCGAAGAATCTGCTGTTACGCGCGTCAAATCAACATCGAAAAGCAGGCCCTTCGCAAAGCTCAGGATGACAAACTCCTTCCCCCTTCAAGGGGGAAGGGGCTAGGCCATTTGTTACTTCATGCATTGGAGTTGAATCTGGCAAGCGTTACGCGTGCGCGCGGCGCAACCTACGTTTACTTGGCCGGCGGCACATAACCCTGCGCCACTTCCGCGCCTTCGCCGAAGAAATGTTTTTCCATTTGCTCGGCTAAATATTTTCTGGCTTTGATGTCGGAGAGATTCAGGCGGTTTTCGTTGACCAACATTTTTTGTTGTTCCAGCCATTGCTTCCACGCTTCTTTGGAAACATTTTCAAATATGCGTTTTCCGAGTTCGCCGGGGTAGGGCGGAAAATCCAGTGCTTCGGCTTCGCGTTTTAGTTTAATACACTGTATCATGCGTGACATAAAAACCTCAATTAAATCAATTAGTTAAATTAATTACGCGCCGATGGATTTGAGAAATATTTTCGAGCGGCGCTCAAAGTTGTAGAGCATTTGTTTTTTCTCCGGCAGTTGCGAGACGTCGGTTTCGGTGAAGCCGCGTTCGAGAAAAAAATGCATGGTACGTGTCGACAGCACAAAAAGTTTTTTTATGTTTTGCGCGGCGGCGAGTTTTTCCATGTGGTTGAGCAGGCGTTCGCCGCGACCGGCGCTGCGAAAATCCGGCGTGACGGCGAGGCACGCGAGTTCGGCTGAGGCTTGATCGGGAAATTTATACAACGCGGCACAGCCGATGATGATGCCGTCGTGCTCAAGCAAGGCGAAGTTGCCGATTTCCGTCTCCAGCACTTCACGGCCGCGCTTGACCAGAATGCCCTGCTCTTCCAGCGGCTCGATGATTTGCAGCAAGCCGCCCACATCGTCAATCGTTGCCTGGCGCAGATTCTCCAGCGAGTGCTGCGTGATCATGGTGCCGATACCGTCGCGGCTGAATAATTCCATCAACAGCGCGCCGTCGATATGCCGCGTGATCAAATGCGTGCGGCCGACGCCTTGTTTGCACGCCTTGATCGCACAGGGCAAATAGATACGAGCATCGTCGGAAAGATTCGCGGCCGTTTCCGCCAGCATGGTTTCTGCTTCCTTCGCCGTCATCTCTTCGAGCAGGTTGCCGCGAGTGTCGCTGACGCCGTTGGTATCCATGAGAAAAATCAGCTTGTCGGCTTTGAGTTCGATTGCCGCCATGGTCGCAACGTCTTCCATGGTCAGGTTGAACACTTCGCCCGTCGGCGAGTATCCCAACGGGGAGAGTAATACGACTTCCTGTTGCTCGAGCCTGCGGTTAATGCCGACGACATCGATTTTGCGCACTTCGCCGGTCTGCATGTAATCGACCCCGTCCAGCACGCCGATGGGTTTAGCGGTGATGAAATTGCCCGACGCCACGCGGATATCCGCGCCTTGCATCGGCGTATTCGCCATTGCCACCGAAAACAGCGCTTCGATTTCCACGCGCAAGGTGCCGCACGCCTCCATCACGCAGGTCAGAGCAGCGGGATCGGTCACGCGCCGACTGTTGACGAACTTGGTCTCGATGCCGCGCTCCTTCATCTGGAATTCCACCTGCGGGCGCGCGCCGTGCACCAATACGATCCGGACATCCAGCGCGGCAAGCAAATTGATGTCGTGGGTCAGCTCCCAAAACTTACCGTCGCTGACGACTTCGCCGCCGAACGCGATGACAAACGTCTTGTCGCGGAAGGAGTTGATATAGGGGGCAGCCGAGCGGAACCACTGCACGAAGGCTTCGGTTTTGAATTGCGCTTGCGGTTCGCTACCCGGGCTAATCGGTTGAGCAGAAGCAGTCATTGCAAATCCTGGGGTCGATAGTGGAATTATACGTCGAAAAGCGGCGGGCATCTCCGCGGGTCTTCTGCGGCGTCAATAATCGCCCCACAGCGCATTCATGGCGGCGAGGGCGGCGACCGCCGCAGTTTCAGTTCGCAACACGCGCGGACCCAGCCGGACCGGTGTGAAACCACTTTTTATCGCGATTGCCTCTTCGTTGGCGGAAAAACCTGCTTCGGGGCCACAGAGCAGGATAATCTTCCCCGCTGGCTTCTCCAGTTGGCCGAGAGATGTTTTACCGCGCGGCGACAGCAGCAGGCGCGTGGCGGTGTAATCGGCAGAAACCACAAACTCATCGAATGACATCACCTCGTTCAGCCGGGGTAAGCGGTTACGCCCGCATTGTTCGCAGGCCGCAATGGCGACGTGTTGCCAATGTTGAAAGCGTTTTTGCGCGCGCTCGCCGTCAAGGCGTACAACACTTTTGTGCGTCTGCAGTGCGACGAACTCGGCGATGCCCAACTGCACCGCTTTTTGCAAGGTGTCGTCCATTTTATCGCCGAGCGATAAGCCCTGTGCCAGAAAAATATGTATTGGCGACTCGCGCTCCACCTGGCTGAACCTGCCGACGTCGACGCGAACTTCGTTTTTGCTTACGGCATGAATGCTCGCCGCATATTCGCCGCCGTTGCCATCGAACAAGGTTACCAGATCGCCGATGCGCAACCGAAGCACGCGCGCGACATGATGCGCGGCGGCATCGGGCAGAGTGATTTGCACGGCGCGCGAAAGATCGTCGGGACAGAACAGGCGCGGCGTCATATTGTTCGAGTGGACATGGTCAGTGCGCTGCCGCATGGTAGAATAACGCTTTATTTTACCTGCTATTTTGCCCTCAGCGCAGTTCCGGGCACTTGGTTCTCATAATGCTTAACCAGCTCATTCAAGCAGTCAAAACCGTCGCGCGCGACGAAATCATGCCGCGTTACCTGAAAGTGGCGCACGAACGTAAAGCCGACGGTAGCCTTTCTACCCAAGCCGACCATGCTGCGCAGGCCGCGTTGAAAATAAGCCTGAAAAAGATTCTCGATTGTCCGGTGCTCGGGGAAGAAATGACCGAAGCTGAGCAAAAGCAGATCTGGCAAACTAACCGTGACGCATTGTGGTGCGTCGACCCGATCGACGGGACTACTAACTTCGTCAACGGGATTCCCTATTTCGGCGTATCCGTCGCCTTGATGCGGGAGCATCGCTCGGTTTTGGGAGCGATATACGACCCGGTCGCGGACGAGCTTTTTTGCGCAGAGAAAGGCAAGGGCGCTTTTCTCAATGGCGTCGAATTGCCGATCAAGCAGCGCGTGCCGTCGCTGCGCGAGTCAGTGGCCGAGATCGACCTCAAGCGGCTCGACGACCATCTTGCCGCAGCCTTATCCACGCGCCCGCCGTTTTCATCGGCGCGCAATTTCGGCGCGAGCACGCTGGATTGGTGTTACGTCGCCGCGGGGCGATTCGACGTCTACCTGCACGGCGGGCAAAAATTATGGGATTACGCCGCCGGGTCGTTGATTCTTGCAGAAGCCGGCGGATTCATGCGCACATTGGAAAACCCAGACTTCAATAGCGGCGACGTGTGGACGCGATCGGTGGTCGCGGCACTACACGGGAGCGTGTACGAGGAATGGAAAGCATGGCTCGACGCGCAGGCGTGAGGTTGTGGATCAGTTAGACCAGTATATTTCAACCGGCGTCTGTGTCTGACGCAGTATTGCCCGAATTGGCAATTCCTCAACCGCACCATCCTGCAGTGCGCGGTGAATAACCGTCTGCTTTGTCGTTCCCGAAAGTTGAATCACAATGCGACGGCTGGCGAGCAGTGCCGCCAGCGTCAGCCTCATGCGCGCGTGCGGTGCGCGCACCGGATCCGCCGCGATGCATAATTGACGGTTGGCAAGGTCAAGCCCCGCAGCCAGTTGCGGCGCGAGCAGAAACAGTGAAGCGAAACGCCCATCATCGCCCATTCCCAATATCACAACGTCAAACGGACGCGACATCGCCGCGATGGCTTTCGCGCATTCGGCCGCGCCTTGGCCAGCTGTCTCGGCCGAATTTTTCAGCGGCACGAAGTGTGCTGCCGAGGCGTCATGCTGGAGCAGGGTACGTTGCACCATCGCCTGATTACTGTCGGGGTGACTGGCGGATACCCAACGCTCGTCGCTATAGGTAATCCATATTTTGTCCCACGCTAACGGTTGTCGCGCAAGCGCGGCGAACATTCGAGCGGGCGTGCGGCCGCCCGATACCACCAGGCTCGCCCTGCCGCGCGCGGAAACCGCCCTACGCAAATCATCGGCGATGGATTGTGCAAGCTGTTGCGCGAGCTGCTCGCCGCTATCGAATATTTTTTCTGCTGGCTTCATTCGATTGAGGCAATCATTCCTCATCATGCCAGGCCGAACCGTCGCGGCTCAACAGCGCCGACGAAGACGAAGGGCCCCAGGTTCCGACGGTGCAGGATTTCGGTTTTTCTCCGCTGGCTTCCCAGCCGTTCATGATCGGCTCGACCAACCATGCGCTGCACCTTCCGGCCATCGCCCATGCCGCCGGCGTAAAGATCAACTGGGATGACTTCGACGCGCTTTCCGCCGTGGTGCCGTTACTGGCGCGCATTTATCCCAATAGCAAGGCCGACGTAGATCATTTTCATGCGGCTGGCGGCATGGGATTCCTGATTGGCGAACTGCTTGGTGCCGGTTTACTGCATGAGATGTAACAACCAACGCGGGCAGCGGCCTCGCGCGCTACCGCGAAGAACCGTGGCTGGACGGGGACAAACTTGAATGGCGCGCCGTGCCTACCAACAGCGATGACGAAAGCGCGTTGGACCCGATAGCGCGCGCTCTGGTGGCGGGCGGAATTCGCGTGCTCGAAGTGACCTTGCGCACGCAGGTTGCGCTGGATGCCGTGCGCGCAATTGCGCAGCAGGTGCCGGACGCCATCGTCGGCGTTGGCACGGTGACGCTGGTAAAACATTTTGAATCCGCGAAGCAAGCGGGCGGCAAATTTGCCGTGACCCCCGGTCTCACGCGCGAACTCGCCCTTGCGGCTGACGCTTTCGCCATGCCGCTGCTTCCGGGGGTAATGACGCCGTCCGACATCATTGCCGCAACCAACGAAGGATATACGGCGCTGAAATTTTTCCCTGCCGCCGCCGGCGGCACGACCATGCTCAAGGCGTTCGCCGGACCATTTACCGAGGTCGTCTTCTGCCCGACCGGCGGAATTTCCCTGGCGAGTGCGGCGGATTACCTCGCGCTCAGCAACGTCAAATGTGTCGGCGGGTCGTGGCTTTCGCCGAAAGCATTAATGGACGCACAGGACTGAGCCGCCATAGAAAAACTCGCGCGCGAGGCTGCCGGTTTATCGCGCAGATGATGTTGTTCTACGCACCGGCAAAAAATTTAATAAAATCAGAAGGTTATTTCCAGCTAGAAAATCCGGATGGTTTGCGTAACCGGCGGATATTCTCGCGGATCGCGAGGTATGTTATTCCGCGTGCGAGGTTTGCGAGCCGGTAAGTGTTTAATTAAGTCGAGCATAAGTATTCGTTAGCGAATGCGGCTCAGGTTAAATGATAATATCCAACCATCCGAAATTCCCATAAAGCAGGTCATGCGCCATGAATGCACCCCAAGCCAACATCACCACGCCGCAACAGGATGTCACCAATGCCATTCGCGCTCTTGCGATGGATGCCGTGCAGAAAGCCAACTCGGGTCATCCGGGTATGCCGATGGGTATGGCAGAAATCGCGGAAGTCTTGTGGCGCCGGCATCTGCGTCACAATCCATCGAATCCAAACTGGCCGGACCGCGACCGCTTCGTCGTATCCAACGGCCACGGCTCAATGTTGCTGTACGCAGTTCTACATTTGACCGGCTACGATTTGTCGATTGATGAGCTGAAAAATTTCCGCCAGCTGCATTCCAAAACCCCGGGCCATCCGGAATATGGAATGACGCCCGGCGTCGAAACCACTACGGGTCCCCTCGGGCAGGGTATCACCAACGCCGTCGGCATGGCGCTGGCAGAGAAAATTCTTGCTGCGGAATTTAACCGGCCGGGTCTCGACATTGTCAATCATTACACTTATGTTTTTCTCGGCGACGGCTGCATGATGGAGGGCATTTCGCATGAAGCCTGCTCCCTCGCCGGCACGTTGGGCCTTGGCAAGCTGATTTGTTTTTACGACGATAACGGCATTTCCATCGACGGCAAAGTGCAAGGCTGGTTCACCGACGATACGCCGAAGCGTTTTGAAGCTTATGGGTGGCAGGTTATTCCGCATGTCGATGGGCATAATCCCGACGCGATCGATGCAGCGATACGCCAGGCGAAAACCAACGCCAATGCACACAGGCCGACACTGATTTGCTGCAAGACCGTCATCGGTAAAGGGGCGCCCACGCGCGCCGGCACCGCCAAGGCTCACGGTGAAGCACTCGGGACGGAAGAAATCGCCGCTACCCGCGCCGCCATTGGCTGGAAATATCCTCCATTTGAAATTCCCGCGGAAATATATTCGTTATGGGATGGCCGCAAAAAAGGCGCCAGCCTCGAAGCAGAATGGAATATGAAGTTTCTCGCGTTTGAAAGCGACCAGCCGCAACTCGCCGCGGAATTCAAGCGCCGCATGGCGGGGGAACTGCCGGCGAACTGGTCCGAGCATGTGCATGAGCTGGTGGCGAAAACCAACGAGAAAGCCGAAACCATTGCCACGCGCAAGGCCTCGCAAAATGCCATCGAGGGCCTCGCGCCCGTATTGCCGGAACTGCTCGGCGGTTCCGCTGACCTGGCGGGTTCAAATCTCACGCTATGGTCCGGCTCGAAAGGCGTGACCCGCGCCGGCGGCGGAAACTATATTTATTACGGCGTGCGTGAATTCGGCATGACGGCCATTATGAACGGTCTGGGTCTGCACGGCGGCTTTATCCCCTACGGCGCAACCTTTCTTACCTTTGCCGATTACTCGCGCAACGCCTTGCGCATGGCGGCGCTGATGAAACTGCGCTCGCTGTTTGTTTTCACCCACGATTCAATCGGCCTAGGTGAAGATGGCCCGACGCATCAGGCGGTGGAGCAGACGTCGTCGTTGCGCCTGATTCCCAACATGGACGTATGGCGCCCCTGCGATACGGTGGAATCTCTCGCTGCATGGTCGCAATCGATCGAACGCAAAGACGGGCCATCGTGCCTGATTTTCAGCCGGCAGAACCTGCCGTTCCAGAAACGCGATGAAGCGACCATCGCGCAAATGCACCGCGGCGGCTACATCCTGCACGAAGCGGTGGGCGGTGTGCCGCGCGTCATTTTGATCGCGACCGGCTCCGAAGTCGGGCTTGCCACGGCGGCGCAGAAAATGCTCGACGAGCAAGGTATCACCGTGCGCGTGGTGTCGATGCCTTGTACCAGCGTGTTCGACCGGCAGGATAGTAAATATAGAAACAGCGTGTTGATTCCGGGTGTTAAACGCGTGGCAATCGAAGCGGGCGTCACGGATTATTGGCGCAAATATGTCGGCCTCGAAGGCGCTGTAGTCGGTATCGATCGCTTCGGCGAATCGGCGCCCGCCAACGACCTGTTCAAGCTCTTCGGCTTCACCCCGGAAAATGTGGTGAGCGCGGTGAAAAGCCTGTTGTAAGAAAATAATAGGGTTACCCCCCATTGTCGCCATGCCGAAAACAGGGTTAAATATTGCTTCTGCGTATTTTTATAACTAATTGATTAATAAGGAGTTTTTTCATGGCAATTCGTGTCGCTATCAACGGTTACGGACGCATTGGGCGCAATGTGCTGCGCGCGCTGTATGAATCGGGCCGAAATAAGGAAATCAACATTGTGGCGATCAACGACCTGGGCAACGCCGAGACCAATGCACACCTGACGCGTTACGACACGGCGCATGGAAAATTCAACGGCACAGTTGCCGTGGAGGCCGATGCGATGGTTGTCAATGGCGACAAAATCAAAGTGTTCGCGATCCGCAATCCGGCGGAAATACCGTGGGGGGCGCTTGACGTCGACGTCGTGCTCGAATGTACGGGCCTATTTACCAGCAAAGCCAAGGCCAGTGCGCATCTTGCCGGCGGCGCGAAAAAAGTCATCATCTCAGCGCCCGGCGGCGCCGACGTCGATGCGACGATAGTGTATGGCGTGAACCACGGCGTGCTCAAGGCGGTGCATACCGTCATCTCCAATGCCTCATGCACCACAAATTGCCTCGCGCCGATGGTCAAACCGCTGCACGACAAAATCGGCCTGGTTAACGGTTTGATGACAACCGTGCATTCCTACACGAACGATCAGGTGCTGACCGACGTGTATCACGAAGATTTGCGGCGTGCGCGTTCCGCCACGATGAGCATGATCCCGACCAAGACCGGCGCTGCCGCGGCAGTCGGTTTGGTGCTGCCGGAACTCAACGGCAAACTCGACGGTTATGCTATCCGCGTACCGACCATCAACGTCTCCGTGGTCGATCTGTCCTTCGTCGCCGCGCGCGATACATCGGTCGAAGAAGTCAACGCCGTCATGAAAGAAGCGTCGCAGGGCTCGCTCAAAGGCATTCTGAACTACAACACTGCGCCGCTGGTATCGGTCGACTTCAACCACGATCCTGCGTCGAGCACGTTCGATGCCACGCTGACCAAGGTGTCCGGCCGTCTGGTGAAAGTATCGAGCTGGTACGACAATGAATGGGGCTTCAGTAACCGCATGCTGGATACGACCGTCGCGCTGATGGCTGCGAAATAAGCGATATATACAGTTGGCCTGACCGGTGCGAGGGACCTGCTTTGCGGCGTCGACTAAAAGCAGATCCTTCCCCCGCTTGCCGCATAACGGAAACTTAGTTTTTCCAATGCTGCCATTGTTGTTTGTTTCTCCTTCCCGATGTGTGCAAAGTTAACGGTTTAATACAGAATCATGACCATTAAAAAACTTTCCGACCTTAACGTTTCCAATAAGCGCGTTTTCATCCGCGCCGATCTCAACGTGCCGATCCAGGATGGCAAAATTGGAGATGACACGCGTATCCGCGCTTCCGTGCCGGCGATCGAATTCGCATTGAAACAAAACGCTGCGGTCATGGTGACATCCCACCTCGGGCGCCCGGAAGAAGGCACATTCAGCGAAGAAAACTCGCTGGCGCCGATTGCCAGGCGTTTATCCGAATTGCTCGGCAAGCCGGTCGAACTCAAGCGCGACTGGACCGGCGGTGTCGAGGTAAAACCGGGGCAGGTGGTGATGCTGGAAAATTGCCGCATGAACAAAGGCGAGAAAAAAAATGACGACGCGCTGGCGCAAAAAATGGCGAAGCTGTGCGACATTTACGTCAACGACGCGTTCGGAACGTCGCACCGCGCCGAAGCGACAACGCACGGCATTGCAAAATTTGCGCCCATCGCCTGCGCCGGGCCCTTGCTGGCGGCCGAACTTGATGCGCTCGGCAAGGCCCTGCATGCGCCTGCGCATCCCCTCGTCGCCATTGTTGCCGGTTCTAAAGTTTCCACCAAGCTGACGATCCTGAAATCCCTTGCCGAAAAAGTCGACAATTTGATTGTCGGCGGCGGGATCGCCAACACGTTCATGCTCGCCGCTGGCTTGAAAATCGGCAAGTCGCTCGCAGAAGCTGATTTGGTGAATGAAGCCAAAGTAATTATCGACTTGATGGCCAGGCGCGGCGCGTCGGTGCCGATTCCGGTCGATGTCGTCTGCGCGAAAGAATTTTCTGCGACGGCCACCGCCACCGCCAAAGACGCAAATAGCGTTGCCGACGACGATTTGATTCTGGATATCGGTCCGAAAACTGCGGCAATGCTCGCGCAGCAACTCAGCAAAGCCGGCACCATCGTATGGAACGGCCCGGTCGGAGTTTTCGAATTCGACCGCTTTGGCGAGGGAACAAAAACTATCGCCATGGCAATTGCCAATTCAAATGCATTTTCCATTGCCGGCGGAGGTGATACCGTGGCGGCGATTGCGAAATACGGCATCGAGGAGAGAATCGGTTACATATCCACCGGTGGCGGCGCATTTCTCGAATTTCTCGAAGGTAAAAAATTGCCGGCAGTGGAAATTCTCGAATCGCGCGCAAACAATTAAAAGAAAGGTTTCATGTTACGTAAAACCAAAATAGTCGCCACGCTCGGTCCGGCGTCGAACGACAGAAGTGTGCTGGAAAAAATGATTATTGCAGGCGTGGATGTAGTGCGGATGAATTTCTCCCACGGCACGAAAGAAGATCACGTCGCGCGCGCCGAGCTTGTGCGCATGATAGCGAAAGAGCAGGGACGAACGGTCGGCGTGCTGGCCGATTTGCAGGGGCCGAAAATTCGCGTCGGTAAATTCGCCGACGGTAAAATCACGCTCAACCCCGGCGATAAATTTATTCTCGATGCCGCGTGCGGGCTGGGTAACCAGCAGCGCGTTGGCCTTGACTACAAAGAGTTGCCGGGCGATGTGGTGGTCGGTGACCTGCTGCTGCTCGACGATGGTTTGATCACCATGAAGGTAACGGCGGTGAAGGGAGCTGAAATCCATACCGTGGTCGAACATGGCGGCATACTGAAGAATAATAAAGGCATCAACCGCAAAGGCGGCGGATTGACCGCGCCGGCGCTGACCGAAAAGGACATGGACGATATCAAGACTGCAGCTTTTATAAAAGCGGATTTTATCGCCGTATCGTTTCCGCGTTCGGGTGCCGACATGGACCTCGCGCGGGACTTGATGAACAAGGCTGGCGGCAAAAGCCAGCTGGTGGCAAAAATTGAGCGTGCCGAGGCAATTCCGGCGCTGGATGAAATCCTCCACGCCAGTGACGGCATCATGGTTGCGCGCGGCGATCTCGCGGTTGAAGTCGGCGATGCTGCGGTGCCCGGCCTGCAGAAGAAAATGATCAAGGCTGCAAGGGCAAAAAACAAATTTGTCATTACCGCAACGCAGATGATGGAGTCGATGATTGCCAGCCCGATTCCCACCCGCGCCGAAGTGTCGGACGTAGCCAATGCCGTGCTCGATGGCACCGATGCGGTAATGCTGTCGGCGGAAACGGCAGCCGGATTGTTTCCGGTGCAGGCGATCGCGGCAATGGCGCGGGTTTGCCTTGAAGCGGAAAAGGAACATGCCCCTTCGCAGGATCGCCGCCACGGTATCGAGGGGCACAGTAAAGTTGAAAGCTCAATCGCCAATGCGGTTGTGTTCACCGCCAGCAATATGGAGATCACCGCTGTCGCCGCGTTGACGCAGTCGGGCATGACCGCCTTGCTGGTATCGCGCATGAACATCGGCGCGCCGATTTACGCGCTGACGCCGCTGACCGAGACGCGGCGCAAAGTAACCTTGTTCCGCGGCGTGTTTCCAGTGCGCTTCGCGGTGTCGTCGCGCGACGCGGAAGAAGTGCTGAATGCTGCCGAAGATGAGCTTAAACGCCAGCATGCCGTGAAGGACGGCGACTACATTATCATCACAATTGGCGAACCGTTCGGTAAAGCGGGCGGCACCAATACGATGAAAATTGTGAAAGTCGGCGAGCACCGGCGCGCATGAATTGACGCCCCGTTTTTGGATGAAATAGGAAAAACGTCAGCCGCTTGTTTTGGAACTTTTCATTACCGGCATATTGCAACATCGATCAACGGTTTCATGCTGAATTAGTACTACCATTCGATTTTATAGCGTAACCAGGAGACTGTCATGGCACTCGTTTCAATGCGTCAACTTCTCGATCATGCTGCGGAAAACGGCTACGGCTTGCCCGCATTTAACGTCAACAATCTGGAACAGATTCAGGCCATCATGCAGGCAGCGGACGAAGTAAACAGTCCGGTCATCATGCAGGCGAGTGCCGGCGCGCGAAAATATGCGGGCGAACCGTTCTTGCGTCATCTGATCGAGGCCGCGATTGAAAGCTATCCGCACATTCCCGTCGTAATGCATCAGGACCACGGCCAATCGCCGGCAGTTTGCCTCACCGCGATTCGTAGCGGTTTCTCCAGCGTCATGATGGATGGTTCGCTCATGGCAGACGGCAAAACGATCGCCAGCTACGAATACAACGTTGATGTAACGCGCAAAGTCGTGGAAATGTCGCATGCCATCGGCGTCACGGTCGAGGGCGAGTTAGGCTGTCTCGGCTCCCTCGAAACCATGAAGGGCGACAAAGAAGACGGGCACGGCACGGATGCGACGATGACGCGAGAAATGCTGCTGACCGATCCGGAGCAGGCGGCGGATTTCGTCAGCAAAACACAGTGCGATGCGCTGGCAATTGCCATCGGCACTTCGCACGGCGCGTACAAATTCACGCGCAAGCCCACCGGCGACATTCTCGCCATCGAGCGCATCAAGGAAATCCACAAACGCATTCCGAATACCCATCTGGTCATGCACGGTTCGTCGTCTGTCCCGCAGGAGCTGCTCAAGATTATCCGCGACAACGGCGGTGACATGAAAGAAACCTACGGTGTCCCGGTCGAAGAAATTCAACAAGGCATCAAACACGGGGTGCGCAAAGTCAATATCGATACCGATATCCGTTTGGCCATGACTGCGGCGGTGCGCAAATATCTGAAAGAAAATCCGAGTAAATTCGACCCGCGTGATTATCTCAAACCGGCCACGCAGGCGGCGAAGGAAATCTGCAAACAGCGCTACGAACAATTTGGTTCCGCCGGGCAGGCGTCAAAAATTAAAGCCATGCCGCTGTATTCGATCGCGGATAAATATGCGCGAGGCGAATTGAAGTCAGTAATATCTTAACTAATTGATTTAATTAATTAATTTAACGCCATTCGCGCGCGAATGGCGTTTATTTTTCCGTCGGTAACTATCAATCGGACCCAGCTTGTTTAATGCAAATATCAAATCCTTATCGTTAATCAATCGCGGCAAGGTGCGCGATCTTTATGCTGTCAATGCACGGCATTTATTGATCGTCACCACGGACCGCCTGTCCGCATTCGACGTCGTCCTGCCGACGCCGATTCCCGACAAAGGCAAAATTCTTACGGCGCTGTCTGATTTCTGGTTCAGAAAGCTCGAAGCCATTATTCCCAATCAACTCACCGGCATTGCACCGGAAAGCGTGGTGAAGCCAGACGAGCGCGATCAGGTTGCGGGACGTGCGATCGTGGTCAAGCGGCTCAAGCCGCTGCCGATCGAAGCGGTGGTACGCGGTTATATTGAAGGCTCGGGCTGGAAGGAATATCAACAAAAGCAAAGCATTTGCGGCATTGCTCTGCCGGCGGGATTACGCCGCGCGGAAAAACTTCCGCAGCCGATCTTTACCCCGTCGACCAAAGCCGCTGCCGGTATGCACGACGAGAATATCAGTTTCGCAGAAGTGGAAAAATTACTGGGTAAGGAATTGGCGGAAAAAGTGCGCGCTGTCGCGATCAAGTTGTACACCGCCGCAGCCGACTACGCATTGACGCGCGGCATCATCATCGCCGACACCAAATTCGAATTCGGTCTCGATGAACAAGGCACGCTGCATTTGATCGATGAGGCGCTCACGCCCGATTCGTCGCGTTTCTGGCCCGTCGATAGCTATAAAGTGGGCGAGAGCCCGGAAAGTTTCGACAAGCAATACATTCGTAACTGGCTGGAAAGTCTGGGATGGAACAAACAACCGCCTGCTCCTGAAGTGCCGCTAGAGATCGCGGAGAAAACGGCGGAAAAGTATCGCGAAGCGCTAACGCGCCTGACTGAGTAACACACAGCCGAAAAGTCTGTGCCGCTGTGCGGTTATGCGAAATCACGCTTTGTCGAACGGCGCGCGCGGTTGAGCTGAGTTTATCGGAGGCATAATAAAACAGCGGAGTTCGATTGCGCTGTTTTTTTTCGCAGCGAGTCGTGTTGGTATCAGTGCCTGTCGTGACCGTGCTCATCGCGGTCGTGTTTGTTCTTTTTATTTTTGTGTTTCTTGCCCTTATCAGCCTGGACGAAATAAACCGGCTGGTTACACGCATTATACTTGTGGCAATGCTTGGCCCATTTTTTTGCATGCCCGGGCGGCACGCGCATGTAAACCGGCGGAGGGGCGACGGCAGTCGGCATGATGATCACGGGTTGCGGATAAATCACAGGGGGATATATGCCGTTGCTGACATCGACGCGGCCATAAGGTGCAAGTACCTGGCTGATGGCGCTATCCACCGGCGATTGAGCTTGCGCGGCGAATGAAAGATACAACAAGCCGGCAAGCAAAACTTTGAAATATTTCATAGGGTCTTTCTTTGAAGTAGCAGGAAAATAAATGTCATGCATGGTATTTTATACGCATTAAGTGATCGCAATGCAGTTAAACGGAGCCAGAATGAAAAAACCAGCGAATCAGCTCACGGCTACAGAAGCAGTAACGCTTATCGGTGAAGGCAAGTTGACAGCGGAAAAATTGGTGCGTGACTGTATTGAGCGCATCGATGCGCGGGAAAAAGACGTCGGCGCGTGGGCCTACTTCAACGAGGCGCAAGCCATTGCGCAGGCGCGCGCGTGCGATCAAAATCCTTCGCGCGGTTTGCTGCACGGCATTCCCGTTGGCGTAAAGGATATTATCGACACGGTTGATATGCCGACTGAATACGGAACGCCGATCTACGCCGGCAATCAGCCGCCGTGGGATGCCGCCTGTGTCAACGCAGTGCGCCACGCCGGCGGAATTATTCTCGGCAAAACCGTCACCACCGAACTTGCCTATTTCGGCCCGGGCAAAACACGCAACCCATTAAAACTGAACCACACGCCCGGCGGATCGTCGAGCGGCTCCGCAGCCGCCGTGGCCGATTGCATGGTCCCCCTTGCGTTCGGCACGCAGACCGGCGGCTCGACCCTACGCCCCGCCGCGTTTTGCGGTATTGTCGGATTCAAGCCGACGTTTAATCTTGTCAATCGCGCGGGTGTGAAGCCCGAGGCGGAAAGCCTGGATACCATCGGCATCATGACGCGCTGCGTGGCCGATGCAGCCTTGTTCACCGCTGCAGTGACCGATCGTTTTTATTTGCGTCATGTGCGTCCGCTCGACGGCACGCT